>JBGPBV010000174.1:0-13821 GCA_041481445.1 Vicinamibacteria bacterium
CAACGGGTTCAACAAGGTCTTCGGCCGCGGCACCGACGCCTACGTCGGCTTCTCGGGCATCCTGATCCGCAAGACGGCCCGCAGCTTCATCTTCATGGCCATCCTCGTCGGCGCGATCGCCCTGCTGGGGCGGAACATCCCCGCCGGCTTCATCCCCGAAGAAGACCAGGGTTACCTGCTCGCCCAGGTCAACCTGCCCGACGCTTCCTCGCTCGAGCGCACCGATCTGGTGATGAAGAAGGCCGAGGCCATCATCAAGGCCAACGAGGGTGTCGAGGGCTACAACACCGTCACCGGCTTCAGCATGGTCACCGGCGCCTACTCGTCGAACCAGGGATTCTTCTTCATCCAGCTCAAGGAGTGGGCCCACCGCACGACCCCGGAGACGCACGCAAGCGGCGTCGTGGCCGCGCTGAACAAGGCCTTCGCCCAGCAGATCCCGGAGGCGGCGGTGGTGACGTTCGGTCCCCCGGCGATCCCGGGCCTGGGGACGGGGGCGGG
This sequence comes from Vicinamibacteria bacterium, assembly GCA_041481445.1. Lineage (GTDB taxonomy): Bacteria > Acidobacteriota > Vicinamibacteria > Fen-336 > Fen-336 > AA29. The sequence continues at coordinate 502 of JBGPBV010000174.1, forward strand.
CTTCACCATGCAGCTCCAGGACCGCAGCGGCGGCTCTCCCGAGTTCCTGGCCCAGCAGGCCCAGCGCTTCATCGAGGCGGCGCGCAAGCGGCCGGAGATCGGGCGCGTCTCCACTCTCTACCGCGCGAGCGTCCCCCAGGTGTACGCGGACGTCGACCGCAGCAAGGTGCTGAAGGTCGGCGCGACGATCTCCGACACCAACACGACGCTCGGCGCGCTGCTCGGCAGCTCCTACGTGAACGACTTCAACCGGTTCGGGCGCGTCTACAAGGTGTACATCCAGGCCGAGCCCGAGTTCCGGAGGGACCCGAAGCAGCTCGGGCTCTTCTTCGTGCGCAATGCCAAGGGCGAGATGGTCCCCCTCGACACGCTGATCTCCACCCGCTCCACGTCCGGCCCGGAGTACACGAACCGCTTCAACCTGTTCCGCTCCGCCGAGATCGGCGGCGTGCCCGCGGCCGGCTACTCGTCGGCCCAGGCCCTCACGGCCCTCGAGGAGACCGCGAAGGAGGTCCTGCCATCGGAGATCGGCTACGACTGGTCGGACATGTCGTACCAGGAGAAGAGGGCCCCCGGCGTGGCCGCGGTGTTCGCCATCGCCATCCTGCTCGTCTTCCTGATCCTGGCCGCGCAGTACGAGAGCTGGGGGCTGCCCTTCAGCGTGTTGCTCGGCACCCCGTTCGCGGTGTTCGGCGCCTACCTCGGCCTGTGGATCGCCCGCCAGTTCTCGGAGAGCTACGTGAACAACGTGTTCGCGCAGATCGCGCTCATCATGCTGATCGGCCTCGCCGCGAAGAACGCGATCCTGATCGTCGAGTTCGCGAAGATGCAGATGGGCCTGGGAATGGGTCTCGTCGAGGCGGCGCTGAGCTCGGCCAAGCTGCGCCTCCGTCCGATCCTGATGACGGCCTTCGCCTTCATCCTGGGCGTCGTGCCGCTGCTGACCGCGAGCGGAGCCGGCGCCGAGGCGCGCAAGGTGATCGGGATGGCCGTCTTCTCCGGCATGCTGATCGCCACCCTCCTCGGCGTGTGCCTGATCCCGGTGCTGTTCGTGGTGGTCGAGAAGGTGACCGGCGGAGGCAAGCATGCGGCGGCCCCCGCGGCCGCTCCCGCGGGCGCGGCCGGAGGGGGAGGGCACTGACATGGCCCGACGCGGCCTCTCCCCTCGCCCGCTTCCCGCCGCCGCGGCACTCTGCGCGGCGCTCGCCACCGGCTGCGCGGTGGGTCCCAACTACCACCGGCCGCAGGTGCCCACTCCCCCGAACCACCGCGGTCTCGAGGGCCCGGCCGGCGCGGAGTCCCTGGCCGACGTGCCCTGGTGGCAGGTCTTCGACGATCCGGCCCTCCAGGGTCTCCTGCGCGAGGCCATCGCCAACAACTACGACCTCCGCACGGCCTCCGCGCGCGTGATGGAGGCCCGGGCCCAGGCCGGGGTCGCGAAGTCGTTCCTCTTCCCGCAGGTCGGGGCCTCCGTCGGCTACACCGGCACGCAGGTCTCGCGGAAGTCGGACCCGCCACAGGCGGGGCCCGACGACAAGACCTTCCAGAACTGGAACCTCGGCTTCACCCTCTCCTGGGAGCTGGACCTCTTCGGGCGGATCCGGCGCGAGAAGGAATCCGCCTTCGCCGTCTACCTCTCCACCGAGCAGGGCCGGCGCGGCGTCCTCATCACGCTCGTGGGCGACGTGGCCTCGACCTATTTCCAGCTCCGCGAGCTGGACCTGGAGCTCGAGATCGCCCGGCACACCCTGGCCCTCAACCAGGAGACGGTGGACTTCTACGGCAAGCGGCTCCGCGGCGGCGTGTCCAACCGGCTCGAGCTGGACCAGGCGGAGGCCAACCGCGCCCTCACCGCGGCCACGATCCCGGACATCCAGCGCCAGATCGCCCTCACCGAGAACGCCCTGAGCATCCTCCTGGGCCGCCTGCCCGGGCCGATCGAACGCGGTGCCGTCCTCGGCGACCAGCACACCCCGCCGAGCGTCCCCGCCGGCATCCCGGCCACCCTCCTCGAGCGGCGGCCCGACGTGGCCCAGGCCGAGGACCTCCTGGTCGCCTCCAACGCGGACGTGGGCGCGGCCAAGGCCCTCTTCTTCCCGACCATCAACCTGACCGGGCTCGTGGGCGGCGCGAGCCACGACCTTTCCAACATCGTGAAGGCGGACTCCACCGTGTGGTCGCTCGGGGCCGGGCTCTTCCAGCCGATCTTCCAGGGCGGACGCATCAAGCACAACTACGAGGCCGCGCAGGCGCGCTTCGACCAGGCGCTCGCGCAATACCAGAAGGCGGCGCTGAGCGGCTATCGCGAGGTCGCCGACTCCCTGGTCACGATCGACCGGCTCAAGGAGATCCGCGACGAGCAGGAGAAGGGCGTCGTCGCCTTGCGCGACGCCAGCCAGCTCGCCCGCGCGCGCTACGACCAGGGCCTCGCGAACTACCTCGAGATCCTGATCGCCGACCAGTCGCTCTTCCAGCAGGAGCTGCAGGTGGCGCGGACCCGCGGGGCCCAGCTCGTGGCCCTCGCCCAGCTCTACCGCGCGCTGGGCGGCGGGTGGCAGCCGGAGGCGGCCGCCGGGACGCCACCGGCCACGCCGTAGGGCAGGTCCGTGGGCGAAGGAGGCGAGGGCCGGCCGTCCACGCTCCGGGCCGACGTCGTCGCGGGGATCGCCCTGGCCGCGTTCGCCATCCCGGAGTCGATGGCCTACGCGACCCTGGCCGGCCTGCCTCCGCAGGCGGGGCTGTACGGCTACCTCATCGCCGGCCCGCTCTTCGCCCTGTTCACGAGCTCCCGCCAGGTCGCCATCGGCGCCACCTCCGCGCTCTCGCTGATGGTCGCGGCGGCGCTGGCGCCGCTGGCCGGTGGCGATGCCGTCCGCTACGGCCAGCTCGCCGCCGCCACCGCCCTCATGGTGGCCGCGATGAGCCTCTTCGCCTGGTTCCTGCGGCTCAACCAGCTCGTCAACTTCATCTCGGAGCCGATCCTGATCGGATTCAAGGCCGGCGTCGCGCTGGTCATCGCCTCCAAGCAGCTTCCCCACCTGCTCGGCATCGAGGTGCACGCCAGCGGCTTCTTCACGAGCCTCGTCGAGCTGGCCGGTCACCTGCGCGAGATCCACCTCCTGACCGCCGTCCTCGGCGTGGGTGCGCTCGCCCTCATCCTGGTCCTCGAGAGCCGCCTACCGGGCGGGATCGTCGTGCTGGGGGTGGTGGTGGCGTCGATCGCGGCCAGCGCGTTTCTCGGCCTGCCCGCCCTCGGAGTGAAGGTCGCTCACGAGGTGCCGGCCGGGCTTCCCTGGCCGGCCCTGCCGCGGTTCTCGGCGGGGGACGTCGACGAGCTGGTGGCGCTGGCCTTCGCCTGCTTCGTGATGGGCTTCATCGAGACGACGGCGGTGGCGCGCACCTTCGCCATGAAGCACCGCTACTCCGTCGATCCGCGCCGGGAGATGCTGGCCCTGGCCGCCGCGAACGCGGGGACCGGCCTCCTGCAGAGCTATCCGGTCAGCGGGGGCATGTCGCAGTCGGCCGTCAACGAGCAGGGCGGCGCGCGCTCCGCGTGGTCGCTCGTCTTCGCGGCGGCGGCGATCGCCGCCGTCCTGCTGTTCCTGACCGGGCCGTTCCGCTACCTGCCCCAGGCCACCCTGGCCGCCCTCGTGCTCGCGGCCGTCTCCGGCCTCGTCGAGCGCAAGCCGTTCCGCCACCTGCGCGCGGTCAGCCCCCTCGAGTTTCGCGCGGCCATGGTCGCGCTCCTGGGCGTGCTCCTCCTCGGGATCCTGCGCGGCGTGATGCTGGCGGTGGTGGTGAGCCTCTTGATGATGATCGCGCGGGTGTCGAAGCCAGCGGCGAGCCTGCGCGGACGGCGGCCGGGGACGGACGAGTTCGTGGACCTCGAGCGGCACCCGGACGCGCGCGCGGTGGCGGGAGTGCTCGTCTACCGCGCCGACCAGCCGCTCGTGTACTTCAACGTGGATCACGTCCGCGTCGACCTCGTGACCCGCGTCCGCGAGGCCTCCCCCCGCCCGCGGCGGGTGGTCCTGGAGCTGTCGCTGTCGACGCAGTTCGACCTCGCCGCCGTCTCCATGCTCGGAGAGCTGGAGGAGCAGCTCCGGCTGCTGGCCGTCGAGCTCAGGCTGGCCGAGGTCCACACCGAGGCCCTGGCGCGCCTGCGCGCGGAGGGGATCGCGGACCGCTTCGGCGGAGTCGGCCGGCGGACGCCGGTGACCGCGCTCGTCGGCGAGGAGGCCGCACCGCGCGTCGAGAGCGAGCATGGGCACGCCTAGCACCACCGCCGAGACGGGCCGCGCCCAGCTCTTCCGTTGGATCGCCTTCGGCGCCTGCGTCCTGGCCGGCCTGTCGAACGAGGTGAGCGGGGGCGCCCTGTCCCTTTCCCTCCGCGACGCGGGGGCGGAGCTCAAGGCGTCCACCGCGGCCATGCAGCTCGTGATGACGCTGAGCAAGCTGCTCTTCGGCGCCTTCATGATGCTGGGCGGCCTTCTCGGCGACACCTACGGCCGGCGCCGCGTCCTCGTCTTCGGGTGTGGAGGGGTCGTGGCCGCCTCCGTCCTGGCCGCGTTCTCGGCCTCCGCGGGCCAGCTCGCGCTCGCCCGCGCCCTGGACGGCCTCGCCAACGCCGCCGTGGGGCCGCTCACCCTCGCCCTCGTCATCGGCCTCTTCCCCGCCGACCAGGCCTCCCGCGCCATCGGCCTCTTCCTCGGGCTCTCCGCCCTCGGCATCGCGCTGGGCCCCCTGGCCGCGGGGATGGTCATCCAGCGGTTCGGCTGGCGCGCCGGCTTCGCCGCCCCCGCGCTGGTCGGCGTGCTCGGCGGCGCCGGAGTGCGGCTCTTCGCGCCGGAGACGCGCGGTGTCGAAAGGAGACGCCTCGACGGCCTGGGCGCGCTGGGGGTGGCCGTCGCCCTTCTCGCCCTCGTGTTCGCGGTGGTCGGCGCGAGCAGCGAGGGCTGGGCCAATCCGCGTGTGCTGCAGTCCCTCGCCGTGGGGGCGGGGGCCTTCGTCGCGTTCGTCTGGTGGGAGCGGCGGGTAAGGGATCCGCTCCTGGACATGTCGCTCTTCCGCAGCCGGGCCCTCAGCGCGGCGCTCGTCAACGGCATGCTGATCGCCCTGGTCATGGGCGGAGCAATCCTTCCCCTCCTCTATTTCTTCCAGAACGTCCAGGGCCTCCGGCCCGTGCCCGCCCTGCTGCGCCTCGTGCCGATGGTCGTGGTGGCGGCGGCGTGCTCGCCGTTCGTGGGCGGGCTCATCGCCCGGCGCGGGCCGCGCGCGGTGATCGTCGGAGGTCTCGCCCTCATCGTGGCGGGTTGCGTGGTGCTGGCCTTCCTGCGGCCGGCGACACCCTACCCGACGGTGCTGGCCGCCCTCGTCCTCATCGGCGCCGGCAACATCGCGGTCATCACGCCCGTCACGGAGATCGTCATCGCGTCGGTGCCCGCCGAGCGGTCGGGCAGCGCGGCCGCGCTCAACAACGCCGCCGTGCAGGTCGGAGGCGCGCTGGGGGCGGCCACCCTCACCTCCGTCTTCTTCGACGCGGCCCGAAAGGACTACGCCGCCCGTCTCGCGTCCACCGGCCTGACCGTGGACAGGATCCGCGAGATCACGCAGGCCTGGCGCCAGGCCGTACGCGAGTCCGCGAGCACGGGGGCTCGGATCCTCCCCGAAGGGATGGAGCGCCAGTTCGAGGACGCCTTCCGCGAGGCCTTCACCGTCGGCGTGGCGCGCGTCTTCGCGGTCGCCGCCCTCGTGGCGCTGGCCTGCGCGGTCCTGGCCTGGCTGGGCCTTCGCCGTCCTATCGGGGGTCCCATCCCCTCCGCGGGACATTTGGTTCTTGATCAGGCGAGCGTGAAGAGCGACTATTCGTCAGGGAGGCACCCATGAAAAGAAGGATGGCGGTCGTGTTGCTGCTGGCCTTCGCGGCGTCATCCGCCTCCGCAGGCCATGCCTCCGGCGGCCGTTCCGGAGGAGGCCATCCCTCCGGCGGCCATGTCGGCGGCGGAGGACATCTCGGGGGCGGTCATCCCGCCGGAGGTCATGTCTCCGTCGGTCGTGCCTACGGAGGCCCTTCGGGGAGCCATTTCTCCGCCCCGCGCTATTCGGGCTATTCGGGAGGGGCCCGCGCCTACTCCTCGGGAGCGCGCTACTCAGGCGGCCGCAGCGCGGGCGGGTACTACGGCGGTGGACGCGCGTACTCCAGCGGCGGAGGCGGCTACTACGGCGGCGGCCACGCCGTTCCTCGCGGCTCCCGCGGCGGCTATGCGCCGGTCTCGGGCGCCCAGTATCGCCATCCGCGCGCCGGAACCGGAACCGGCTACTACGGCCGTGGTTACGGGTACGGGCACTACGGCTACGGCTACGGCTACGGCCACGGTTACGGTTACGGTCACTATCCCTACTACGGGTACGGGTACTCCGGCTATTACCCGTACTACGGCGGGTACGGCTACTACCCGTATGCATACGGTCTCGGCCTCGGCCTGAGCTTCTATTACGGGAGCGGAGGATATCCGTACTACGGCGGCGGGTATTCCGTCCCCTACGGCGGCGGTTACGTGAGCGACGAAGCCTACGCGGGCGGCGGCGGCGAGCCGGCCCAGGAGTACTCCGATCGCGGCCAGCCGGGCGAGGAAGGCCAGGCGGAGGGGTCGGAGCTGCGCCTCGTCGTGCTCCCGGCCGATGCGTCCGTGTGGATCGACGACCAGTTCCGCGGGACGGCGCGCTCCCTGGCCCGGCTGTCCCTGGCGCCCGGACGCCATCGCGTCGAAGTCGTTCGGCCCGGATTCCGCACGGCCGCACGGGACATCGATCTCCGCCCCGGTACCGCGACCTCGCTCCGCATCGAGCTCGAGCGTCCCTGATCGCAGCCGCGGCTCGAGGTGCAGTTTCCGGATAGCCGCCGGGGCGCCGGCCCGCTAAGGTGTCGGCGATGCCCCGCCTCTTGAACCTGCGGCTTCGCGTGCCCGCCTGGGCGTGGCCACTGCTCGCGTTGCCCGTGGTCGCGGGCGTCGGAGTGTGGACCTACCGTGAGATCGCGGCCGGGATCCATGCCCGGCTCGAGGGCACGCTCCGGACGATGGTCGCCTCGAACGTGTCTGCCCTCAGCCAGTGGCTCAGCGCCGAGGCCAACCTGGCCGAGGTGATGGCGGCCGACCCGCGGGTGCGCCAGGACGTGGCCGAGCTGCTCCTTCTCTCACGGCGGACGGCCGGCGATCCGGCGGCCCTGAAGGCGGCTCCGGCGCAGGCGCATCTCCGCGAGATCCTGACCCCAGTGGTGTCGCAGCAGGAGAACGCGGGGTTCTTCATCCTCGATCCCGGCGGCCTGATCATCGCCCGCATCGTCGACGAAAGGGTCGGCGACCGGGTCGTGATGGGCGTGGCGGATGCCGCGTCGCAGGCCCTGGCCGGGAAGCGAGCCTTCCTCCCTCCGACCGTCAAGCAGCGCTTCGGGTCCGGATCGATGGCCTTCGTCATGGTACCGATGCGCGACGGATCCGGCTCGGTCATCGGCGCCTTCGCCTTCCGCATCCGGCCGGAGCAGGTGGCGGCGCTCCTGAACGCATCGCGGTTCGGAGAGACCGGCGAGACCTACGGCGTGGACGCCGACGGCCGCATGGTCACCGACAGCCGCTTCCCCGACCAGGTGGCAAAGCTGGGCCTCTTGCCCGCGGAGGCCGGCGGCCGAACCGCGGCCATGCTCGAGGTCCGCGATCCCGGGACCCGGCTCGTCCAGGGTCAGGCTCCCCGCACGCCCCCGAAGACCTGGCCCCTCACCTGGGCCGCGGCCGAGGTCCTGGCCGGCCGGGCCGGCGTCAACGCGAACGGCTATCGCGATTACCGGGGCGTCGACGTGGTCGGGGCGTGGCAGTGGCTGCCCGAGTGGGGCGTCGGCGTCGTCACCGAAATCGACCGGGACGAGGCCTACCAGACGCTGGCCGTCGTCCGCCGCTCCTTCCGCGTGCTGGGCGGCGGCCTCCTCCTCGTCGCCGTCGCCATCGGGCTCTCCTCGCGGCGCATCTACGGCCTCCAGCGGCAGGTCCAGAAGGCGGAGCGGCTCGGGCAGTACACGCTCGAGGACAAGATCGGCGAGGGGGGCATGGGCGCGGTCTACCGCGCGCGCCACGCCTTCCTGCGCCGGCCCACCGCGATCAAGCTGATCCGCTCCGAGCTGGCCAGTCCGGAGCTGCTGAAACGGTTCGAGCGCGAGGTCCAGCTCACGAGCCAGCTCACCCATCCGAACACGATTGCGATCTACGACTACGGGCGGACGCCGGAGGGGATCTTCTATTACGCGATGGAGCACCTCCCCGGCCTCCCTCTCGACCGCGTGATCCTCGACGACGGTCCTCAGCCGGAGGCCCGCGCCGTCCATCTCCTCAAGCAGATCTGCGCGTCGCTGGCCGAGGCCCATCGGATCTCGCTCGTGCACCGCGACGTCAAGCCCGCCAACATCATGCTGTGCGAGCGCGGGGGCACCTACGACGTCGTGAAGGTGCTCGACTTCGGCCTGGTCAAGGAGCTCGACGCCAAGGACGACTCCGGGGTCACGGCGGCGGACCACGTGGTGGGCACTCCGCTCTACATGTCGCCGGAAGGCGTGATCTCGGCCGCGAACGTGGGCCCGCGGAGCGACGTGTACGCGGTGGGCGCGGTGGCCTACGCCCTCGTCACCGGCCAGCACGTGTTCACCGGGAACTCCGGGGTCGAGATCATCGGACACCACCTGCACTCGGCGCCCCGCCCTCCGTCGGAGCGGCTCGGACGTCCCGTCACCCCGTTCCTGGAGCAGATCATCCTCGCCTGCCTGGCCAAGCGGCCGGAGGACCGCCCGGCGGATGCGGGGGCCCTGCTTCAGGCGCTGGAGGACGGATGGACGGGCGCCGCCTGGACGCAGCGCGAGGCCCGGCAGTGGTGGGAGACGCGGGCCCCGGCCATGCTGGCCGCGCGCCGCGCGGCCGAGGAGAGCGTGTCGCGGGGGCCGAAGCTCGCGGTGGACGTCTCGAGCCGCATGCGAACGGGCCACCGCACCGAGGGCCTGCACGAGCTGGTCCTCGAAAGCGGCGAAGAGACCGCCGTCCGGCCGGACGTTCCGAAGGCCCCGAAGCGACCTCCGCTGTAGCCGCCACTGCTCCCCGGCCGCTGCAACCGTAACTTACGCGCCTGATACTTCCGCGGGAACGGCGCTCCGACGATCCTCACCCCGTCGCGCGCCGCAGTTTCAGGATAGCTGGGCCCGCGCGCGCGGCGTAAGTTGGGCTCGAACCGTACCGGAGGCAGGCCATGATCGAAGGCACCGTCCGTCCCCTCGCCCGGCGGCTGCTCATCGTCGACGACGAGCTGGGCCAGCCCGAGACGGCCGGCGGCCGCAGCCTGCGCGCGCTCACCACGGAGCTCCGGGCGCGCGGGATCGAGGTCATGGAGGCGCTCTCCTGCGAGGACGGCGTGGCCACCATCGCCTCCGATTCCGCCCTCCACTGCATCTTCGTCAATTGGACCCTGGGCCGGAACGACCGCAAGTCCCACGCGGAGGCGACCGAGCTGCTCCGCGCGCTGCGGGCTCGGAACACCAAGGTCCCGGTCTTCCTGATGGCGGACCGGAAGGTCGCGGGCACGCTCTCGGTCGAGGTGGCCACCCTGGCCGACGAGTTCGTGTGGATCCTCGACGACACCGCCGCCTTCGTGGCCGGCCGCGCGCAGGCGGCGATCGAGCGCTACCTGGAGGGGCTGCTGCCCCCCTTCGCGGCCGCCCTCGCCCGCTACGACCGCGAGCGGGAGTACTCCTGGGCCGCTCCCGGCCACCAGGGCGGCGTGGCCTTCCTGAAGTCGCCGGTCGGCCGCGTCTTCTTCGACTTCTACGGAGAGAACCTCTTCCGGACGGACATGGGGATCGAGCGCGCCGCGCTGGGCTCGCTCCTGGGCCACAGCGGCCCCATCGGGGAGAGCGAGCGCTACGCGGCCCGGGTGTTCGGGGCGCACCGCTCGTACTCCGTGCTCAACGGCACCTCCGGGTCGAACCGCGCCATCATGTCGGCCTGCGTCGGCGACGACGAGATCGCGCTCTGCGACCGCAACTGCCACAAGTCCATCGAGCAGGGCCTGGCCATCACCGGCGGGATCCCCGTCTTCCTGAGCCCCACCCGGAACCGGTACGGGATCATCGGGCCGATCCCGCCGGAGCGCCTCGAGCCGGACGCGATCAAGAAGGCGATCGCCCGGAACCCCCTGGCCAAGGGGGCTTCCGCCAAGCGGCCCGTCTACGCGGTGGTGACGAACTGCACCTACGACGGCATGTGCTACCACGCCGCGGACGCCCAGTCCCGCCTCGCGAAGAGCGTCGACCGCATCCACTTCGACGAGGCCTGGTACGCCTACGCACGCTTCAACCCGATGTACCGCGATCGCTACGCGATGCGAGGGAGTCCCGCCGATCATCCTCAAGACGGTCCTACGGTTTTCGCGACGCATTCCACCCACAAGCTGCTGGCCGCGCTCTCCCAGACCTCATACATCCACGTACGGGACGGCCGAGGCGCCATCGACCATGGCCGTTTCAACGAGGCCTATTGCTCGCAGGCCAGCACGTCCCCCCTCTACGCCCTCATCGCATCCAACGACGTCGCGGCGGCCATGATGGACGGACCGGGCGGCAGGTCGCTCACCCAGGACGTCATCGACGAGGCGGTGGCCTGTCGCCTGGCCGTGGCTCGCATCCGCCAGGAGTTCCTCGGGAAGAAGGACTGGTTCTTCGCACCGTGGAACGCGGAGGAGGTCAAGGACCCCAAGAGCGGGAAGCGCATCCCGTTCCACGAGGCGCCGGCCGAGCTCCTGGCCACGGAACCGGCCTGCTGGGTCCTGCACCCCGGTGAGACCTGGCACGGCTTCGAGGGGCTGCCCGACGGCTGGTGCATGCTCGACCCGATCAAGTTCGGGATCGTCTGTCCCGGGATGAAGGCAGACGGAGAGCTCGAGCGCACGGGCATCCCCGCCGACCTCGTCACCGCCTACCTGGGCCGGCACGGCATCGTGCCCTCGCGCACGACCGATCACATGGTCCTCTTCCTCTTCTCGGTCGGCATCACCAAGGGGAAGTGGGGAACGCTCATCAACACACTGCTCGACTTCAAGGCCGACTACGACCGCAACGCGCCCCTGGAGGAGGTGGTGCCCTCGGTGGCGGCGGCGGCGCCGGACCGCTACGCGGGCCTGGGCCTCAAGGACCTGGGCGACGAGATGTGGGCCCACATGAAGAAGAGCCGGCAGGGGCACTGGCAGGCCCAGGCCTACGCCACGCTGCCCACCCCGGAGATGACGCCGCGGCGCGCCTTCCAGCGCCTGATGGCGGGCGACGTGGAGAAGGTCGCGCTCGGCGAGATGGCGGGGCGCGTCGCCGCCGTCGGCGTCATCCCCTACCCGCCCGGCATCCCGATCGTGATGCCGGGAGAGAGCGTCGGCGCCGCCGACGGTCCCTGGCTGACCTACCTCCGCGCCCTCCAGGAATGGGGCCACCGCTTCCCCGGGTTCGCCAAGGAGGTCGAGGGCACCGAAGAGAAGGGCGGCGTTTACCACGTCTACTGCGTGAAGGGATAGGAGCGCCCGTCGCGACGGCTGATCGCGAGGAGAAACAGGCTATGGCAGACCAGAAGAAGATGAATCTCGTCCAGCTCACGTTCATCGTGGCCGTGAACATGATGGGGTCCGGAATCATCATGCTCCCGACGAACATGGCCAAGGTCGGCGCGATCTCGCTGCTCTCGTGGATCGTGACCGCGCTCGGCTCGATGGCCATCGCCTACGGCTTCGCGCAGGCCGGCCTCTTCAACCAGCGCACGGGCGGCATGGCCGCCTATGCCGAGGACGCGTACGGCAAGTCCGGCTACTTCGTGACGTTCTACCTCTACTTCCTCTCCCTCGCCATCGGGAACGTGGCCATCGGCATCTCGGCGGTGGGATACCTGGCCTCGTTCTTCCCCTGGCTCTCGTCGACACCGATCGCGACGTGCATCGGCGTCATCGGGCTTCTCTGGCTCACCACCGTGGCCAACTTCGGGGGCCCCGCCATCACCGGGAAGATCGGCTCGGTGACGGTCTGGGGAGTGATCCTGCCCGTCGGCCTCCTCTCCTTCTTCGGCTGGTTCTGGTTCAAGGGCGACACGTTCTCGGCGGCCTGGAACCCGCAGGGAATGAGCCTGGGGGCGGGCATGGGCTCGAGCATCGCCCTCACCCTGTGGGCCTTCCTGGGCATGGAGTCCGCCGCCCAGAACTCGGACGCCGTGGAGAACCCGAAGAAGAACGTCCCCCTGGCCTGCATGTTCGGGACGCTCGGCGCCGCCGTCGTCTACGTCCTGTCCACCACCGTCATCCAGGGCATCGTGCCCAACGCGGAGCTCGCGGCCTCGACGGGTCCCTTCGGCCTCGCCTACGCCAAGATGTTCAACCCCGCCGTCGGCTCCATCATCATGGCCCTGGCCGTCCTGGCCTGCCTCGGCTCGCTCCTCGGCTGGCAGTTCACGCTCTCCTCGACCGCGAAGTCGGCGGCGGACGAGCGCATGTTCCCTGTGTTCTTCTCGAAGGTGAACAAGGGGGGCGCGCCGATCGCGGGGATGATCTTCATGGGGGTCGTCCAGTCCGTGATGGCCCTCTCGACGATGTCGCCCAGCCTGAGCGAGCAGTTCTCGGCCCTGGTCAACCTCGCCGTCGTCACCAACGTCATCCCCTACATCGTCGCCCTGTCCGCCCTGCCCGTGATGATGCAGGCGGCGGGCGTTCCGCAGTCCAAGTACCGATTGAACATGACCATCACCACGGCGGCGATGCTCTACAGCGTCTACGCCCTCTACGCCTCCGGCAAGGACGCGGTGCTGGGCGGCATGCTGGTGCTCGGGATCGGCTACATCATCTGGGGCTTCATCGCGCCCCGCTTCGCTTCCAGCAAGCCCACCGCCGCCTCTCAGCCCGCGGTGGCCTGACCGTGGCGAGCGCCACCGTCGAAAGGAGAAGGACCATGCGAAGCGTACGATCCATCGTCGCCCTGGCCGTCCCGCTGCTGCTCGCGGCCACCGCACCCGCTTCCGCCGGAACACTGGACCGCGTCAAGACGGCGGGCAAGATCAAGCTCGGCTATCGCACCGACGCGCGGCCGCTCTCCTACAAGGACGAGTCGGGCAAGCCCGCCGGATACTCGGTCGACCTCTGCCAGCGGATCGTGGAGGCGGCGAAGACGGAGCTGGGCCTGACCACGCTGGCCGTGGAGTGGGTCCCGGTGACCGTCGAGAGCCGCTTCCGGGCCGTGCAGCAGGGCGACGTCGACCTGCTGTGCGG
>JBGPBV010000175.1:0-13786 GCA_041481445.1 Vicinamibacteria bacterium
GGCGGCGGCGGTCGCGGACCCCCTCGCGAACTGGACGGTCCAGGACTGCGTGTCGCCGCCCGCACGGCATCCCGTCGCGCATCCCGCCCCGGCTCCCATCGTCGACCGCGAGCCGCTGCTGGCCGTCCTCCACGGCAACGGTAGCCGCGGATGGCGCGACCCCGAGGCGCGCCAGGCCTACGTCGTGCGCACGGGCCTGGAAGGCGCGTGGGGCGCCCGGCCGCGCGACGCGTACCCCTCCCTGGCGCCGCCGCCGGGCCGGGGCATCCACGACGTCCTGGCCGCCGCGCGTGCGGGCGGAGTGGTCTACTGGGCGGGCGGGCGCTACGCCTGCAGCGGCCCGGCCCGCTCCTCCGCCGTCCCCGTGGCCGTGCTCCCGTAGGCCGTCGCCTCCCGCAGTCCCCAGGCCGCCCGAAGTGCGCGATGATCCCGTCATGACCATCTGCGCGCTGCTGCTCGCCGTGGCCGCCACGGCGTCCCCCGTCGACGAGGCCGAGCGCCTGGCCGCCGAGGCCACGCGCGCGGCCGAGACCAATCCCGCGGACGCGGTCGCGCTCGCGCGGAAGGCCCTCGACCGGACGGCGGAGTTCGACCCCATCGCGTTCGTCCGCGCCGGCCGCAAGGGCGAGGTGGTCGAGGACACGTTCCAGGCCGCGCGCGCCGCCTATCGGCAGCACCGCGCGCGCCTGTACGAAGCGGCCGGGATCGCCTGGGAGGCGGCCGGCGGGCACGCCGCCGCCGCGCGCCATCTCCGCCGCTCGCTCGTCCTCGATCCCACGTCCTCGCGCGCGTCCGCGCTCGCGCGCAGCCTGCTCGCCCTGGGCCGCGGACGCGAGGCCCTCGATCTGCTCCAGAGCCCGGCCGCCGGCGGCCCCACCCCGGAGTCGGTCCCCCTGTTCGAGCAGGCGGCGGACGCGGCCGGCCTGCCCAGCGCGCAGGCGGAGATCGACCGCGCGCGGCTCCGGAGCCCGTCCGTCGGCCCCGTCGAGGTGCGCGAGGAGCGGTTGCAGCTCCCCGCGGAGGCGCGGCTGTCCACCGGGGGCCCCCTTCGCCTGGAGGCGCCCCCCGTCATCTTCTATATGGCGTCCGCGACCTGCCGGACCTGCTCGGAGGACCTGGAGGCGCTGGCCAAGTCCGTCCCCGCGGACACGCGGGCGGTGATGGTGCCCGAGGGACCCGAGAAGGACCATGCCCTGCGGCAGGTCCTCCAGATCTATCGCCACCAGTGGCCGGTGGTGCTGGGCTCCTCCGTCGCTCCCCTGCTGCGCCTCGAGCCGGGCGCGCTCCTCGTGGCCGGCCGCGGCGGCTGGGTCACGGTGGTGGTGAAGCCGCCCTACGCCCCGGTGCTCACGTCGGTGGTGTCGATCCTCGCGAAGAAGGACGTGACCGAGACCGTGCCGCGCAAGGCCTGGAACATGCGCCCGCCGGACCGCACGCCCATCAGGCCGCCGGCCCTCCTGCCCGAGGGCCTGGCCCCCGGGGAGGACGAGCCGGCGCCCGCGGAGTTCACCCAGGCGGTGGAGGCCTATCGCGCGGGCCGCTTCGCGGACGCGCTGCGCGGGTTCGAGGCCCTGGCCGCGCGCGACGACGGATGGCTGTTGGCGCCGGAAGCGCGGCTGGACCGCGCGCTGGCCATCGCCTCTCTCGGGCGGCGCGAGGAGGCGCGGCGGCTGCTCCTCCGGATCGGCGACAGCCGGTTCCAGGAGGCCGTCGATCGAGCGCTCGAGAAAGTCGGATCAGGGATCAAACGGCCGGCGGTCTGAGTCCGCGTCGTCCGGTCCATCCTCGTCGTCGTCGGCGGCGTCCTTGGGCGGCTTGATCCTCAGGGTCGAGGTCGCCGTCGCGCCCCCCGCCCGCACCTCGACCGTGTAGGTGCCGGCGGGCAGGTAGCGCTTGCGCGTGGAGCGCAGGGGGTCCGCGAGCAGGCGCTCGAGCTCGGCATCGAGCAGGGGCCTGGCGGAGGCCGGCGTGGTCTTCTCCGGCTTCTCCTCGTCGGTCTCCTCGTCCGCCGGCGAGGGCGAAGGGGAGGGGGCGGGTGAGGCGCCGGCGCGGGGGGACTTGCCCCCGGCCGCGGCCTTGTCGCGCAGGGCCTTCTCCTGCGCCTCCTTCTCGCGTGCCTTGGCCTTCGCCACCGCCTCCGCGGCATCGGCCTGCTTGGCCTCCACGCCGAGGTCGTACTCCACGACGTTGACGCCGGGGCGCGCGGTGTCGGTCAGCTCCTTCCAGACGCTGCCGCTCTCGTCCTTGATCGCAAGGGACACCGGCCCCGCCGCGCGCGCCCAATAGGGGATGCGCACGCCTACGGGGTCGCGCGGCCACGTGATCCACGGATGCTCGCCGTATCCGGGCGCCGCCCCGCCGGTGACGCTCTTGATCGGGAAGGCGAACACCGCCTTGCCCATCACCTCCGGGGTGAGCTTGCGCAGGGGGGCCGCTTCCGCCACGTACACGCTGCGGCCGTGGGTGGCCAGCACGACGTCGCCCTCCCGCGGCTGAACCGCGAGGTCGTGCACGGGCACGTGGGGGAGGCCGCCCGCCATCGCCGTCCACGTCTGGCCGGAGTCCAGGGAGGCGAACACGCCCATGTCGGTGCCGACGTAGAGCAGGTTCCTGGCCTTCGGGTCCTCGCGGATGGTGTTGACCGGCTCCGGGGGCAGGCCCGCCGCCAGCGGCTGCCAGGTCTTGCCGTAGTCCGTGGAGCGGAACACGTAGGCCGCGAACTCGTCGTCGCGGTAGCCGTTCTGGGTGACGTACACCGTGCCCTCGTCGAAGCTGGAGGCGACCACGCGGCTGACCCAGCGGCCGGGGGCGAGGCCGCTCGAGAGGTCGGCCCAGTCGAGGCCGCCGTCGCGCGTGCGCCAGACCTTGCCCTCGTCCGTGCCCGCGTAGATGAGCCCGAACCGCTTGGGGGACTCGCTGATGGTGGTGAGGGTGCCGAAGGGTACGTCGCCCTGCTCGAGGCTGGAGGTGAGGTCAGGGGAGATCGCGCTCCAGGTCTCGCCGCGGTCGAACGAGCGGTAGAGCCGGTTGGCGCCGTAGTACAGGATCTCGCGGGAGTGCGGGGACACGATGAGGGGGGTGACCCAGTTGTAGCGGAGCGGCTTCTCCTTGGTCTCCGCGCTCAGCTCCGGCCGCGGCCGGATGCGCGTGCGGTCGCCCGTCTTGAGGTTGACCCGCGCGGAGTAGCCGAACTGGAAGCCGGCGTAGACGATCGAGGCCTCCTTGGGATCGACGGCGACCGCGGCCCCGTCGCCGCCGTAGACGGCCTTCCAGGCCGCGGGATCGCTCTGGCCCGGCTTGTACGTGGACGGGCCGCGCATGGTGCCGTTGTCCTGGAGGCCGCCCACGATGTTGTAGGGCCGGGCGTCGTCCACCGCGACGGTCGTGAACTGGCCCACGGGCAGGTTGTTGACCTTCGTCCAGGTCTGGCCGCGGTCGAACGAGAGGTTCAGCCCGCCGTCGTTGCCGAGGGCGAGCCGCTGGGGCGCGCGGGGGTCCACGAAGAGCACGTGATGGTCCACGTGGACGCCCCGCTGGTCGAGCCCCTTCCAGGTCTTGCCCCCGTCGCTGGAGCCCAGCATGGGCACGCCCCCGAAGTAGATCCGCTCCGGGTCCGTGGGGTCGACGCTGATGCGGCCGAAGTAGTAGCCGTAGGAGTAGTAGACCTTGTCCAGCCGGTCCTTGTGCGTGCGCGCCCAGGTCTGGCCGCCGTCGTCGCTGCGGTAGATCTCGGGCCCGACGATCTGCCGCTCGAAGAGGTCGCGGTTGGCGTCGCTCAGGTAGGCCACGAGGTCGGCCACGGTGATCTTGCCCGCCTTGACGTCGCGCTTGAGGGCGGCCGCCTTGAGCGACTTCGGAAAGTCGTGGCCGCGCAGGAAGCGCGTGATCGCCGCGTCGTCGAGGCGGGCGAAGGCCTCCGCGCCGAGCGCGCGCAAGCGCCGCGGGGTCAGCTCGCCCGGCGGCGCCTCCTCGTCCACCGGCTCCGCCTCCGGCCGCCGCGTCTGGTTGTCGATGACGGCGTAGACGGTGTCGGGCCGCGCCGCGGGCAGGGCCAGGCCGATGCGGCCCACGGTGGCGCCGGTGGGAAGCCCCCCGCCCAGCCGCGTCCAGTGGGCGCCGGCGTCCGTCGTCTTCCAGATCCCGCTCCCGGGACCGCTCTCGAGGAAGTTGCGGGCGGTGCGCGCGCGCTCCCACATGGCGGCGTAGAGGACCTCCGGCCGGCGGGGGTCCTGCACGACGTCGATGGCGCCCGTCCGCTCGTCGACGAAGAGCACGCGCGTCCAGGTCTGGCCACCGTCCGTCGACTTGTAGACGCCGCGCTCGTCGTTGTCCGTGTAGAGGTGCCCGGTGGCGGCCACGTACACCGTGCGCGGGTCCCTGGCGTCCACGACGACGCGGCCGATGTGCTGGGAGTCGGTGAGGCCGACGTTGCGCCAGGTCTGGCCGCCGTCGGTGGTCTTGAAGACGCCGGTGCCCGCGTAGGACGTGCGGCTCGCGTTGTTCTCGCCGGTGCCCACGTAGATCGTCTGGCCGTCGGGGTCGGCCAGGGCCACGTCCCCGATGGTGATGGAGGACTCGCTCTCGAAGAGGCAGCGCCAGCTCCCGCCGCGGTTGTCCGTGCGCCAGAGGCCGCCGGTGGCGAAGGCCACCACGAACGCGTCGGGGCTCTTGGTCGGGGCCTCGATGTCCACGATCCGTCCTCCCTGCACCTCCGGGCCCACCGGCCGGAAGCGCAGCCCCTGCAGGGGCGAGTCCATCTCCATCTGCAGTCGCCGCTCGTAGCCGGCGAGGCGGGGCGCGGGAGGCATCCCCTCGCGATGGGGATGGAAGGTCTCCTTCTCCTGCTCCTTGCTGAGGGGCGGCTTCGGCGGCGTGATCTCCTCGGCAGGGACGGTCACGGCCAGCGAGAGGAGGGCCAGCAGCACGGCGGGACGGTGGATCACAGGGCCTCCGATGAGGGTGACGGCGGCGCCCGCAACATACCAGACGGGCCCGTGGCTTTCTCGCCAGGCGTCGTTTAGAGTTTCCGGAGGAGCGTTCGCTCCTTCATGAGGAGGTGTGCATGCCAGCCCAGGCCGCTCCCCGCGCCATCATCGAGACCCGGTTCGGGGAGATCGAGATCGAGTTCCTGTCCGACAAGGCGCCCGGGCACGTCAAGAACTTCACCGACCTCGCGCGGAAGGGCTTCTACGACGGGACCACCTTCCATCGCGTGATCCCCGGCTTCATGATCCAGGGCGGCGATCCCAACACGCGCGACACCGCCGGATCGCGCTCGCGCCACGGCACCGGCGGGCCCGGGTACAACATCAAGGCGGAGTTCAACGACACCCCGCACAAGCGGGGCGTCCTCTCCATGGCCCGCGCCCAGGACCCGGACAGCGCGGGATCGCAGTTCTTCATCGTGGTCAAGGACTCCGCCTTCCTGGACCGCCAGTACACGGCCTTCGGCCGCGTCGTGCGCGGGATCGAGGTCGCGGACAAGATCGTGGGCTCTCCCCGCGACGCGAAGGACAACCCAAGCGAGCGCATCGAGATGAAGGTCAAGGTGGTCGACCCCGTCCACTGACCCGGCCGGTCCCGTGCCCGAGCAGGTGGAGAGCGAGATCAAGCTGCCCGTGGACGGCCCGGAGTCCGCCCGGGCGGCCGTGGCCGGGCTGGGCGCCGTGCGCACGCGGGCGCGGCACTTCGAGGACAACGTCCTGTACGACGACGCCCGAGGGTCTCTCTCCGCATCCGGCCGCGTCCTGAGGCTGCGCCGTGCCGAGGGGAAGGCCATCGTCACCGCCAAGGGCCCGCGGCAGGATCGCGCGGACGGCGTGAAGAGCCGGACGGAGAGAGAGGTCGAGGTCGCGGACGCCGACGCCTGCGACGCCATCCTGGGCGAGCTCGGCTACCGGAGGGTGTTCCGATACCAGAAGTACCGCGAGGCCTGGTCGTGGCGCGACGTCGAGATCGTCGTGGACGAGACGCCGATCGGCACCTTCCTCGAGATCGAAGGCCCGGTGGCCACGATCCACGAGGCCGCGCGCGCCCTCGGCCGCCGCCCCGAGGACTACGTGGGCGACTCGTACCCGGCGCTGTTCGCGGCGGCCGGGGGCACGGGGGACATGGTGTTCGAGTGAAGGCGATGGTGCTCGCGGCCGGACTGGGCACGCGCATGCGCCCGCTGACCCTGGCCCTGGCCAAGCCCGTCCTGCCCGTGCTGGGCCGGCCCCTGCTGCACTGGACGCTCGAGCTGCTGGCCACCCACGGGGTGACGGAGGTGATGATCAACCTCCACCACCGGCCACGGACGGTGCGGGCGGCGGTGGGCGACGGCCGCGCCTTCGGCCTGAGGGTGTCCTACTCGTTCGAGCCCGAGGTCCTCGGGACCGGCGGCGGACCACGCAAGGTGCGGCGCTGGATCGGGGACGAGCCCCTGCTCCTCGTCAACGGCGACGTCGTCTTCGATTTCGACCTGGGCCTCCTCCGACGGCGGCACGAGGAGTCGGGCGCGCCCGCCACCCTCGGGCTGATCCCGAACCCGGACCCGCGGCGCTACCGCCCGGTGATCACCGGCCCCGACGGCCGCGTCCGCTCGCTGGCCGGCCTGCCGCGGCCCGCCCGCGGCACGGTGTCGCTGTTCACGGGGGTGCACGTCCTGGATCCGGCGCTCCTCGCACGCCTGCCTCCCGGACGCTCCGACACCGTGCGCGACCTGTACGCGCCGCTGGTCGCGGAGAGCCGGCCGCCGCTGGGGGTTCGCCTGAAGGGCCCGTGGTACGATCTCGGCAGCCCTTCGCTGTACCTCGCCTCTCAGCTGTCACTGCTGGCATCACGGTTCCGGGGGATCCGGCGAGGGTCGGCCATCCACCCCGAGGCCCGGGTCCACCCGCGGGCCCGCGTCGTGCGATCGGTGGTGGGGAAGGGCGCGAGGATCGGCGAGGGCGCCGTGGTGCGCGGGAGCGTGTTGTGGGATCGCGTGAGCGTGGGCCGAGCCGCGGTGGTCGAAGCCAGCATCCTGGCCCGGGGAGTGAGGGTGGAGGACGGCGAGGCCCTGGTGTCGTCGCTCCTCATGAAGGGCCAGCCGATGGCGGAGCTGACGCGATGAGCGCGGAGCGGCGGGTCGAGAGCCGGTCCACGCGGCCCCGCCGCGGACGACGCGGTCCGGAGCGCCCGCCCCCCGCGCCCGTCCTGCTCGCGGGTCCGACGTTCCCGGGCGACCAAAGCCCCGACCAGCGCGTCTCCGACTTCCTGGCCGACCGCTTCGGCGCGCGCGTGGCCGATCTGCGCGTGACCGCCCTCTCCGGCGACGCCTCGACGCGCCGCTACTACCGCGTGGTCCAGGGCGACCGGCGGTCGGTGATCTCGCTCAACCCGGAGCCGTTCGACCCCGAGCAGCTCCCCTTCCTCGCCATCCGCAACCTGATGGCGGGCTGGGGACTCCCCGTGCCCGAGATCCTCGACGTGGACGGGGCGCGCGGGATCCTCCTCCAGGAGGACCTGGGCGACCTGTCGCTGCAGGAGTCCCTGAAGGAGGCGAGCCCGGCCCGTCGCGAGGAGCTCTACCGCCAGGCCCTCGACCAGCTCGTCGTCCTCCAGCGCGAGGCCGCCCGCGCCCCCCAGCGCGCGATCTGCTTCCAGATCGCGTTCGACTTCGAGAAGCTGTCGTGGGAGATGCACTTCTTCTGGAAGCACTTCCTCGAGGGCTACCGCCGGTGCGACCTCTCGGTGGAGGACCGCGCGATGCTGGCGGACGGCTTCCACCGGCTGTGCGCGGAGATATCGTCCTGGCCCCGCGTCCTCACCCATCGCGACTTCCACTCCCGCAACCTGATGTCCTACCGCGACCTCCTCTACTGGATCGACTTCCAGGACGCGCGGATGGGCCCGCCGCACTACGACCTGGCCTCCCTGCTCCGCGACAGCTACGTGGACCTCGACGAGGACTTCGTGGCCGAGCGCGCGGAGGAGTTCCGCCAGCGCGCCGTCCCCGGCGAGGCGCGCGACACCTTCCAGCGCCGCTTCGAGCTGATGTCGATCCAGCGCAACCTGAAGGCCCTGGGCACGTTCGGATACCAGGGGACGGTGAAGCTCAGCCGCGTGTACCTGCCCTACATCCCGCGCACGCTGGAGAGCGCGCGCCGGAACCTCGCGCGATATCCGGAGCTCTCAGGGCTGCGCAAGGCGCTGGCCCGCCACCTCGAGGAGCTGCAGTGAGCGACGCACCGGCCACCGTGCGCATCTCGGAGTTCCGTCATCACGTCGGCCAGGAGGTCAGGGTCCAGGGCTGGCTCCACAACAAGCGCTCCAGCGGCAAGCTCCAGTTCCTGATCGTGCGCGACGGCAGCGGGTTCGCGCAGGCGGTGGTGGCGAAGGCGGCGGTGCCGGAGTCGGCCTGGCAGGCCGCGGAGGCGATGGGGCAGGAGTCGTCGCTCGAGCTCACGGGGAAGGTCAAGGAGGACAAGCGCGCCCCGGGCGGGTTCGAGGTGGACGTGACCGGCCTGCGGTCGGTGCAGATCGCGCACGAGTATCCGATCACCCCCAAGGAGCACGGCACCGCGTTCCTGATGGAGAACCGCCATCTCTGGATCCGCTCGCAGAGGCAGCACGCGATCCTGCGGGTGCGCCACGCCGTGGTGAAGGCGGTGCGCGACTACCTGGACGAGAGCGGATTCACGCTCGTCGACACGCCGATCTTCACGCCTGCGGCCTGCGAGGGCACGACCACGCTGTTTGGAGTCCCGTATTTCGACGAGGGGACCGCCTACCTCACCCAGAGCGGCCAGCTCTACAACGAGGCCACCGCCGCCGCCCACGGCAAGGTCTACTGCTTCGGCCCGACCTTCCGCGCCGAGAAATCCAAGACGCGACGGCACCTCACGGAGTTCTGGATGGTGGAGCCGGAGATGGCGTTCGCCCACCTCGAGGACGCGGTCAAGGTCGCGGAGGGGCTCATCGTGTCCGTGATCGAGCGCGTGCTGGCCACGCGCGGCGAGGAGCTCAAGGCCCTCGAGCGCGACCCCGCGAAGCTCGGCAACGTGAAGGCGCCCTTCCCGTGGCTCCACTACGACGACGCGATCAAGCTCATCCAGTCCGAGGGGTCGGAGACGAAGTGGGGAAGTGATTTCGGAGGCACCGACGAGACGGTGATCGCGGAGGCCTACGACCGTCCGGTGGTGGTCCACCGGTTCCCGACCGCGATCAAGGCCTTCTACATGGAGCCCGACCCCGAGCGCGCGGAGCTGACGCTCTCCGCCGACATCCTCGCCCCCGAGGGCTACGGCGAGATCGTCGGCGGCGGGGAGCGGATGTCGAGCGCGGAGAAGCTCCAAGAGCGCATCCACGAGCACAACCTGCCCGAGGACGCGTTCCGCTGGTACCTCGACCTCCGGAAGTACGGCTCGGTGCCGCACGCCGGGTTCGGGATGGGGATCGAGCGCCTGGTGACCTGGATCTGCGGCCTCGAGCACCTGCGCGAGACGATCGCGTTCCCGCGCATGCTGTACCGCATCTACCCCTGACGGCGTAGAAAGCCTCGACCGCTGAGGCGGACGCGAACACGATCGCATCCAGGCCCGCCCTTCTTCTCGATCTCGCGCTCCGCGCGCAGCGACCGCTTCACGGCGAGCGCGCCCGCGACCTGCGCCAGGAAGGCGACGGCGGCGAAGGGCAGCCACCGCCCGCCCGCCTCGTCGTAGAGGAACGTGACGTTGTTGCTCGTCTTGAGCCCGTGGTTCGAGTCCCAGCGGAACGATGGGCCGTCCGCGATGAGGCTCCCGAGGAACGCCCACGTGACGCAGAACTCGACGAGCACGCCAGCGAAAAAGGTGGCCAGGGCCCATGGCCGGAGCTTCGCCACTCGGGAGATCCCATAGGCGATCACCACGAGCACCGACGGCACCAGGGCGTTCGACGCGATCCCCTGGCGCTCGCCCCCGGGATGGACGAGCAGTCCTCCCCAGAACCCCACGAGCGCGAACACGAGCGCGGTCAGGTGGCGTGATGGCTCGGTGTCGGCGTCCGCTGGGAGAGGCGCGGACAGGACCCGGGACGACCGCCGGGCCGTGCCGAAGCCGACCACGATCAACGTCAGGGCGAGGCCCCACACGAGGGGAGCGGCGCCGAACCGGGGGGGATCCAGAGCGGGACGCAGGAGGAACAGGAGAAGCAGGAGGAACAGCATCGAGCCTCCGAAAGCCGCGCAGAGCCGAGGCCCGGCCAGCCGATGGAAGGCGAGGGCGAACGCCCGGCCTGGCCGCGGCAGGGTGAACAGGACCACCGCCATGAGCGACAGCGTCATTGCGCCCGCCAGGGGGTTGAAATAGAACTCGACCAGTCGGAAAAGCATCCGGGTCCACGCATATTTCCCGTGGAGGACGTAATCCAGGAGGGGCATCGGCACGATGGACGTGACGGTGTTCTCGAGGATCCCCCGGGCCTGCGGGGCCCAGTTCCAGGCGCCCATGCTCATCGCGGGAACGACCCTTACCATCTGGCCGACGCCGTAGATCGCGTGGATCCAGACGTACCAGGGGAGCACGAGGGCGACGACGATGGCGGCGGCGCATGAGGCCTGCGACGCGGAGCGCGCGGTCCGCGGCGCGAGCCAGAGGTAGTCGACGGCCAGCGCGGCCAGCCAGCACACGGCGCCCTGGTGCGTCATCACGGCCAGGCCGCCCAGCAGCGCGCTCCAGTACAGTGACGCGGGCTCGAGGGTGCGCCGGAAACGGAGGTAGAAGCAGAGAGAGAGCAGGAGAAAGCCCGCCATCGTCATCTTCGTCCAGGTGAAGGTCGTGTTGTGGACGAGCCAGGTGTTGAAGAAGGCAAACACCGTCGCCAGCAGCGCCGCGCGAGTGCCGTGGAGCTGCTTGACCATCAGATAGAACGGCAGAACGAACAGCGAGTTCGAGAAGGTGGCGTGAACCTGATAGACCCAGAAGCGGTCTCCCATCAGCGAGAGCGTGAATGCCGCGGCCAGGTTGAAGAGCGGCGTGCGCGAGGCCAGGGTGTCGTGGTTGAACCAGCGGAGGGAGTACGCCTCCTGGCCGCCGAGATAGGCCTGGGCGATCGAATAGTGCTCCCACCAGTCGCCACCCCAGTCGCCGCCCGCGTAGATGGGCGTCATTCCCTGCAGCCCGAGGAGCGCGACGTAGAAGAGCGCCCAGAGGCCCACGAGGCGCCAGGAGAGGGACCGCCGCAGGTCGGGTCGGGGCCGTCGCCCCACCGACGCGGCGCCCGCACCGACGAGGGCCGCCCAGAAGACGGCGTTGACGACGGCCGGTGACCCGACGAGGTGGCGGCCAAACGCGGCGAGGGCGAGGAAGGCCAGCCCGCAGGCCGGCGCGAGCGCCGCTCTCTCCTCCTCGCTGAGGCCGCGCAAGCGGGTCACGAGGAGCATCCCCGGAGTCCAGGCCAGGAGGGGAACGACGGCGGCGACCGTCGCGAGTCGCAGCCACATGGGGTACGAGCGTAGCAGACCGCGGTTGCCATCGACCCCACTCGTCCGCCGCGCACGCCTTGTAGACTGGGACCGGATGATCGCCGCCTACGTCTCCGGCCACGGCTTCGGGCACACCGTGCGCACGGGCCGCGTGCTGCGCGCGATCCGCGCCCTCCGCCCCGACCTCCCTCTGGCGATCGTGGCGTCGACACCGGAGGCGGTCTGTCGTCGCGTAGCGGGGGAGCCGCTCGCGTACCGCCACGCGCGCCTCGACGTCGGGGTCGTGCAAACGGACGCGCTCACCCAGGACGAGCGAGCCACCGCGGAGGCCTGGGAGGCGTTGGACCGGGGCTACGACGCGCGGCTGGCGCAGGAGGCGCGGTGGCTGCGCGAGAGCGGAGCGCGCGCCGTCCTCGCCGACGTCCCGGCCATCGCGTTCGACGCCGCCGCGGAGGCGGGCGTCCCCTCCGTCGGCCTGACGAACTTCTCCTGGGACTGGATCTACCGACACCTGGCGCGGCGCGAGCCTCGCCTGGCCGCCGCCGCCGACCAGGCGGCGCGGGCCTACGGCCGGGCCCGCCTTCTCCTCGAGCTGCCGTTCGCGGCCGACCTTGCCGCCTTCCCGCGCCGGGAGGCGATCCCGCTCGTGGCCCGCCGGCCGGCGCACTTCCGACAAGAGGCCCGCCGCCTCCTCGGCCTCCGGGATGAGGGCACGCTTGTGCTCGTCAGCTTCGGAGGCATCGGTATGCCGGGCCTGGACCTGGGCCTGCTGGCCGCTCTCCCCGACGTCACATTCCTCGCCACCGAGGGCGTGGGCGGGGCCGGCAACGTGCGGATGATCGACCTGGACGCGCTGACCGCGCGGGGCCTCGACTATACAGACCTCGTGACGGCGGCGGACGTCGTCGTCACCAAGCCGGGGTACGGCATCGTGTCCGACGCGATCGCCTGCCGGACGCGGATGGTCTACACGGAGCGAGGCGATTTCCCCGAGTACCCCGTCCTGGTCGGCGAGATGGGGCGCTGGATTCCCGCCGCGCATCTGTCGAACGGAGACCTGCGGGCGGGCCGCCTGCGTCCCGCCCTCGAAGCGGTGCTCGCGACGCCGTTCCCCGAGCCGCCGCGCCTGGATGGCGCCGAAGTCGCTGCCCGCCGGACCCTGGAGGAGGCCGGTCTGGCCGGGGGGCCGCGACTCGGTCCGGACCGAGTCGGTTCAAGTAGTACTTGAGGTCGCTGGACCCGGCCTAGATCATCGTCTTCATCCAGAGCTCGCCCACGCCGCCCTGCGTGAGGAGCTTGGTCGCGTAGACGATCTGCCCGGTGTGGACGGCCCAGTGATGCGACGTGCGCAGGACGAGGGCGAGCACGGTGTGGGCCGGCTCGCGCGGAACCTCCCGCGGGTCGAGCAGGCGGGCGGGATCGAGCGCGTCCAGCACCGCCGCCGTCTCGTCCACCGTGTCCTCGACGAGCCGGAACAGGTCGGGGCGGGGGATCGGCCCGCGCTCGGCGAACTCCGCCTTGCGGTTGCGCGTGTAGCCGTGGCCGCCCACGATGTGGCCGAGGAAGTGCCGGCTGGAGCCGCACACGTGGAGGACGAGGTTGCCCACCGCGTTGCTCTCGCCGTGCGGCCGCCACCACACCTGGGCCTCGTCGAGCCGTTCCAGGCAGTCGCGGACCTGGTCCGGAAAGCCCTTGACCAGGCGCCGGCGCGCCTCCGCGAGGACGGCGGCGCCGAGAAGGGCCGCCTCGCCTACAGTCCCATCCACTCCAGGCCGCCCATCGCGTACTTCTTGATCTCCGTCTCGTACTTCCGGTAGAGCGCGATGTTGGCGGGCGGCGCGTCCAGGGCCCGTGCGTTCTCGCGCATCTGGGAGGCCTGCTTCTGGAGGTCGCCGGTGCCCTTCTGCAGGTCCTCCATCGTCTTCCTGGCCGCGTCCCGGGTGTCGGCCAGCATCTTGCGCTGCTCGGGGGTCAGGTTGCCCTCCCCCTTCTGGGCCTGGGCGTCCGCCTGCTCGGCGGCCTGGCGCGCCTTGGCCACGCTGTCCGCGGCCGCGTCGTAGGTCTCGCCCGCGACCTGGGAGACGCTCTTGCCGCCCGATTCCTCGGCCACCGCCGAGCCCATCATCGACTTGTAGATCTCCTGGACCAGGAACGCGTACTCGGCCTCGCTCATCTCCACGTCGGCCAGGGCCTGGGCCTGGGTGGAGCGGAGCTCGTTGAACACGCCGATGCCCGTGGTCAGGTCGCCGATGTCTCCCTGCTTCTTCTTGCTCATCGCGTCCAGCTCGTCCTTGTGCTTCTCGTAGACCGTGAACATGCGCTTGCGGACCCCCAGGAACTTCACCAGGCGGTCCTCCTGGA
>JBGPBV010000176.1:0-13761 GCA_041481445.1 Vicinamibacteria bacterium
CCCGGAGGGCGCGGGCCACCGTCCGCGCGCCCCCGGCCCCGCCGGGACCGAAGCCGCCGCGGCCGCTGGAGCGGTCGGGACCGAAATCGACCTGGAAGTCGGCCAGGGGCGTGGACGTCTGCGCGTCGATCACGCGCCCGGTGATGCGGCCGGGTCCCGGCACCACGATGTCCACGTCCTCGGCGGGCGCGCTCACGCCCTCGCGGCGCGCGCCGATGCCGTCCGGGCCGAGCACGACCAGGTCGTAGGTGTCGCCCGCCCGCAGCCCGGGGATGGAGAACGTGCCGTCGGTCCCCGTCGGACGGCGCTCGCCGACCGGGCCGAGCAACCCGAAGGGACCGAAGCCGGGGCCGCTCGCCTCCGGCGGGACCGCGCGCACGAAGTATCCCGCCGCCCCGCTGCCGTCGCGCCGCGAGACGGTGCCGCTGATGGCCGCCCCCGAGGCGAGGGTGATCTCGAGGACGTCCTTGCGGTCGGCCTCCACCGGCACGCGGTCGAGGTGATGGTCCGCGTAGCCGTCCTTGGAGACGGTCAGCGCGTACGTGCCCTCGCTCAGGCCCTTCACCTCGAACTTGCCGTCGCCGCCCGTGCTCGCCTTGGGCCGCGCGCTCGCCATCGCGGTCACCCCGAGCGCACGCGCGGCCCGGGCCGCGAAGCCGCTCCCCACGCCGACCTCGACCTCCGCCCCCGCCACCGGCCGGCCGGCGTCGTCCCGGACCCGCCCAGTCAGGACGAGCCCGCGCTTGAGGATGACGTTGACCGTCTTCGTCGACCCCGGTGGGAGGGAGAGGCCGCCGGTCGTCCGCGGCTCGAAGTCCGGGTGCGCGAAGGTCAGCCGCTCGTTCTCGCCCGCGGCCAGGCGCGCCGCCTTGAAGGTGCCGTCGGCGGCGGTGCGGAACACGAGGCGGTCGGCCGTGCGCAGGTCCCGCAGGCGGCCGAAGGGGCTGCCGGTGCCCGCGGGCACGATCCGGCCCAGGGCCCCCGCGACGGGCTTGCCCGCCTCGTCCGTCACGCGCCCGGTGAGGGTGGCGGCCAGGGTGAGGGGCACGTCCAGGCGCAGCCTCTCCGCCGTGTTGAGGAGCACGCGATCGCGCAGGTACGGCGTGTAGCGCGGCTCGTCCGCGCGCAGGCGGTACGCGCGCTGGGGCAGGAGGCCGCGAATCTGGTAGCGGCCGTCGGGGCCGGCGCGTGCCGTCCGCAGGCGCGCGCCGTCCTCCACCGTGATGCGCGTGCGCGGCACCGGCGTCCGCGTCCGGCGGTCGAGCACCAGCCCCTCCAGCGTCGTCGGAGGGGCGAGCACGACCGTGATCGCGTGTCCGGGCGGGAGGGGCAACGCTCCGGTGGAGGACTCGCCCAGCCCGTCCGCGCCCCCTTCCGCGACGATGGTGCCGGCGCGCGCGGGCAGGTCGCTCATCTGGAAACGCCCGTCCGCCCCCGCCTCCACCCACGGCGTCTCGAGCCCTTCCGCCTCGAAGCGCACGAGCGCGCCTGCCGCCGGCGTCTTGCGGTCGCTCTTCAGGACGGCACCGGACACGAGGGACCCGAGGCCGAGGGCGATCGGCCTCGGCATCGCCCCCGCGCGCACGTTGACCATGGTCGCCGCGCCGTACGACTTCGCCACCACGAGCAGCCGGTTCCCTTCCGCGGAGGCGTCGGCGGACCGGAAGACGCCGTCGGGTCCGGTGGTGACGGTGCTTCCGGCCGGCGTGACCTCGGGATCGCCGCCGAGGCCGCCCGTCCGCGGCCTGACGCTGACGGACGCTCCCGCGATCGGGGCTCCCGTCGCGCTCACCACGCGTCCGGCCACCGTCTCCGCGCGGGCCAGCGCGTGCTCGCCGAGGTCGTCGGTCTCCGCCGCGTCGTAGGTGCCGCCCACCCACGAAGGCACGACGCCTCCGCCCTGGGCGAGCACGCGGTAGGTGCCGGTGGAGGTCGCGGGCACGGCCAGCGCGAAGGTCCCATCCGCGCGCGTGGTGGTCAGGGCGAGCGGCCGGGGCGCTTCGCCCTTGCGCGCGAGACGGCGGGCCTCCGCCTCCGGCTCCTCGTAGGGGATCGCGCTCAAGGTCACGCCGGACGCCCCCCGGTCGCCGGCGAGGATCCGTCCGCGGATCTCGCCCGCGTCCGCGCGGCCGTGGAGGGCCAGCCCCGCCGCCATCGCGACCACGCATCCGAGCACGCGAGGTTGACGCTGCATCCCTCCGCTCCCGTCCCGATGGTACACGGGAGCGCGCGCCCCGGAGCCCCCGCGCGGAGCTCCGCGCGTGTTTTTACCTGCTTTTAACCAGGACCGGCGCTACTCCGCTTCCTCGCGCAGCTTCGCGAGCACGGAGTAGTCCTCGAGGGTGGTGGTGTCGCCGACCGTCTCCTTGCCGGCGGCGATGTCGCGCAGCAGGCGCCGCATGATCTTGCCGCTGCGCGTCTTGGGCAGGGCGTCCGTGAAGCGGATCTCCTCCGGGCGCGCGATGGAGCCGATCTCCTTGACGACATGCTCCTTGAGCTCGCCGCGCAGGACCTCGTCCGCCTTGAGCCCGCCCTTGGGAGTGACGAAGGCGACCAGGACCTGGCCCTTGAGCTCGTCCGGGCGTCCCACCACCGCCGCCTCCGCGACCTTGGCGTGCGACACGAGCGCGCTCTCCACTTCCATCGTGCCCAGGCGGTGGCCGGCCACGTTGATGACGTCGTCCACGCGCCCCATGATCCAGAAGTAGCCGTCCTCGTCGCGGCGGGCGCCGTCGCCCGTGAAGTAGATTCCCGGAAAGCGCTTCCAGTACTGCTCGACGTAGCGGTCGGGGTCCTTGTAGACGGTGCGCAGCATCGACGGCCACGGCCTCCGGATGACCAGGTAGCCGCCCGCGCCCGTGGGCACGGACTGCCCGTCCTTGTCCACGACGTCGGCGTCGACGCCGAAGAAGGGAAGAGTGCCGGAGCCGGGCTTGGTCGGGGTCGCCCCCGGCAGGGGCGTGATCATGATCGCGCCCGTCTCCGTCTGCCACCACGTGTCCACGATCGGGCAGCGCCCGCCCCCGATCACCGCCCGGTACCACATCCAGGCCTCGGGGTTGATCGGCTCCCCCACCGTGCCCAGCAGGCGCAGCGACGAGAGGTCGTGCTTGCGCGGCCACTGCTCGCCCCAGCGCACGAAGGCCCGGATGGCCGTGGGCGCGGTGTAGAAGATGTTGATGCGGTGCTTCTCCACGAGGCTCCAGAGCCGGTCCGGCTCGGGGTGGTTGGGCGCGCCCTCGTACATGAACGTGGTGGCGCCGTTGGCGAGCGGGCCGTAGACGACGTAGCTGTGCCCGGTCACCCACCCGATGTCGGCCGTGCACCAGTAGGTGTCCTCGTCCTTGAGGTCGAAGACGCACTTGGTGGTGAGCGCGGTCTGGAGCAGGTAGCCGCCGGTGGTGTGGACGACGCCCTTGGGCTTGCCGGTGGTCCCGCTCGTGTACAGGATGAAGAGCGGGTGCTCGGCGTCGAGGGGCTCGGCCGGACAGACGGGAGAGGCGGCCGCCATCAGCTCGTGCCACCAGTGGTCCCGCCCGGCGTGGAACGCGACCGGCTCCGCGGTGCGGCGCACGACCACGACGTGCTGGACGGTCTTCGTGCCCTGGAGCGCGCCGTCCACGTTGGCCTTCAGGGGCACGATCTGCCCGCGCCGGTAGCCCCCGTCCGCGGTGACGATCAGCTTGGCCTCGGCGTCGTTCATGCGGTCGCGCAGCGCCTCCGAGCTGAACCCTCCGAACACCACGCTGTGGGTGGCTCCGATGCGGGCGCAGGCCAGCATCGTGATGGCCGCCTCCGGGATCATCGGCATGTAGATCCCGACGCGGTCGCCCTTGTGCACGCCCAGGGCCTTGAGCACGTTGGCGAAGCGGCCCACCTCGCGCAGCAGCTCCTGGTAGGTGAGGGTGCGGGTCTCCCCCGGCTCCCCCTCCCAGATGATCGCCGCCTTGTTCTTGCGCCAGGTGCTGACGTGGCGGTCGAGGCAGTTCTCGGACAGGTTCAGCGTCCCGCCCAGGAACCACTTGGCGTGCGGCGCCTTCCATTCGAGGACACGGTCCCACTTCCTCGACCAGCGCAGCGTCTCCGCCTGGCGCGACCAGAACGCCTCCGGATCGCGGAGGCTCTCCTCGTAGAGGGCCCGGTACTCCCCGAGGCTCGGGATGTGCGCGGCCTGCGCGAACGACTCCGGGGGCGGGAAGACGCGCGCTTCCTGCAGGATGCTCTCGATGTCAGCCACGGGCGACCTCCTCCAGGCCCAGCTCGATGGGCCCCGCTTCCGGATGACGTTCCAGCTCCGTCCGGCCCTGCACGACCAGGACCCGGAACTCGACCGTCTGGCCGGGTCCGGGATGCAGCTCGCGGACGGGGATGGACAGCTCCAGCACCGTTGCCACCTCCACCTGGGCACGGGAAGGAGCGACCACCCACCCCATCTCCGTCCAGGCCTCGCGGGTCAGGACGGCGCGCCCATCTTCCCCCCGGACACGATAGCGCAGGGCCTCCGGCCCCGGGAAGCTGACCATCAGCTCCACCCGGGCGAGAAGGTCGCGCAGCGCGCCCGTGCTCGGCTCGACCATCACGTGCAGCCGCCGGCCCCCCGTCCCGAAGCGGACGGCGCGGACGACCTGCGTGCCCCGGTGCATCGCGCCCGTGAGGGGCACCCGGTGCACGCCCGCCCCTTCCCACTCGTCGGGCGAGGTGATCTCGCCGTCGAGCACGGGCGTGACCTCCCCTGCCGGCCGGCTCTGCCGGACCTCGAGGTGGCGCGTGGTGATGATGGTCTCGGAGAGGGCCTCCGGCGCCGGCCGACCCAGCGCCTCGTAGACCGCGCGCAGGTGACGCCGGAAGAGGCGGTCGAACTCGAAGTCGTTCTCCGACGAGTGGTCGTCGCCGTACCACCAGCACCAGTCGCTGCCGGAGGCGACACGGAAGGCTTCGCGCGCCCGCTCGAGGGCCTCCGCGCTGACGCGGCCCTCCGCTTCCGCCGCGCTCAGGGCTTCGCGGGCCGCCCCCAGGAGGTCCCAGGCCCGGCGGTCGTCGGCGTGGCCGATCCAGACGTGGAAGTCGGCATGGATCCAGCTCCCCGCGAAGACGCGCGGGAGCTCTCCCCGCTCCCCGGCCGCGATGGCTTCGCTCACCGTGACCGCCTGCACCTCGGGGTCGGCCTGCAGGCCTTGATAGAGCCGGCGCAGGAACAGGCGGCCTCCGTCCGGGAAGTGCTCCCAGGCGTTCTCGCCGTCCAGGATGACGGGGACGACGGGGTCGCCGGCCAGCCCGGCCCGGGCCCAGGCCTCGCCCACCTGGCGCACGCGATCGAGGAGGTCGTGGGCGGCGTGCTCGGGGTCGGACCCCGAGTAGCTGAAGCCGATGAGGTCGCTGAGCGTGCGGTCACGGAACAGCATGGCGATCTCGCCCGCGGGCGTGCGGCGGATCCAGGGCCGGTAGAGCACGTCCACGGGATGCGCGGTGCCCCGGCTGTCGCGGTGGAGCGGGCGCTGGAGGGTGCGCTCCAGCACGCCCTCGTCGGAAGCGGTCCAGCGGAGCCCCGCCCGCGCCATCTCCGTGACCGCCTCCTCCGACACCGAGCCCTCGGAGGGCCACATTCCCGCGGGGGGACGGCCGAAGACCTGGGCGTGACGCGCCAGCGCACGCTGGATCTGGTCGGCGGCGTCCTCCGGGTGGCGGAAGCGCCGCGGCACCGAGGCGCCCGGATGCGCCTCGCGATGGGCGTCGCTGTCGCACAGGAGCGGAAGGATCGGGTGGTAGTAGGGCGAGGCGGACAGCTCGATCCGGCCCTCGTCGGCGGCGCGGCGGTAGGCGGGGATGATCGCGGCCAGCAGGGCCCGCTCGCGGTCGGCCAGGGCCCGCTTGTCCTCCTCCGTGTAGTCGCGCCCCTTCTCGACCAGGGCGCGCAGCGTGGGATCGTCCCGGCACCACTCGAGGTCCATCCAGGCCAGCTTGGCCAGGACCTGGAGGTCGCGCATCTCCGCGGGTGTGAACCGGTGGGCCACCGCGTGCAGCGAGGCCTCGTCGTGCTCCGGGCCGCGCCGCTCGTGCAGCTCCGCGAAGCGCGGGAAGCGCCCGATCAGGTTCTCGGGATGGGCCATGAAGGAGGCGCGCAGGAGGTACACCTTCTCCGACTCGTGGAGGCCCTCGGCCGGGGCCAGGCCCAGGCGCAGCTCCGCCTCACGGGCCGTCCCGCTCGCGTACTCCTCGAGCTGGTCGAGCAGGGAGGGCACGAGGTTGAAGGTGACGTGGACGGCGGGCGTCTCGGACAGGATCGCGACCATGCCCCAGTAGTCCTTCAGGGCGTGCAGGCGCACCCAGGGCAGCACGTAGGTCCCGTCCAACGGGTCCTTGTACGAGGGCTGGTGCATGTGCCAGAGGATGGCGAGCCGGGCTGTCTTGTTCATCGACCCCCCCACCCTATCCCTCCCCCACGTCGGGGGGAGGGGAAGTCAGAGGTCGTAAGCGGGTCTGCCTCAACTGCCTTCCGCCTTCCGTAACCGGGCGCGAATGGCGTCGTGTTAGCCTCACTCGGTGGCGTTCCTCCGTTGGCTCCGTCCCACTCTCCTCGACCGGTACGTGTCCCGGGAGGTCTGGCCGCCCACCGGCCTCGGCCTGCTGCTCTTCACGTTCATCCTGCTCCTGGACCAGATCTCGAACCTCATGAAGGTGCTGGTCTCGCGGGGAGCGGACCTGGCCACGGTCGTGCGCGCGTTCTCGTACCTGCTGCCCAGCATCTTCTCGGTGACGATCCCGATGGCGTTCCTGCTCGGAGTGCTGCTCGCCTTCGGGCGCATGGCCAGCGACAGCGAGATCGTGGCCCTGCGCGCGAGCGGGGTGAGCCCGCTGAGCCTGCTCCGTCCCGTGGTGTCGCTCTCCCTCGTGACCGCCTCCCTCACCTTCTACGTCTACGCCGTCCTCGGCCCCGCGGCCAACCAGGCCTATCGCGAGATCATCTTCGCGCTGATCGTGAGCCGCGCCCGCAACGACGTGCAGCCGCGCGTCTTCAACGACGACTTGATCCCGGGCGGGACGATGGTGCTCTACGTGTCGGACATCCCGGCGGAGACGGGGCAATGGAAGGACGTCTTCATCCACGACACCCGCAATCCCCAGCAGCCGAAGGTGATTCTAGCCCGTGGCGGCCAGCTCACCATCGACAAGGAGCGCAAGCGGGTCGGGCTCGACCTCCAGGACGGCGTGTCCTACACCTTCCAGGTCTCCAAGCCGAGCGAGGTCGGGGCCGACCGCTTCGAGACCGGCTACTTCCCCTTCGCCTACGAGGAGTTCTTCCCCAAGCTCCCCCTGGCCAAGGGCGACCGCGAGCTCACGATGTCCGAGCTGAGCCAGCGCGTGCGGGAGCTCCGCGCGCAGGGCAAGCCCGGGACGGAGTCCGCGCGCTACGACGTGGAATGGCACAAGAAGCTCGCCATCCCGACCGCCTGCTTCGTCTTCGGCCTGCTCGGCCTGGGGCTGTCGCTGGGCAGCAAGAAGGAGGCGCGCTCGGCCGCGTTCGGCCTGTCCATCGGGGTCATCTTCGTCTACTACGTGATCATCCGGCTCGGCGAGCAGGCGGGCGACAACGGCTTGATGGCGCCTCTCGTGGCCGTGTGGTCGGCCAACGTGGTGCTGGGGGCGGCCGGCCTGACCCTGCTCTTCCTGAACCACCGCGAGGCGGCCTTCGACCCCCTGGACCCGCGACACTACAGCGCGCTGCTTCCCCGGATCCGTTCGCGCAAGGCCGTTCCGGCGCGAGCGGCCACGGTGGCGGTGGGGGCGGGAGCGATGGCGCGGACGGGCTCCGTCGGGGGGCGACGCTCGCGCCGGCCGCGACGGGTGGTCGTGCTGCGCATCCCCCGCTTCAGCCTGCCCATACCCGGGCTCATCGACCGCTACATCGTGCGCACCTACATCGGGAAGTACATGCTGGTCCTGACCGCCTTCTGGGCCATCTACGTCCTCGTCAGCTTCATGGACCTCTTCGACGACGTGCAGCAGAACAAGGTGAAGGGCATCGTCGTCTTCCACTACTACACGTTCTTCACCCCCTCCATCGCCCACCTCCTCACGCCGGTGGCGGTGCTGGTGGCCGTCCTCATCACCTTCGGGGTCATGGCCCGCCACAACGAGATCACGGCCATGAAGGCGGCCGGGCTCAGCATCTACCGCATCGTGCTGCCCGCCATCGCCCTGTCCGTGCTCGTCTGCTTCGGGATGTTCGAGCTGGCCGAGTACCTGCTGCCGCCCCTGAACAAGCGCGCCACCCAGGACATGAACGTCATCAAGGGCAAGCCTCCGCAGTCGAGCAGCGCGAACGAGCACCGCTGGATCCTGGGCAGCGACGGCCGCATGTACAACTTCGACTACTTCCAGCGCGGGGACCCCGCCAGCCAGATCGCCACCTCGATGTACGGCCTGTCCATCTACGACGTCGACCCCGGAACCTGGCAGCTGCGCGACCGCCTCTACGCGGCGCGGGCGGTGTGGAACGGGATCGGCTACGACCTGGAGCGGGGATGGCGCTGGACGTTCCGCCCGAAGCCCGGCTTCCGGGACTTCGCCTCCGCGCGCACGCGCGAGATCGAGAAGCCCGGCTACTTCTCGCGCGAGGAGCACGAGTCGGAGACCATGAGCTTCGTCGAGCTGCGCACCTACATCCAGACCCTCGAGAAGATCGGCCTGGACGTGACGCGCCTGCGCGTCGAGCTGCATCGCAAGATCGCCTACCCCATGGTCAGCCTGATCATGACCATGATCGGCATCCCGTTCGCGTTCGTGGTGGCGCGGCGGGGCGCGCTCTACGGCGTCGCCGCGAGCATCCTCATCGCGATCGTGTACTGGGCGACCCTCGCCATCTTCACCGCGCTGGGCGACAACGCGCTGATGCCACCCTTGCTGGCGGCCTGGGCCCCCAACATCCTGTTCGGGACGACCGCGCTCTACTTCCTGTTCATGCTGGAGACCTGAGGAGCCCGCCCTAGCCGCGCGCGGACCCCAGGGCAGGGCCGCGGCCGCGCGGGCCGGCGCGCAGCCGGCTGCGCAGCCGTCCCGGGTCGTGAGGCATCGGGGCGGTGGAGCCCACGAAGTCGAGCAGGACGCTCGCGAAGCGCTCGGGACAGTCGCGGTGCGGGTAGTGGCCCGCTCCCGGGAAGATCTCGAGACGGCTGCGCGGCATCCGCTCGTGGGCCTCGCGGGCGTGGCGCACGGGGATGAGCGGGTCCTGCTCGCCCCAGATGACGAGCGTGGGCAACTCGGCGGCCAGGTAGAGGCGGTCGCTGGCGCTCACCCGCTGCCCGCCCAGGTCGATGATCCCCCGCACCGTGTGCAGGAACGCGCGGCGGGCCGCCGGGTCCTCCAGCGACACGAAGCTGCGCCACGTCTCCTCGAGGTCCGCGCTGGCGTGGAGGCCCGCGCGGCCGAGGGCGTGCACGATCCGGCCCACGCTGCGCCGCCCGGCCACGCAGAGCCAGGGGAGCACCACGTTCGCCCCCGGCAGCGCCGCCGCCCGCAAGAGCGCATGCACCTCGCGTCCCAGCCCTCCGCTCGCCACCAGCACCAGGCGCTGGCAGCGCTCGGGATACTGGTAGGCGAACTGCATGGCGACCCCGCCGCCCAGCGAGTGGCCGACGATCGTCGCGCGCTCGAGGCCCAGGCTCTCCAGCAGGTCGCGCACGGCGTTGGCGTAGTTGCCGAGCGAGTAGTCTCCGGCCGGCTTCGCCGAGTCCCCGTGCCCGAGCAGGTCGGGGGCGATCACGGTGTGGCTCTCGGCCAGGGCGGGGATCACGTCCTCCCAGGTGGCGGAGGTTCCCGCGATGCCGTGGAGGAGCACCAGCACCGGCCCGCGGCCCGCCCGCCGGTAGCTCATTCGATGACCGTGCAGGGCGATCTCCGAGCGCTTCGTGGCCATCGTCAACACGGTACGCCCCGGGATCGGGCGGGTCAATGGAAGAGACGGCTAGTAGCGGTACCAGTCCGTCTTGTAGGGACCCTCGACGGGCACGCCGATGTACTCCGCCTGCTTCGGCGTGAGCTTCGTGAGCTTCGCCCCCAGCTTCTCGAGGTGCAGCCGCGCGACCTTCTCGTCGAGGTGCTTGGGCAGCGTGTAGACCTTCTTCTCGTACTTGGCGCGCTGGGTGGCCAGCTCGACCTGGGCGATGACCTGGTTCGTGAAGCTGGCCGACATCACGAAGCTCGGGTGGCCGGTCGCGCAGCCCAGGTTCATCAGGCGGCCTTCCGCCAGCACCATGACCGCGTGCCCGTCCGGGAACACGAACTGGTCGTACTGCGGCTTGATGTTGATGCGCTGGAGGCCCGGCCGCGCCTTGAGGCCGGCCATGTCGATCTCGTCGTCGAAGTGCCCGATGTTGCCGACGATGGCCTTGTCCTTCATGCGCGCCATGTGGTCGGCGGTGATGATCCCGGTGTTGCCGGTGGCGGTGATGAAGATGTCGGCCGTCCCGACCACGTCCTCCAGGGTCAGGACCTGGTAGCCCTCCATGGCCGCCTGCAGCGCGCAGATGGGGTCGATCTCGGTGACGATCACGCGCGCGCCCTGGCCCTTGAGCGACTGCGCGCAGCCCTTGCCCACGTCGCCGTAGCCGCAGACGACCGCGACCTTGCCCGCCAGCATGACGTCGGTCGCGCGGTTGAGGCCGTCCACCAGCGAGTGCCGGCAGCCGTAGAGGTTGTCGAACTTGCTCTTGGTGACGCTGTCGTTGACGTTGATGGCGGCGAAGAGCAGCGTGCCCGCCTTCTCCATCTCGTAGAGGCGGTGCACGCCGGTGGTGGTCTCCTCGCTCACCCCCTTGCACTCCTCGGCGACCTTCTTCCAGCGCCCGGGCTGCTCCTCCTGGATCCGGGCCAGCAGGCGCAGGATGATGCCGAACTCCTCGCTGGACGCGGTCGCGGCGTCGGGCACGCGCCCCGCCTTCTCGAACTCCAGACCCTTGTGGATGAGGAGGGTGGCGTCGCCGCCGTCGTCCACGATCTGCGTGGGCCCGCGCCCGCCGCCGAAGTCGAGCGCGCGCTCGGTCAGGTTCCAGTAGTCCTCGAGCGTCTCCCCCTTCCAGGCGAAGACGGGGATGCCCTTGGGCTTGTCCGGCGTCCCCTCCGGCCCCAGGACGAGCGCCGCCGCCGCGTGGTCCTGGGTGGAGAAGATGTTGCACGAGGCCCAGCGCACTTCCGCCCCGAGCGCGCGGAGCGTCTCGGCGAGGACGGCGGTCTGGATGGTCATGTGCAGGCTGCCCGTCACCCGCTGTCCCTTCAGGGGCTGGGCGGCGGCGTACTCGCGGCGCACGGCCATGAGCCCGGGCATCTCCTGCTCGGCGAGGATGATCTCCTTGCGGCCCCAATCCGCCAGCTCGAGGTCGGCCACCCGGTGCTCGAGGGCACCCTTGGCGGCGGCGGGATTCATGGTCGTGGTCATTTCTTCTCCTTCGCTGCTTTCGGGCTGCGTGTCCCCACGGCCAGCAGCAGCGCCGGCCCCTTGGCGTCCCCGTCCGGCGGCAACGGCCGGACCTTCACGTCGTCGAACCCGGCGTCCTTCATCATCCGCGCCACGTCGTCGTGGTCGAAGCCCAGACGGACCTGCCCCATCTCGCGCCGGAAGTCCTCGCGGTCGTGCCGCAGCAGGTCCACCGCCACCAGCCGTCCTCCCGGGCGCAGGATCCGCGCCGCCTCCGCGAGCGCGGCGGACGGGCTCTCGACGTAGGTCAGGGCCAGCAGCAGCAGCGCGGCGTCGCAGGAGCCGCGCTCCAGCGGCAGGGCCTCCAGGCTCCCCTGCTTCGTCTCCACGTTGTCGAGGCCCGTGGTGCGCCGGCGCGCCGCCTTCAACATGGCCGCCGACTGGTCCACCGCGATGACGCGGCCGACGTGGGGGGCCAGCGCGGCCGCCACCGCCCCCGTGCCGCACCCGAGGTCGGCCACCGTCCAGTCCGGGGGCAGCAGGGCCAGGAAGGCCTCCTGGGTGAAGAGGCGGCCGTAGAGCTCTTCGCGCAGGCGGTCCCACTGCCCGGCGGCGAGGGAGAAGAAGTCGTCCGCGGGAGGACGCTCGGCGAGCACCCTCCGCAGGCGGAGCTGGTCCTGGGCCAGGGTGGCCCAGCCGTCCGTCTGCTCGCGCGCGAGCGCCCAGAGCCGGCGCGCCGCCGCCTCCGCGTCGTCCAGGTCCATCCGGTACAGGTTCGTCGTCCCCTGCGACCGGCTGGCCACCCAGTCCTCGTCGGCCAGGACCTTGAGATGCCGGCTCACCGTGGACTGCGGGAGCTGCAGCACGTCGCAGAGCTCGGCCACGCCGAGCTCGTGCCGCTCGAGCAGGCGCAGCAGGCGGAGCCGGGTGGGGTCGGACAGCGACTCCATCAGGGCCACGAGCGCCTCCGGGGCACGGAGGGCGGGCGGGGCAGGACGGCGGGCGGCAGTCATCGTTCGATCCGGATGGAAGGATAGATCGACCGGCCCCGCCCTGTCAAGCGCGCGCTTGCCGAGGCCGGCCGCCTGATCCTAGAGTGGGCGCCGGCAATGGGCGAACTCCTGGTCATGGCCATGGTCGCCGGCGCCATCGCCGTGGGCGCGTGGGTCTTGGCCGGGCAACGGTCGGTGCGCCGCACCGCCTGGCGGCAGGCCGCCCTGTGCTGCGGGCTCGCGGACATCGATGTGACCCAGGTCCTGACTGGGCGCGCCGGCCGGCTGCTCGTGCGCCTGGAGCCGGGCCAGCCCGAGATGCAGGAACTACCTCGGACGCGGATCACCATCGACGGCCGCGCCGACGACCTCGTGGAGATGTCCGTCCAGGCCGCAGGACGGGCCACCGCCTTCCAGCGGAAGACCGCCTTGAAGACCGGCGATCCCGACTTCGACGCTCGCATCGTCGTGAGCGGTCCCAGCCTCCAGGTGGAGGCGGTGCTGGACGAGGAGACGCGCGGGTCGATCCGTGAGCTGATCGAGCAGTTGGACCTCGAGGTCGCCTTCGGCATGCTGCGAGCGCTCGTGCCCGAGGCCGCCGGCCTCGACCGGCGCGGCCTGGACCTGGTGGACGGACTCCGCCGCCTCCTCGACCTCTGCCGCCGGCTGCGGAGGAAGACCGACCTTCCCGCCGCGCTCGCCCACAGCGCCTCCGGCGATCGCGTGGCGACCGTCCGCGAGCGCCGCCTCGCCACCCTCCTCCAGGCCTTTCCCGACCACACCGTCACGCGCGAGACGCTGCGCGCGGCCACGGGTGACCCGAGCGACGCCGTCCGCGTGCGCGCGGGCATCGCCCTGGGCCAGGCCGGCCGGCCCACCCTCCTGGAGGTCGCCCGCCGAGAGGGCGCGGACGACAGGCCGGCGGCGGAGGCGGTGCTGGCGCTGGGGCAGGCCCTCACCCTGCCCGAAACGCAGGAGATCCTCCGGGGGGCCCTGCGCGCGCGGCGCATCGAGACCGCGCTGGCCTGCCTGAGGGCGATCGCGGGCCGCCGGGAGCCCGAGGCCCTGACCACGCTCGCGCGGGTGATGGCGGTGGCGCACGAGGACGTCGCCGCCGCCGCCGCGCGCGCTCTCGGCGAGATGCGCCTCCCCGCGGCGGAGGGACCGCTCCTCGAGGCGCTCCGCCGCGACGACGCCGAGCTGCGGCTCGCCGCCGCGGACGCGCTCGCGCGCCTCGGCACCGCCCGCGCCGTCCTCCCCCTCCAGGAGGCGGAGGCCGCCCATTCGCACGATCAAGACTTCCGCCGCGCCGCTCGTCATGCCGTGGCCGAGATCCAGTCTCGTCTCCACGGCGCCTCG
>JBGPBV010000177.1:0-13643 GCA_041481445.1 Vicinamibacteria bacterium
CTCGCGACGCCAGGTCGCGGACGACGTGCGGCCCGATGAACCCCGTCCCGCCGATGACAAGGATTCGGCTCATCCGATTCCAGGAAGGGTCGCCGGCATCCTGACCGGGACACTCTCCCTCCACGCTCCGAAGACGAGCTCCGCCTCATGCTGATTGTGCCGGCGGCAGCGCAGCGCGATGTTGTCCGGCGTGGCCGGACCGTCCATCGCCCAGGGGCGAAGGTGATGGAACTCCCGGAACTCCCTCTCGTTGCACCGCCGCCCCGTCGACGACACGAAGGCGCACTGCTCGCCGTCGCGCCGCGACACCTCGTCCTTGACGGCCTGCGGTATCGCGCGCGAGGGAAGGAGCGGTGTGCGGATCTCCCTATCCGTCGCGCGACGGATAGACCGCGGTCGCGGCCGCACGGTCCGGCCGCGCTTCCTGCTCTCGACCCGCTCGAGCAGCAGGGTGATGGCCTGGTCGAAGATGACCGCGGGGTCGCCGTCCGGGATCTCCCGGCGGAGCAGGGTCTGAAGGCGGCGCAGCTTCTCCTGCGTCGTCTGGCCGATCGTGAACTGGACGCGATAGCGCTCCGGAGCGGTGGGCTTGATGACCGGTCGGGATAAAACCGGCGCCGGCGCAGGTGGAAGGGCGGAGTCCGGTTCGGACGATATGCTCGCCGCGACGGGCTCACTCGACACTGAAGCGAGTGGCGATGGCCGCTTGCGCACCGAGCTCGGAGTGTCGGGCCGCGGCGCCAGATGCGCCACGTCGATCTCCCGAACGCTCCGGCCGAGGGCCTGATCGAGGACGGCCTGATGGTTCTCGACAGTGAGATGACGAGACAGAAGGCGCACGGCGGTGAGGGTCAGCGCGCCGGAGGCCAGGTGTTCCAGGATCACCGGGCACCGCCGGCAGGCACGGGCGGCCTCCAGGCGATTGCAGGTCGCATCCTCGGAGGAGCGCATCGATCGAACACCGGCCGATCGCAGTGGTGGCGTCGATGAGCACTGCGTCTCGCGCCTCGTCCCGATGAGCGAGTCCCCATGCGCGCCACCAGGAACCGGGCCCGAGTCCTTCGCCCCGGCCGGCTCGAGGACACGTGCTGGCGCTGCACCCCCGAGATCGAAGGCCGCGCCCTCGTATCCGTCGCGGACTTCGTCCTCTTCCTCTTCATGCGAGTGATGGAGACCCGCCGATCGCGCGAAGGCTCGCGCCGCGACGTAGATTGGCTCGCTGGAGAGCACGCCCTTGCGTCCCCGGCCCGAGTCCAGGTCGCGCACTTCGTACTCGATCGGCAGCGTAGCTCCTTGAACGGAGAGCCGCTCGTGTTCGAACGCCATCGGAACGAAGGCAAGACTTCGCTCCACGGCGAAGGCTCCTACGTCGGGATGACACACGCTCTCCCGAACGGTGTCTGGCTCCAAGAATCCTCATCGCGCCCCCTGCGCCCATGCTATCGTGCAGGCGGGGGCGGACGTCTCCGTCGCATCAGGAGGTGGACCGTGCTTCGTCCCACCCTCGCCGTCCTGGCCGCCCTCGGCCTCGCCGCCACCACGGCCGCTCAGCCCCCGAGCGAGCCCGACCCTCCGTCAGCGTCGCTCTCCTGGCAGGCGCGAATCGCGCCGCCGGACGAGCCGGGCGAGCCCCTGATCATCTCGGGCCGCGTGTTCGATCCCGACGGCCGGCAGCCGGTCGCGAACGTCGTCGTGTACGCGTACCACACGGACGTGAAGGGCCTGTACACGCCCAGCGGCGCCGCGCGTCCGCCCCGGCTCCAGGGCTGGGCGCGGACGGACACGGACGGCCGCTACGAGTTCCGCACCATCCGTCCCGCCCCGTATCCGGGCGATGGCCCTCCCGCCCACGTCCACTTCCATCTCGGGGGCGCCGGCTACCCGCGCCAGGAGGCGGAGGAGATGCGGTTCGAGGGCGATCCCAAGCTGACGAAGGACATGATCGAGCTCTCACGCCGCGAGGGCCGCTTCGGGGGCGTGCGCCCGCTGGCACGTGGGGCCGACGGCGTCTGGCGCTGCACGTTCGACCTCCGGCTGAAGCGTGACTCGAAGGTGTCGTAGCCCTCGATGCCCGTTCCGCCTTGACCGGCTCGGACCCGGAGGACTAGCCTTCGCGCGCGCTCCGCCCCGAG
The DNA here is from genome assembly GCA_041481445.1 of Vicinamibacteria bacterium. GTDB lineage: Bacteria > Acidobacteriota > Vicinamibacteria > Fen-336 > Fen-336 > AA29. The sequence goes on from JBGPBV010000177.1 coordinate 2,133, forward strand.
CGCGTGAAGGGAGGGCCACGTGTCCCGGATCCCCCTGGCCGGCGCGATGGTGGTGTGCCTGGCCGCGACGGCCGCACCGGCGCAGGCGCCCGCGCGGCGCTCCGCCGAGCCCAGCGCGGCCACGCGCGAGACGCCCTCCCCCGCCTCCGACCTCGGCCGCTTGAGCACCACGATCGAAGCGCTCGTCGCCCGCGTGCGCCCGGCGGTCGTTCAGATCCTCACCACGGCGTACGTGCCGGGCGAGGGCCCGGTCCAGGGCGCGCTCCTCGCCACCCAGCGCGCCACCGGCTCCGGCGTGATCGTGAGCGCGGACGGCTACGTGGTGACCAACGCCCACGTCGTGGCCGGTGCCCGCCGCGTTCAGGTCGTCCTCGCTCCCCCCGGCCCCGAGCCCACCGCCCCCCGGTCCATCCTCAAGCCCCCGGGCCGCATCGTCGGCGCCCAGGTGCTCGGGGTCGACCGCGAGAGCGACCTCGCCCTGTTGAAGCTGGCCGACACCGGCCTCCCCTTCCTTCCCTTCGGCAACTCGGAATCGCTGCGCCAGGGCCAGATCGTGATCGCGCTGGGGAGCCCGATGGGCCTCGACGGCTCGGTGACCTTCGGCGTGATCAGCGCGGTCGCGCGCCAGGTGAAGCCGGAGGACCGCATGGTCTACATCCAGACCGACGCCCCCATCAATCCCGGCAACAGCGGCGGGCCGCTGCTGGACGTGGAGGGGCGCGTGGTCGGGATCAACTCGTTCATCCTGACGCAGTCCGGCGGGAGCGAGGGCATCGGCTTCGCCGCCCCCAGCAACATCGTGCGCACCGTGACCGACCAGCTCCGCAAGACGGGCCGCGTCCACCGCGCGGAGATCGGCGTGTCCGCCCAGACGATCACGCCCACCCTGGCCGCGGGCCTCGCCCTGGGCCAGACCTGGGGGGTCGTGCTCGCGGACGTCCGCCCCCGGGGCCCGGCCGACCTCGCCGGCCTGCGCGTGGGCGACGTCGTCCTCAGCCTCGACGGCAAGGTCACGGAGAACGCGCGGCAGTTCGTCGTCAACCTCTATCCCCACGTCGCGGGCGACGTGGTGAAGGTCGACGTCCTGCGCGGGACCGATCGGCGGAGCTTCCCGGTGCCGGTGACGGAGCGGCCGGACGACACCACGCGCCTGGCCGACCTCGTGAGCCCGGAGCGGAACGTGATCGCGCGGCTCGGCATCCTCGGCCTCGACCTCGACGACACCCTGCTCAAGATGCTCGGACCCCTGCGCGCGCAGGCGGGGGTGGTGGTGGCGGGGGCGGCCGCCGGCAGCGGGTCCACGCAGGACCCGCTGCAGCCGGGCGACGTGATCTACACGCTCAACCAGAAGTCGGTGACGAGCGTGGACGACCTGCGCGCGATGCTCTCGAAGCTCTCCCTCGGCGACCCGGTGGTGCTGCACGTCGAGCGCGGGGGCGAGCTCCGGTTCATCGCGTTCGAGATGGTGGAGCCGGCCTCGCCGGAGCGCTGAGCTCTCAGCGCCGCACCGCGGGCGCGTTCCAGGCCTGGGCCTGGACCATCGGCGTGGCCCGACCCGCGCCGTCGCCCGCCGACACCCCGATCTCACGCGACTCGCCCGGGAGCAGGGCCAGGTAGTTGTCGTCCCAGAACACGGGGAGCCTCTCGGGACCCCCCGGTCCATCCGTCAGCATGAGCCGGACCTGGAACGCGAGCGCCTTCCCCGTGTTCGTGACCCGGACGCGCCAGGCGCCGGGCTTCGCGGGATCGGCGGCCGAGGTGACCTCGAGCGTGGTCGGCGGCAGGCTGGCCAGGGCGGTCAGGTCGGCATGCCGCTGGACCGGGGTGTAGAACCACTTGGTCTTCGCGAAGTCGAGCACGTCGTCGCGCGTGGCCAGCCAGTAGAAGTTCGTGCTCACGGGGGCGCCGGTGGCGTCCGCGAGGTCGAGGCGCAGGAAGTAGGTCGGCGTGAGCCCGGTCAGGGCCGGGATCTCGAAGGCGCGGACGACGCCGTCCGCGGGAAGGTCGACGGTGGCCTCGCGCGCGAGCTTCTCCGCCAGCGCGAAGTCGAGCACGCGCGCCTTCACCCTCAGGCCCTTCGCCTCCTGCGGCGTGTCGTTCACGATCACGATCGAGCGGTCGTCGTACGAGTACTGGACGTGCACCGGCTCGCAGGCCCTCTTGGTCCCGAAGTACCCGCCCCCCGGCCGCAGGTAGTAGTCGTAGAGGTGCCAGATCATCGAGGGCCAGGCGTTGTTGAGCATCCACTGGATGACGCCGGTCGCGGTGTACTTGTTGCGCGCGAAGGCCTCGAACATCGCGCGCTCGCCCTCGTAGGCGAGGGCCTGGGACTTGCGCGCGTAGTCCTCCACGCCCGTGGCCTTGCCGTAGCGGCCCTCGAGCGCGCTCGTGAAGCGCGTCAGATTGGCGAACTCCTGGCCGCCGGCATGGAACAGCCACCAGGAGTCGACCGGCCAGAGGTGGTCCGGGCCGAGCATCGCCTCGAGGCTCTCGACGGGCGGCACCGCCGCCCCCGGGCTCACCTCGGTGTCGAAGCCGAACGCCCCTCCGTTCTTCGTGTCCAGGAGCCAGTACGAGGGCGGGACGTAATCGTACGGACCGCGCATCTTCACGCCCGAGGGCCCGCTGGCCGCCCGCTTGTCCGCCGCCGACGAGAGCACGGGCAGGCTCCACTCCACGCGGTCGAGCTCGTCCAGGTACGCCTTCTCGACCGGGGCCGGCGGCGGGCCGTCGCTGCCGTTGAGCCACACGAAGACGCTCGGGTGGTTGCGCAGGCGGCGCGTCTGGTCGGCCAGGGAGAGGACGGCCACCCGCCGGTCCTCCTCGTCCCACTTGTCCCAGGTCTCCCAGTGGTCGCAGCAGCACCAGCCGATCATGACCAGGACGCCCTCTTCGTCCGCCACGTCGAAGAACTCGTCGCTCTCGAACTTGCCTTCCGAGCGGACGGTGTTGAGGCCCATCTCCTTCACGTAGCGCATCTGGGCGCGCAGGCGCGCGCTCGACCGGCGCAGCATCATGTCCGAGGCCCACCCGCCGCCGCGGACGAGGACCGGCCGGCCGTTGACGCGGAAGAGGCGATGCCCCTTGTCCGTGAGCTCGGAGGTCACCTGGCGGAGGCCGAAGCGGACCTGCTGGCGGTCGGACACCGCGCCCTCCACCTCCGCCTCCAGGGCCAGCGTGTGCAGGTAGGGCTCGCCCATGCGGTAGGGCCACCACAGCCGCGGGTGGCGGACGTCGAGGGCGGGCGTCGTCTCCGGCGTGAAGCGGACGACCTGCACCTCGCGCGGGCGCAGCTCGACCTCGCGGTCGAAGCGGATCTCGCCGATGGCGCCGCGCAGACGGCCGCGGACCGGCCGGTCCGTCGTGTTCCTGGCCTCGGTGGTGACGGTGAGGTGGGCGACGTCGAGGGAGGGCAGGTCGAGCCGGGTGACCACGTGCGGATGGCGCAGCGCGATGGGACCGCTGTCCGTCAGGTAGACGTCGCTCCAGAGCCCCATGTCCTTGTCCGGGGGCGTGGGGCTCCAGTCCACCCAGGACAGGGCGAGGTCGGTGGGGGTGGGAGCGAAGACCTCGATCGCGACCGCGTTGGGCGCCCCCGGCCGCGCCCACGGCGTCACCTCGAGCTCGTGGCGCCGGAAGGTCCCCGCCCCCTCCCGGGCCGAGGCCAGGCGCCGGCCGTTGAGCCAGACGTTCGCGGAATAGTTGACTCCGTCAACATTCAGGAAGACCGCCCTCCCCCCCAGGGCCGCGGGCAGGACGAGCTCCTTCCGGTACCACCAGGAGCGCGCGAAGGGGCTCTGGGGCGACATCGGGAGGTGGGCGAAGTTCCGGGCCACGGGATAGGTCATGCCGGGCAGGGCGCGCAGGTTCATCCCGAAGAAGGGGTCCGGATAGGTGCCGTTCTCCACGAGCGCGCCCACGACCGTGCTGGGGACGGTGATCGCGTACCAGCCCGGGGTCGCGAAGCCGGGCTGCGAGACCGCCTCTCCGCCCTCCGGCACCTTGTCCGACGATTGCAGCGTCCAGCCTTCGCGGAGCGGGATCCCGGGCGTCTCCGCGCGCGCGGAAAGCCCACAAGAAAGTACGGCGACGGAAGCAGCGGCCAAGCGGAGGAACATGGTCGGGATCTTAATGAATCCACAGGGCCGAGCAGAATGGATCATCCGGCCCGGGGGACGTCAATCCAAGAGTCCCGATCCAAAAAGTTGCCGAATGTCTTGCAATAGATGTGAGGACTTCCTTAGACTCCCTACCTAAGTGAGACCAGACACCTCTACCCGGCTCGACGGGATCGACCCGTCGCGTGCCCGTGGACTCTCCCATCACGGCTCCGGAGGAGACTCCGGCCATCTCCGCCGGCTGAACCTCGACCGCGTGCTCGTGGTCGCGATGGATCGGCCGGACAGCTTCACGCGCGCGGAGCTGATCGAGGCCACCGGCCTGAGCGCCCCCACCGTCGGCAGCCTCGTCTCGCACTTGATCCGCAGCGGCGTGGTGCGCGAGCTGGGCGCCGGCCCTTCGCGCGGCGGCCGCCGGCCCTCGTTCATGGAGTTCAACGCGCGCCACGGGTTCGTCGCGGGCATCGACCTCGGCCCCACCCGCACCCGGCTCTCCGTGGCCGACCTGCGCGGGGAGCCGCTCGCGCACCGCCTGGTGCCGACCCCGGCCGGCATCGGCCCCGAGGCCCTGCTCTCGCGCATGGCCGCTTCCGTGCGCGCGCTCATGCGCGACGTGGAGGCGCCGCCCGAGCGGCTGCTGGCGGTGGCCGCGGGCGCCCCCGGCATCGTGGACTACGAGCGCGGCCTGGTCACCCTCGCCCCCAACCTCAGCGGCTGGACGAACGTCTCCGTGCGCGACATCCTCGAGCGGGCCCTGGAAGCCCCGGTGGTGGTCGAGAACGACGTCAACCTGGCCGTGCTCGGCGAGCACTGGCGGGGAGCGGCGCGCGGCCACGACACCTGCGTGTTCCTGTTCGTGGGCACCGGCATCGGGGCGGGCGTCCTCATCGACGGCGAGCTGCACCGTGGCCGCCACTTCATGGCGGGCGAGATCGCGGTCATGTGCATGGGGCCGCAGTACGTCGACGTGGACTTCGGCTCCCGCGGATGCCTGGAGACGCTGGCCGGGCTGCAGAGCCTGGCCGCGCGCTGGCCGCGCTCCGGGCGCGGCGACCCCGCGCGCTGGATGGCGGAGCTGTTCGAAGGCGCCCAGCAGGGCGACCGCGCGGCGCGCCAGGCCGTGGACGAGACGGCGCGCCTCATCGGGATCGCGGTGGCCAACGTGGGCGCGGTGGTCGACCCGTCGCTGATCATCCTGGGAGGCGCCCTCTTCGCCCAGGCGGAGCCGCTCGTGCACGAGGTGCGCAAGGTGGTCTCCCGCATCGCGCGCGCCCCGCTCGAGATCGTGGTGTCCGCGCTGGGCAAGGAGGCGCCTCTCTGGGGCAGCCTGCTCGTGGCCTCCAAGGAGGCCCGCCGCCAGCTCCGTCTCCGCATGCGCGAGGCCCGTATCGCCGTTTAGTGCGACACTGGGCCGTGCGCTCGGCGCGTCCGCACGCCCGGCGGTGGGTCTTCTTCGTCCTCTTCTCGCTCGCCGGCGCCGCCCTGGCCGCCGGACGCGGACAGGGTGCGGGGCCGGACGTGTATCGCTTCCCCACCCCCGACGTCGGCCTGGAGTCGCTGGCCGCGCGCAAGAAGGCGCAGCTCGAGACGGCCGCCCGCTTCCACGTCTTCCACGACTTCCACTTCGTGGATCGGCTAAGGGAGAGCGGGATCACCTTCCGGAACCGGGCCGTCGACGACGTGACCAAGCACTATCGGCCCGTCCATTACGACCACGGCACGGGGCTGGCGGTGGCGGACGTGGACGGCGACTCCCTCTACGACCTCTTCTTCGTGAACCAGGCCGGACCGAGCCAGCTCTGGAAGAACCTGGGCGGCGGCCGCTTCAAGGACGTCACCCGCGAGTCCGGCATCGCCCTTCCCGGACGCATCGGGGTCACCGCCTCCTTCGCCGACGTCGACAACGACGGCGACCAGGACCTGTTCGTCACCACCGTGCGCGGCGGCAACGCGCTGTTCCTCAACGACGGCCACGGGCACTTCGAGGACGCGAGCAAGGCGGCGGGGCTGGACCTGGTCGCGCACTCGTCGGGGGCCGTCTTCTTCGACTACGACCGGGACGGCCGCCTCGACCTCTTCGTCTGCAACGTGGGCCGCTACACGAGCGACGAGCGGGGCCCGGACGGAGAGTACGTCGGGCTCGCCGACGCCTTCTCGGGGCACCTCCATCCCGACCGCTTCGAGTACCCCGCGCTCTACCGGAACCTGGACGGCCGGCATTTCGAGGAGGTGGGGACCGCGCTCGGGCTGCGGCCGAAGGGTTGGTGCGGCGACGCCGCCGCCGCCGACGTGAACGAGGACGGCTGGCCCGACCTCTACGTCCTCAACATGCAGGGCGACAACCATCTCTACGAGAACGTGGGGGGCAAGGCCTTCGTCGAGAAGACGGATCAGTACTTCCCCAAGACGCCGTGGGGAGCCATGGGGATCAAGTTCTTCGACTTCGACGAGGATGGGCGCCTCGACCTCCTCGTCACCGACATGCACTCCGACATGAGCGAAGAGGTGGGGCCGGAGCAGGAGAAGCTCAAGTCGCGGATGTCGTGGCCGGACGACTACCTCCAGGGCGGGGCCAACAACATCTTCGGCAACGCCGCCTACCACAACCTGGGCGGCGGACGCTTCGAGGAGGTCTCGGACCGCCTGGGCCTCGAGAACTACTGGCCCTGGGGCGTGAGCGTGGGGGACATCAACGCCGATGGCTGGCAGGACGTCTTCATCACCGCGAGCATGGGCTTCCCGTTCCGGTACGGGATCAACTCCATGCTCCTCAACGACGGCGGCGAGACCTTCCGCGACGCGGAATTCCTCCTGGGCATCGAGCCGCGCGGTGAAGGCCGCACGGACACCGCGTGGTGCGAGCTGGACTGCTCCCGGGAAGGCAAGGAGAGCCCCGCCTGCCAGGGAAGGACGGGACAGGTCACGATCATGACCCCGCGGACCACGCGCTCCTCGGCCATCTTCGACCTCGACGGGGACGGCGACCTCGACATCGTGACCAACGACCTCCACTCCGAGCCCATGGTGCTCGTGAGCGACCTGGCCGCGCGCCGCAAGCTCCACTGGCTCAGCGTGGTCCTCGAGGGCCGCCGGTCGAACCGCAACGGGTTGGGCGCGGTCGTGCGCGTGCGCGCGGGAGGCAACGTGCACACGCGCTGGAACGACGGGGCGTCCGGTTACCTGTCCCACAGCGTGCTGCCCCTGTACTTCGGGCTGGGAGAGGCCACGCGAATCGAGCGGGTCGAGGTGGACTGGCCGTCCGGCCGCCATCAAGTCGTGAGCGGGGGGCTGCGCGAGAACGAGACCTTGCGGATCACCGAGCCCGATTAGAGGGCCAGTCCGAGGGGCGGCACCAGTGATAGGGTGGGAGCCTCTTCATTCCGGGAGGTCCCGCCGATGAGAAACCTGCTTGCCGCCCTGGTGTTCGTCCTCGGGGCCACCGCCGGATACGCCGGAGACACCAAGGCCCCCGCCGCCGACCCGCCCTCGGCGGCGAAGTCGGAGGGTGGGTTCGACATCGGGGTCCTCGACCGGTCCGTGGATCCCTGCGTGGACTTCTACCAGTTCGCCTGTGGCGGCTGGCGCAAGGCCAACCCCATCCCTCCCGACCAGACGCGCTGGGGGCGCTTCAACGAGCTGGCCGAGCGCAACCGGAACGTCCTCCACGACATCCTCGAGCAGGTCAAGGACGACCGGCCCGGGCGCTCTCCCGTCGAGGCCCAGGTCGGGGACTACTACGCGGCCTGCATGGACGAGCCGGCCATCGAGAAGCAGGGGACCCGGCCGATCGATCCGATCCTGAAGAGCGTCGACGCCATCGCCTCCAGGGAGGACCTGTTCCGCCGGCTCGGCGCGCACGATGCGGCCGCCCTCCCGACCCTGTTCCGCTTCGGCGCCGCCCCCGACCTGCACGACTCGAAGCAGACCGTGGCCAGCGTGGGCCAGGGTGGCCTGGGCCTCCCCGATCGCGACGACTACCTGAAGGACGACGCGAAGTCGAAGGAGAAGCGCGAGCGCTACGGCGAGCACGTCGCCCGAATGCTCCAGCTCGTGGGCGAGAGCGCCGGCCAGGCCAAGGCCGACGCCCTTACCGTGCTCCGCGTCGAGACCGCCCTGGCCAGGGCGCAGCTCGACCGGGTGGCCCTGCGCGACCCCAAGAACCGCGACAACGCCATGACCCTCGCCGAGCTCGAGCAGCTCACGCCCGCCTTCGACTGGGACGCCTATCTGGCCGCCACCGGCGCCCCGCGCTTCACGCGCCTCAACGTCAGCAGCAAGCCGTTCTTCCAGGACGGCAACGCGGTCGTGCAGAACACACCGGTCGCGGACTGGAAGACCTACCTCCGGTGGCACGTGGCGCGGGCGGGCGCGCCCTACCTGGGCGCGGCGCTGGTCGAAGAGGACTTCCGCTTCAACCGGCAGTACCTGAACGGCGCGAAGGAGATCGAGCCGCGCTGGAAGCGCTGCGTGCAGGCCACCGACCGGGACCTCGGCGATGCCCTGGGACGGATCTACGTCGAGAGGACCTTCGGCGCCGACGGCAAGGCCCGCATGAACAAGATGATCGAGGCCCTGACCGCCGCCTTGCGCGAGGACATCACGGGCCTCGCCTGGATGACGCCGGCCACGAAGCAGAAGGCGCTGGCCAAGCTCGAGGCCTTCCACAAGGGCAAGGTCGGCTATCCAGACACCTGGAAGGACTACGGCCCGGTCGCCATCCGGCGCGACGACTACTTCGGCAACTCACGCCGCGCCCGCGTCTTCGAGGTCGAGCGCGCCTACGCCCGCATCGACAAGCCGACCGACCGCACCCTCTGGGGGATGACGCCGCCCACCGTCAACGCCTACTACAACTCGGCCAACAACGAGATCGTCTTCCCGGCCGGCATCCTCCAGCCGCCGTTCTTCGATCGCACGATGGACGACGCGGTCAACTTCGGCGGCATCGGCGTGGTGATCGGGCACGAGTACACGCACGGCTTCGACGACCAGGGCAGCAAGTTCGACGCCTTTGGCAACTTCGAGAACTGGTGGACGGCGGACGACCTCGCCGCCTTCAAGGAGCGCACGGACTGCATCGCCAGGGAGTACGACGGCTTCGTGAGCGTCGAGGACGCCGCCAATGGCGACGTCCACCTGAACGGCCGGCTCACCCTGGGCGAGAACACCGCCGACAACGGCGGGGCCCGCGTGGCCTACCGCGCGCTGCAGAAGGCCCTCGAGGGCAAGGCGCGCACGCCCATCGACGGCTTCACGCCGGAGCAGCGCTTCTTCCTCGGCTTCGCCGACGTGTGGTGCCAGAACGTGACCGACGAGGCGGCCCGCCAGCTCGCGCAGACCGACCCGCATTCGCCGGGCCGGTTCCGCGTCATCGGAACGATCTCGAACATGCAGGAGTTCCAGGAGGCCTTCTCCTGCCAGGCGGGCCAGCCGATGGTGCGGGAGAACGCCTGCCGGGCGTGGTGAGAGCCTCTCAGCGCTGGGGGACCACGAGAAGAGCATCCGCCTTGACGTTCTCCAGGCGGGTGCTCGTGCCGTCCGGCCAGCGCACCTCCACGGAGTCGGCACGCGTGGCCGCGCCCAGCCCGAAGTGGCGTCGCATGTCGTCCTGCGAGAGGTAGCTCGTCCCGCTCTGCACGACCCGGGTCTGGGCGAGCGCGCCCGCCTTCACGGTGACGACGGCCCCGATCGCATCCGTGTTCGGGCCCTTGCCCTTGAGCTTCACCAGGAGCCAGTGACCGGCGCCGGCCAGCTCGTTGTGCAGCACCTGGGGGCGGCCGTCGAGGTCGTTGATCACCACGTCGAGCCGCCCGTCGTCGTCGAGGTCGCCCACGGCCAGGCCGCGGCTCACGCGCGGCTCGGTGAGCACGGGCCCGAACTGCGCGGCCACCTCGTCGAAGGTCCCGTCCCCGCGGTTGTGGTAGAGGAGCCGGCGCTGGTGGTAGCCGGCGGAGGCGCCCAGGGGAGCCTCCCCGAGCTGCGGGTAGACGTGGCCGTTGACCGCGATCAGGTCGAGCCAGCCGTCGTTGTCGTAGTCGAGGAAGGCGGTGCCCCAGCCCACGTAGGGCAGGCTGCTGGCCGCCGTCTTCGATCGGAAGGAGACGTCGGTGAAGTGGTCGCCGTCGTTGCGGTAGAGGGCCTTGTACTCCTCGGCGAAGTTCGTGACGTAGAGGCTCTGGCGCCCGGTGTTGTCGTAGTCGCCGAGGGCGACCCCCATGCTCCCCTGCTCGCCGCCGTCCTCGCTCACGGCCACCCCCGCCGAGAAGGCGACCTCCTTGAAGGTGCCATCCTTGAGGTTCCGGTAGAGGTAGTTGGGCCCGGAGTCGTTGGCGACGTAGAGGTCGGGCCAGCCGTCGCCGTCGTAGTCGAACCAGGCGATGCCCATTCCGAAGTACTCGCGCGCGTCGGCCACCCCCGCCTTCGCGCTCACCTCCGTGAAGTGCCCGTTGCCGTCGTTGTGGAACAGGAAGTCCGACTCCCCGGGAAGTCCGCGCGGGCCGCACTGGACGGCCACGCCGCGGTAGGTGCAGGTCTTGCCCTTGCCGAACTCCGGCAGGTTCCCGAGGTCCATCTTGATGTACCGGCTCACGAAGAGGTCCAGCCTGCCGTCGTGGTCGTAGTCGGCGAAGCCGCAGCCGGCGGACCAGCCGCCGCCGGCGAGGCCGGCCTTGTCGGTCACGTCGCTGAACGTGCCGTTGCGGTTGTTGCGGTAGAGGGTGTTCCGCCCGTAGCCGGTGACGTAGATGTCCTCCCACCCGTCGCCGTCCACGTCCGCCGTGCACACGCCCATCGCCCAGCCCGGATGGCCGACCCCGGCCGTGTCCGTCACGTCCTGGAACTTGCCCTGGCCGAGGTTGCGATAGAGCGCGCTGCGGGCTTTCTGGGGATCCTTGGCGGTGTCTACGGTGAGGGAGTCGGTCAGGTAGATGTCGATCTTGCCGTCGTTGTCGTAGTCGAGGAGGGCCACTCCCCCGCTCATGGATTCGACGATGTACTTCTTCTCGGGGGCGGCGTGATGCTGGAAGGCGATGCCGGCCTCGGCGGCGACGTCGCGGAAGAGCAGGCGCAGGCCGCCGTCGGACGGGGCCTGGGCGAGCACGGCGGGGACGGCCAGCAGCGCGAGCGGCCAGAGCCGGGCCTTCAATTCCTCGCCTTCAGCTCGCGGAAGCGCTCGAACTCGCGCTCCGCCGGCCCATGCTTGCCCTGCTTCTCGTAGGCCTGCCCGAGCTGGTAATGCACGCTCGCATCCCCCGGTCGGAGCCGCGCCGCCGCCTCCAGTTGCTCCACCGCCTCCCCCGTCGCCCCTTGGCCCAGCAGGATCTTCCCCAGCAGGTACCTCGCCTCCCCGCTCTCCGGCTTCGTCGCCAGGACCTCCTTCAACAGCGGCACCGCC
>JBGPBV010000178.1:0-13508 GCA_041481445.1 Vicinamibacteria bacterium
GAGGAACGAGACAGGACGCACGAGGACCTCCTTCGTCAGTGTTGCCTCTGGAGACGGCGCGCGCGGCCGAAAGGTTTGCCGAACGTTCGATCCAATGTTTTGAACCACGTCCGAATCGTTGGATACGCCAGCCGTCCCAGCAAGACGATCCAGGGGTCTATCGGCTGTAAGTGATTGAGAGCGTGTGAACTCCATGACACTTTACATAGTGGCACCCGCCGTGCTTGTTCGTGGTCATTCCGTTCCCGAGCCTAAGTCCGCGTGTCCGCACTCTCTCGGTCGGTTAGAGCAGGCGTGTTTTTCGGAGGATGAAAGAATGAGCGTCGAGGCAAGCAGGATCCGCCGGCATGCCGGCGCCGTCCTGGGCCTGGCCCTGGTGTTCGCCTTCGCCTTTACAGGGGTGGCGGCGGCGCAGGGGACCCAGACGGGGACTCTGAGTGGTGGCGTGAAGTCCGCCGACGGGGCGCCTCTCCCCGGCGTGGCCGTCACGCTCAAGTCGCCCGCCATCCAAGGCGAGCGGACCGCCGTCACCGATTCCACGGGCGGCTACATCTTCCGGGGCCTTCCTCCCGGGCAAGGCGCCAGCGCCTACACGCTCACGTTCGCGCTGACCGGCTTCGGCTCGGTCTCGAAGAAGGTCGAGGTGACGCTGGGCGGGAACCCGGCTGTGGACGTCACGATGACGGTGGCGAGCGTCCAGGAGTCCGTCGAGGTCACCGCGGAGGCGCCCTCGATCCTCAACACCACCCAGCTGGGGGCGAACCTCCAGGCGGCCGAAGTCGACAAGCTGGCCACCGCGCGCACCCTCCAGGGCATCGCGACCCTGTCTGCCGGCGTCAGCGACGACTTCCGCACGCCCAACGCGGGGCAGCTCTCGATCTCGGGCTCCTTCGCCTACGACAACGTGTTCCTGCTCAACGGCGTCGACATCAACGACAACCTCTTCGGGACCGCGAACAACCTCTTCATCGAGGACGCGATCCAGGAGGTGCAGGTCCTCACCAACGGCGTGTCCGCGGAGTTCGGGCGCTTCTCCGGCGGCGTGGTGAACGCGGTCACCAAGCGGGGCGGCAACAAGTTCGCGGGCAGCTTCCGCATGGACTTCACGAACCCCGTCTGGCAGGACGAGTCGCGGTTCGAGCAGTCGCAGATCGACGCCGGAGTGGCCGGGGCCAAGCCGCACGCGAGCAAGGTGAGCCATCCCTACCAGGCCACCCTCGGCGGTCCGATCATCAAGGACAAGGTCTGGTTCTTCGTGGCCGGCCGGCGTGAGGTGTCGACGCTGACGCGCTCCCTGGCCGTCACCGGCGGCTCCTACGACTTCGGAACCACCAACAATCGTATCGAGGCCAAGCTCACCGGCTCCATCAACCCCAACCACACGCTCCAGGCGGACTACATCCGCCAGCCCGTGGAGAACACGAACCTGGCCTCGATCAACACGACCTTCAGCATCGACGACAAGACGCTGATCGACCGCCAGAACCCGAACGACCTGTTCGTGACCAACTACAACGGCGTGCTGAGCTCGAACCTGTTCGTGGAGGCGCAGTATTCGCGCAAGACCTTCGGCTTCCGGAACTCCGGGAGCAGCTTCACGGACATCCACCAGTCCCCGTTCCTGGCCCAGGGCCGCAACGGCATCGCGGCCAACAGCCACTACAACGCGCCCTACTTCGACAACAACGACCCCGAGGACCGCAACAACCACCAGTACACGGCCGCCCTGTCCTACTTCCTCACCACCGGAAGCATGGGCCGGCACGACCTGAAGTTCGGCGGGGAGTACTTCACGTCGACCCGGACGGGCGGCAACTCGCAGTCCTCGACGGGCTACGTCTTCCAGACCGACCCCAAGTTGATCGGCGGGGTCGTGCAGAGGGACGGCAGCGGCAACATCATCCCCACCTTCACCACGGGCGTGAGCCGCATCCAGAACTGGCTGCCCGTGCGCGGCGCCCAGGTCGACCTGCACACGACGTCGATCTACGTCAACGACCGCTGGCAGCTCAACAACCACTGGACGTTCAACCTGGGCGCGCGCTTCGAGAAGTACAACCCGGACACCACCCAGGCGGGAATCGTGTCTCCGAGCAGCAACGCGCTCGTCCCCCGGCTGGGAGCCACCTACGACGTGAAGGGCGACGGCAAGTGGATCCTGCAGGCCACCTACGGCCACTACGCGGGCAAGCAGTCCGAGACGCAGTTCGCCGACAACACGAACGTCGGCACCCCCAACCTGATCGTGCTCCAGTACGCGGGCCCGTCGGGGGAGGGTGTGAACTTCGCGCCCGGGTTCGACCTCAACAACTACTCGGTCATCGGGGGCAGCTTCCCGGTGAAGAACGTCTTCCTGGACACTGGTCTCCGGACCCCGATCACCAAGGAGTGGACGCTGCAGGCGGGGACGCGCCTGGGCCGGAAGGGCGAGATCAAGCTGGCCTATGCCCAGCGGCGGACGACGAACTTCCTGGACGACTTCATCAACGACCCGAGCGCGGCGGGCAAGACGACGGTGACCCAGGACGGACGCACATTCGGCACCTTCGACAACTCGTTCATCACGAACACGGACATCCCGGAGCGGCAGTACAAGGCCCTGGACGGGATCTTCAGCTACCGCATCACCGACAAGTGGTCCGTGAACGCCAACTACACGCACCAGTTCCTCAACGACGGCAACTTCACGGGAGAGGCGGCCAACCAGCCGGGGAACTACTCGATCATCGGCGACTACCCCGAGTTCTACACGGAAGCGCGCCACTACCCCGTCGGGCACCTCCCGCAGTACGAGGCGGACCGGCTCCGCGCGTTCAGCACCTATGACGTGAGCATGGGCGGCTTCGGTCGCGCCAGCCTGGGCGTGCTCTACCGGTTCGACTCGCCGGGGGCGTTCAGCTACATCGCCACCAGCGTGCCCGTCTCCTCGATCCAGCGCGCGAAGAACCCCGGCTACGCCACCCCGCCGACCCTGAACGCGAACCTGTTCTTCGGGGAGCGGGGCATCGGCCGCTTCGAGAAGTCGCACCTGTTCGACTTCGCGCTGACCTACGAGGTGCCGGTCTGGAAGACGGCCCGCCCCTGGTTCAAGGCCGAGGTGCGCAACGCGTTCAACGCCCAGCCCCTGATCCAGTACAACACCACGATCTCGGTCGATCCGAACAGCCCGCTGGACAGCCTCGGGTTGCCGACCGGCTACATCAAGAGCGCGAACTTCGGCAAGGACACCTCGAACCTCCACACCCCGGTCCCGCGCGAGTTCCGCTTCAGCCTCGGGTTCCGGTTCTAGCTCTCGCACCGCTCCGCCGCCACCCGCTTCGCGCACGCTCGCGCGGGTGGCGGCGGGCACCGGGTCCTGGCGGCTGCCGTCCCCGGGTCCGGGGTAGGCGCCCAACTTCAGCGCCCGCCGCTATTCCCGATAGCGCAGGCCGTGGATGAAGCGGCGGCCGTCGCCGCTCGTCCAGCGGATCTCGGCCGCGCGGCGCTCGGGGCCCTCCGGCCGGAGGACGGTGAGCACGACCTCCAGCCCCTGGGCGAGCGCGGCGTCGAGGTCGATCTGGGCGCCGCGGGAGTCGGCATCCACGAGCGTGCCCACGGCCAGGAGACGGTCCTGCCGGTCCCGCACCTGCACCGGCAACGCCGGCGGCTCGTGGGCCTCCTGTCCCAGGAGCGGCCGCGCCCCGCCGAGGATGCGCCGGCAGGTCTCGACGACGTCGGCCAGGCGGAACGGCTTGTTGATGAACGCGGCCACGCCGTACCTCCGGGCCTGCTCGAAGCTCGGGAAGTCCCCGGACGAGGTCTCGAGCACCACCGGGAGCTCGGCGGTCTCGGAGCGGCCGCGCAGGGCCTCCAGGACCTGCCATCCGTTCATGTCCGGCATGGCGATGTCGAGGAGGATGAGGTCGGTGCGCTTCCGGAGCGCCACCTCCAACGCCTCCGCGCCGCTGGCGGCCTCGACGACCTCGGCTCCCGCGTCCACGAGCGCGGTGCGGAGGACGTTTCGGATGGACTCCTGGTCGTCGACGACGAGGATGCGGCGCGAGGCCAGTGGCGGGCTCGAGGGCATGGACGCGAGGGTCACTAGTGTACGCCGTCCTGCCGCGGGAAGGCGCGGGTGGCGGACGGCGTTATCCTCTCTGGACAAGCACGTGGCGCTCGACGACTACATCCACGGCCGGGACGAGCGCGCGACCCGCGAGCGCGCGATGCGGGCGGCGGGCCGCCTGCCCCCCGGGCAGTCCCTGACCTTGAAGTGGCCGGTGCTGCACGACGGCGAGGTGCCCTCGTTCGATCCCGCCACCTGGGACTTCCGCGTGGGCGGGCTGGTCGAGCATCCCTTCACCCTGTCGTGGACCGAGTTCACCGCCTTGCCGCGCGCGGAGGTGACCTCCGATTTCCACTGCGTGACGCGCTGGAGCACGTTCGACAACCGCTGGGAGGGAGTCCCCGTTCGCACCCTGCTCGAGCGGGCGCGCCCCCAGGCCCAGGCCACCCACGTCATGGTCTGCGGACACAAGGGCGAGACGCGCTACGGGTACACGACCAACCTGCCCCTGGCGGACCTGGATCGGCCGGAGAACCTGTTCGTGCTCCGCCACGGCGGCGTCCCTCTCGATCCCGAGCACGGCGGGCCCCTGCGCCTCGTGGTCCCGCACCTCTATGCCTGGAAGAGCGCGAAGTGGGTGCGCGGCCTCGTCTTCATGGACGCGGACAAGCCGGGCTACTGGGAGCGCGCCGGCTACCACATGCGCGGCGACCCGTTCGCCGAGGAGCGCTTCGGCTAGCCGCGGGGTGGGCTACTCGGCGCGCAGCGCCTCCACCGGATCGACGCGGCGGGCGCGGCGGGCGGGCAGGAGGCAGGCGCCGGCGGCGACGGCGGCGAGCAGGAGCGGCACCGCCGCGAACGTGACGGCGTCGAGCGGCTCCACTCCGTAGAGCAGCGACCGGAGGAGACGGGCGGCGGCGGCGGCGGCGGCGAGGCCGATGGCGATGCCGAGGACGGCGAGCGCCATCCCTTCTCCCAGGACCAGGCGGCTCACGTCCACCGGCCGCGCGCCGAGGGCCACGCGCACGCCGATCTCGCGCGTCCGCCGCGTCACGGAGTAGGCGAGCAACCCGTAGAGGCCCAGCGCGGCGAGAAGGACGGCCACCACCGCGAAGGCGCTGAAGAGGCGGGCGGCGAAGCGCGGGCCGCCCAGCGCGTCGTCCACCACCTGCCTCATCGTGATGACGTCGCTCACCGGCTGGCCGGCATCGATGGCGCGCACGGCGGCGCGGATGGCGGGGGCAAGGGCGGCCCACTCCTGGGACCGGGTGCGGACCATCAGGTGCTGGACGTGATGGTTGGCCTGCCGGTACGACATGTAGAGGTCGAGCCGGCCCTGCGGCAGCTCGCGGTACCGCGCGTCGGCCACCACCCCGACGACGGTGAGCCACTCCTTGTCGTACGGGGTGTCCGGCAGCGGGATCTTCAGGCGCTTGCCGATCGGGTCCTGGCCCGGCCAGGCGCGGCGCGCCAGCGCGTCTCCGATGACCACCACGCCCGGCTGACCGTCCACGTCCCCATCCGTGAACGCCCGGCCACGAAGGACGGGGATGCGCATCGTGCGGAAGTAGTCGGCGCTTACCGTCTCCATGTTCACGGACGTGTTGCGCGAGGCCTCCTGCTCGGACTGGCCTTCGATCGTGTAGCGCCAGTCCATCCCGACCGTGCCCCACAGCGGCCGCAACATCACCACCGCCGCCGACTCGACGTCCGGCAGCGCGCGCACGCGGGAGAGCAGCTCCTCGTAGAACGCACGCCACTGTCGCGGCTGCGGGTAACGGTTCTCGCGAGGTCCCACGGAGACGCTGAGGAGGCGGTCGGGATCGAACCCGAGCGGGACCTCGCGCAGGTGGACGAAGCTGCGCGCGAGCAGGCCCGCCCCCACCAGGAGGACGAGGGAGAGGGCGACCTCGGCCACGGCCAGCGCCGCTCCCATCCGCGCCCGCCCGAGGGCGACGCTGCGCGCGCCCGCCCGCAGCTCCCGCTCGAGCGAGAGGCTCCGGACGGTCAGCATCGGGGCCAGGCCGCTCACCAGGGCGGTGAGGGTGCAGGCGGCGAGGGCGAAGGCCAGGGCGCGCACGTCGACGGCCGCCTCTGACAGCCGCGGGAGGTCGGAAGGGGACAGGGTGACCAAGGCGGGGGTGCCCGCGACCGCGACCACGACTCCCAGCGCTCCGCCCGCCGCCGCGAGCAGAGCGCTCTCCGCAAGCAGGCCCCGCGCGAGGCGAAAGGCGCCCGCGCCCAGGGCCAGACGGACGGCGAGGTCGCGGCTCCTCTCCATGGCCCGAACGAGGAGCAGCCCGGCCACGTTCGCGCACGCGATCAGGAGCACCAGCCCGACCGCGCCCAGCAGCGCGAGCAGGGCCGGGCGCGTCGGCCCGAAGATGGTGTCGCGCACCGGCGTGAGCACGGCGGTGAGGCTCTCCTCCTTGAACTGCTCGCGGTTGTAGCGCAGGGCGAACGCGGCCATCTCGCGCCGCGCCTGGTCGGGCGACACGCCGGCCTTGAGACGGCCGACCGCGCTCATCCACCAGACGTTGCGCATGTCGGCGATGGGCCCCGCCGCCCGCACCAACGGCACCCAGATCTGGGCTCCCTTGGGATAGGCGAACTCGCCCGGCATCACGCCCACGACCGTGTAGGGCTCGTCGTCGAGCACGAGCGTCTGGCCGACGATCGCGGAGTCAGCGCCGAGGTGGGAGCGCCAGAAGGCATCGGCCAGGATCACGACACGCGGGGCCGCCGCGCCGTCGTCCTCCGGCTGGAAGGTCCGTCCGAGCGCCGGTCGTACCCCGAGCACGTCGAAGAAGCGGCCGGTGACCCAGCGGCCGAGCACGGGGAGCGGCTCGCCCCGGCCGCTCAGGATCCAGCCCTGGTTGGTGCTGGGCATCCCCGCCATGTCCTCGAACACGTGGTTCTGCTCGCGCCAGTCGCGGAAAGTCGGATAGGCCATCTCGACGAAGCGCTCGTTCTTCGCGGTGTCGGCCTGCCACACCATGAAGAGCCGCCCCGGGTCCGCGAAGGGCAGGGGCCGCAGGATCACGGCGTCGGCCACGCTGAAGATGGCGGTCGCGGCCCCGAGGCCGAGGCCCAGCGTGAGCACGGCGACGAGGGTCAGGCCCGGCCGCCGGCGGAGCGCACGCGCGGCCTGGCGGAGGTCCTGGCGGAGGCCGTCCATGTCGTGCGTTCTACTCGAAACCGAGCCGGCGCGCGAGCCCCGGGTTGCCCTTCCTCCGCCAGATCCACGCGTCGAGCACGTAGTGGGTCGACTGGGGCAGCGCGAGCAGGGGAACGAGAAGGGCCAGGGCGGCCGCGGAGAGGGTGACGTCGGGCCCGGGGAAGAGCCCGCTGCGCTCGTGCCAGACGAGACGGTCCCAGCCCCACTCCTCGAGCCAGGCCGCGAGCACGAGCGAGGCGAGGAACACCGGCCAGGCTCCGGCCCGGAAGACGCGCCCCAGCGCGCCCGCCGCCCCGCGGAAGCGGCCGGCGCCGTAGCGCCAGACCAGGGCGAGATAGGGGATGCCGTGCACGAGCACGTTCGTCACCGTGAACGCGTAGTCCGAGTCGAGCACCACGATGCCGACGTACCAGACGAGCCACGTCGTCGCGATCACGAGGTCCTTGCCCGGGCTCACCGGCCGGCGGCGCGCGCGCAGCCAGACCTGCCGCGCGACGTAGGCGGCCGTGATCAGCAGGTGGACGGGCAGGAGCGTCGAGGCGGCCGAGGTGGGGAGGCCGGGGATGAAGTCGCCCTCGATGAACCACTCGAACTCGCGGGGCAGATGGGCGTGCCACCACAGGACGGGGTACACGGTCGCGCTGTAGATGGCGGCGTCGTCGAGGACGCGGTCGAGCCTCGACGAGGACCCCAGCCGCCGGCGGTAGAGCGCGACCCACCCGTACTGCTGCCGGATGAAGTGGAACACCGCCGTGTAGGCCAGCACGCGCCAGAAGAGGCCGGCGGAGGTCGCGTAGAGGAGGACGCCGGCCGCGTAGGCGAAGAGCGGCACGCCCGCGTAGAGGCCCGGCCGCCGCCGCCGCTCCTCGGGATCGAGGTACACGCGATAGGCGGTGGCCCAGACGTGCGCCACGTCGACGGCGAGGACGGTGGCGACCCAGGCCCAGGGCGGGGTCACGGCGCTGAGGGTGTCCGAGGCCGCGCCCCAGGCCAGGAGCCCGAAGGCCAGCAGGGCCGACCCGCCGAACACCGACAGGTCCCAGGAGGGGGAGACGAGCCAGCGGCCGCGCGCCCCGCTCACGCCAGCTCCGGCGGCCCGGGCCGTCCTTCGTCGCGCAGGATCTCGAGGGCGGCCTGCAGGCCCCAGTGCTGCGCCTCCTCGAACAGGGCCATGCCCGACAGGTCGGTGTGCGCGAAGCGCAGCCGTCCGAGCGGCCGGGCCGACGCGGCCAGGGCCTCGCTCCACATGAAGGAGGGGCGCGGGCGCACCATCGCGTGTCCCCAGAGGTACACGTCCACGTTCTCGACGAGGTCCCGCAGGCCGGGATGGGCGCGCGAGAGGTCGGCCAGGATCCGCTCCACCCATTGGTCCCACGTGGTGGCCAGCATCTTCCGGCGGGCCACCCGCGCGTCGTCGTCCACGAAGGGGAGATAGTACGTGAGGACGGTGGGTCCGAAGTCGCGGCCGGACTGGTGCGTGGCCACGACGTAGCCGAGGGAGTCGCTGTCGTAGAGGACGTTGTCCCAGGCCAGGGGGAACCCGCGCGAGGACGGGCGGTCGCGCAGCCGCAGGTTGGCCACCATCCAGGCGCCGTAGGCCGTCTCCGCCAGGTGCGCGGGCGGCGCCTCGCGCCAGGGCGCGATGACGTGCGCGGCCAGGAAACGGGGCAGGGCGAACACGGCGTGCCGCGCGTGCAGGCCGGAGGTCCCCCCCTGCCGTGCGTCGTACCAGGTGACGTCGACGCCCTTCTCGTGCGGCCTCACGTCGGTGACGACGGCGCCGGTCTGGACACGCGGCCCCGCGCGCCGCGCCATCTGCGCGACCAGCCGGCCGTTGCCTTCGGGCCAGGTGAGGAAATCGGCGGGCTGGCCGTCGCCGGCGAGTCGGGCCGCGAAGTAGTGCACGCCCGCCCAGGCGGAGGTCTGGGCCAGGGTGGCGCCGAAGTCGTCGCGGCATCCGTACTCGACGAGCCAGCGCAGCCGCCGCGAGGTCCACCCGTGGGCGTCCAGGTAGGCGGCCATCGAGAGACGATCGAGGGCGCGCACCTCTTCGTCGTCCGAGCCCCGGGCGCGCGGCAGGTCGAAGGCGCGCCGGCCGCGGGCGTCGCGGCGGAGCGACCAGCGCCGCATCTCCGCCTCGAAGGCGCGCAGCTCCTCGAGGTCGCGCGGGGTGGCGCCCGCCCGCGGGTAGAGGCCCTCGTACCATTCGCCGCGGAAGAAGAGGCGCTCCTGCGGGTCGCGGCAGAGGACGTCCTCCGCGTAGACGGGACGGCCGGCCGCGTCGCGCCCCGCGACCGCGCCCACCTCGTCGAGGAGGGCGACGAGCGCGCGATTGCCGGGATCGGGCACGGGCACGTAGTGCGCTCCCCACGGGTAGGGCGTGAGGGCATCCCGTCCCGAGCGCGCGGTGCCGCCGGGGGTGTCCTCCAGCTCCAGGACCACGAAGTCACCGAGCCCGGCGCGGTCCAGGGTCCAGGCCGCGGAGAGTCCGGCCACGCCTCCACCGACGACGGCGACGGTCACGTCGCGCCAGGAGGACGGGGCGGGCCGGAAGCCGTCGCGCACGCGGTGCCCCCGGTCGTGAGCGCCCCCCACCACGGCTCCGGTGATCGGGCGCGGCCGGGGCCGCGCGCAGCCCGCGATCCCGGCGCCGGCGGCGCCGGCCAGCCCGCGGAGGAGGTCCCGGCGCGAGAGCGGCATGGACGTGTGATTCTAACGGCGGCCCGCCGCCCGCCGCTTGACCACCCCGGGGGCCGGGCTTAGCATCCGGGTCTCTCGGCGAGCTCCATGGCTGTCACTGCGCTCGTTCCACATCCGCGCGACATCGTCTCCGGGCTCCAGGACCAGCTCGGCAAGGTGATCCTCGGCAAGCCGGCCGTCATCCGCGACCTCCTCACCGCCCTCATCGGAGGCGGGCACATCCTGATGGAGGACGTGCCCGGGGTAGGGAAGACGACCCTGGCCAAGGCCCTGGCCCGCGCGTTCGACGCGGAGTTCAAGCGCGTCCAGTTCACGCCCGACCTCCTGCCGAGCGACATCCTGGGCTCGTCCGTGTACAGCCCGCGCGACGGGACGTTCACGTTCAAGCCGGGCCCGATCTTCGCGAACATCCTCCTGGCCGACGAGATCAACCGCGCCTCTCCGCGCACGCAGTCGAGCCTGCTGGAGGCGATGAGCGAGCGCCAGGCCTCCATCGACGGCACCACGCATCCGCTGCCCGCGCCGTTCCTGGTGATCGCGACCCAGAACCCGATCGAGTTCCACGGGACCTACCCCCTGCCGGAGGCCCAGCTCGACCGCTTCGCGATGCGCATCAACCTCGGCTACCCGGACAAGGAGCGCGAGGTCGACGTGCTCTTCAGCCAGCTCCACCATCACCCGCTCGACGACGTGCAGCGCGTGGTGGACGCGGCCTCCGTGCTGGCGGTGCAGGAGGCGGTGCGGGCGGTGCGCGTGGAGCGCGTCATCGCCCGCTACCTCGTCTCCCTGGCCGACGCCAGCCGGAGCCACCCTTCGGTCAAGATGGGCTGCTCGCCGCGCGGGACCCTGATCCTGTTCCGGATGGCTCAGTCGCGCGCGTTCCTGGAGGGCCGCGACTACGTGGTGCCCGAAGACGTCAAGGCCGTCGCCCTGCCCACCCTCGCCCACCGCCTGGCCCTCGACACCAAGGCCAAGTACTCCGGCGTCCAGAAGGAGGACGTCGTGCGGGAGCTCCTGGACTCCGTCCCCGTGGGGGACTGATCCCCCGTGGCCGCGCGCCCGCCCCGCCCCCTGCGTGCGATCCCCGTGGTGGGGGCGCTCGTGCGGGGGTACGAGGAGCGCCTCACCGTGCGCGGGCGGTACGTGTTGTGGGCCGCCCTCGCCCTCGGCCTCATGGGGGCGGACACCCGGCGCAGCCAGGTGTACGTCCTGTTCGCGGTGGCGGCGGGAGCGCTGATGGCCGCCCTCCTGCTCACGGCGCTCAGGCGTCCGGGGGCGCGCCTGGAGTGCGCGCTGCCCGCGCGGGCGACCGCGCTCGTCCCCCTCGTCCTCCGCGCGCGGGTGTGGGCGGAGGGCCGGGCGCGCGACCACCTGCGCCTGTCCTTCCCGCGCCCGGTGCGGTGGGGCAGCAGCATCTCCATCCAGCCGCGCGAGACGCTGCTGGCGGCCGTGCCCGACGCGCCGACCGAGGCCCGCGTCGAGCTGCGCGCGCTGCGGAGGGGACGGTACGTCCTGCGCACGCCGACCCTCCGCGGCACCGATCCCCTCGCCCTCGCCGCCGGCCGCGCCCCCCGCGGCCGCGAGCACGTGCTGCTCGTCTACCCGCGGTTCTACACCCTCGAGGAGCTCGCCCTGCCCGCCGGCCGCCGCTACCAGCCGGGCGGCATCCCGCTCTCCTCGAGCACCGGCGACGCCATCGAGTTCGTGGGCACCCGCGAGTACCGCGAGGGCGATCCCGTCCGCAACATCCACTGGCGGTCCTGGGCCCGGCGGGGGGAGCCGGTGGTGAAGGAGTACCAGGAGGAGTACTTCGCGCGCATCGCCCTCATCCTGGACACGTTCGCCCCCGCCCGTCCGAGCCCGGCCGAGGAGCGCTCCTTCGAGGCCGCCATCTCCGTGCTCGCCTCCATCGCCGACCACTACAGCCGCAGCGACTTCGTGGTGGACATCCTGGCCGCCGGACCCGAGGTCTACGAGGTGAGCGCCGGGCGCAGCCTGGCCTACCTCGACAACATCCTCGACGTGCTCGCCTCTCTCGAGCCCTGCCCGGACGCCCCCTTCGCCGCGATCGGCCCCGCCCTCTTCGAGAAGCTCGCGCGCATCACCACCGTGGTGGCCGTCCTCCAGGACTGGGACGACAACCGCGAGCGCTTCCTGCGCGAGGTCAAGGCCCTGGGCACCGCGGTGCAGGTCATCGTCGTGCACGAGGGGCCGACCACGCGGGGCTGGCAGCACCTGGGGTCCGAGCTCGGCGACATCCTGCTGATGACGCCCGCGGACGTGGACCGCCGGATCGCCGCCAGCGCCCTCTCCCCGCGCGCCCAGGAGGCCCGGGGTCCCGCGCCGGAGGCCCGCCGTGCCTGATCCCGCCGCGGCCAACCCCTGGGCGCCCGTGCCCGGCCGGCCGACCCGCACCGAGCACGCGCTGGTGGCGGCGCTCTCCGCGGTCGCGATCGGGGGGTTCGCCTGGGCCCACGCCGCGGGCCTGGCCCTGCTGGGGCTGGTCCCGGTGGCGCTCTCGCTCGCGTGGCGGCCGGGCCACGTCCACCGGTGGATCGCGCGCATCGCGGGCGGGGCCTGCCGCGTGGCCCTGGCCTCCGTGTTCCTCATGCGCGCGGGCCTCACCCTGTACCCCGTGATCGACGACGACCGCGTGGCCGACATGGCCCTCATCGTCGGCTCCATCGTGGTGCCCCTCCTGGCCATGGCCGTGCTCGGCACCCGCATCTGGCGCCCGGCGCTGGCCGCCGTGCCCCTCGCGATCGCCCTCGTCGTCGTCACCAGCTTCGATCCGGGCGCGAGCGTCCGCGGGCTGCAGGTGGCCGGGGCCCTGCTCGTGTTCGCCTACCTGGCGGTGGCGCTGCCGCGCCTGGAGCCTCCGGCGGGCGGGCGGCGCGCCTGGGCCCGTGGGGCGGCGCTCTTGGCCTTCGCGGCCGCCGCGGGGGGCCTGGCCGTGGTCCTCGCCTACGTGCTGCCGTGGGCGCAGCCGCACGTGGAGGACGCGGCCGCGCGCCTCCTCAACCCGACCTTCCCGGTCGCCCAGGCCGGCTTCTCCGCGAACTCGCGGCTGGGCGACATCGAGCGCCTCGCCCTCTCGCGCTCGGTGGTCCTCCGCGTCTGGACGCCGTTCCCGCGCAAGCTGCGCGGCCGTGTGCTGACGGAGTTCGACGGGCGGGCGTGGAAGGCGCCGCGCCCGGGCTGGCGCGACCTGCCCCCCGCGCCGCCCGACGCCCTGCCCCCCGACCTCGGACGCTGGCTCGGGGCGCTGCCCGGCTCCTCGTTCGGCGACGCCGGCGCCGCCAGCCGGCCGGAAGCGGTGCGGACGCGGGTGACGCAGGCGGTCGTGGTGGCGGACACCCTCTTCGCGCCGGCGGGGGTGGCGGTGGCGCGCGTCGTCTCTCCGCGATTGCGGTCGGACCGCTTCGACGTGCTGGAGGCTCCGGGCGACCCTGTCGGGGCCTACGCCCTCGTGCACGCGCCGTACTCGGCGTCGGGGAAGGACGACGGCGGCGCGGAGACCCTGTCCGTGCCGGCGGAGACCGATCCACGCCTGCGGGCGCTGGCGGAGACGCTGGCCGCCGGCGA
>JBGPBV010000179.1:0-13137 GCA_041481445.1 Vicinamibacteria bacterium
ATGGGAGCGGCCTACGCCTTCGGGAGCGATGCCCGCTCCATCTCCACCCTCGTCGTCCCGCCCGGCGGCCCGCCCGTCCTCACGCCCACTCCGCTCGACGTGAGCTTCTCCCGCATCCGGGTGATCGTCGGGTTCGATTTCGGCCGCTGACTTAGTAGGCCTCCGCGATCCAGCGGCGCTTCTTCATCGGCGCCTCGTCGTCGTAGGCGCGCTTCTTCGAACGGCCGACCAGCTCGATCTTCTCGCGCTTGACCTTCTCGTACGGTATCTGGCCCAGGAAATGCGCGATGCAGCCCAGCCGCGCGCGCTTCTTGTCGTCGGACTTCACGATGTTCCAGGGGGCGTACTCCGTGTCCGTGGCGTCGAGCATCATGTCGCGGGCCAGCGAGTAGTCGTACCAGCGCCGTCGCGACTCGAGGTCCGTGGGGCTGAGCTTCCACTGGCGCAGGGGATCCTCGATGCGGGCCCGGAAGCGGCGCTTCTGCTCGCCCGGACTGACCTCCAGCCAGTACTTGAGGAGCCGGATGCCGCCTTCGACGATCTGCTTCTCCATCAAGGGACAGATCTCCAGGAAGCGCCGGTGCTGCTCCTTGTTGCAGAAGCCGAGCACGTGCTCGACCCCCGCGCGGTTGTACCAGCTGCGGTCGAAGATCACGATCTCTCCCGCGGCGGGGAAGTGCGCGAAGTAGCGCTGGAGATACATCTGGGACTTCTCCCGGTCCGAAGGCGCGGGCAGCGCGACCACGCGGAAGACGCGCGGGCTGACCCGCTCGGTGATGGCCTTGATCGTGCCGCCCTTCCCCGCGGCGTCGCGGCCCTCGAAAACGAGGATGGTCCGATCCCCGGTGGCCTTCACCCACTCCTGGAGGCGGCACAGCTCGGCCTGGAGGCGGCGCAGCTCCTTCATGTACGCCTTCGCCTTGAGCTTGGGCTTGCCCCCCGGCTCGGCGCCGCCCTCCTCGTCGTCCTCCGTGATCTCCGGCTCGCCTTCCTTCATGACGTCCTCCTTCGTGCCCCTCGTGATCGCGTCCGACTTGGCCCTCAGCCCCGATGGCGGCGCTTGACGCGCAGTTGCGCCAGCGAGCGGGCCAGGGCGGCGTTGATCGACGCGACCTCCTCGTCCGCGAGCTTCTCCTTGAGTCGGGCCTCCGCCCGCCGGCGCGCCTCCTCCGCCTTGGCCTCGTCGATGCTCTCGGCGGCCACGGCCATGTCCGTGAGGATGGAGACGCGGCGGGCGGTGACCTCCACGAGCCCGCCGCCGACGGCCAGGAACCGCTCGCGCCCGTCCTGGCGCACCACCAGCTCGCCGGGGATCATCTGCGTCATGAGCCGGACGTGCTGGGGAAGGATGCCGATCTCGCCCGCCCCGCCGGTCAGCGTGACCATCTCCACGTCCTCGGAGAAAGCCGCCCCGTCCGGGGTCACGATCTCGAGCTTCAGTGTCTCTGCCATGACTAGTCCGGCTTGACCTCGTCGATCCCGCCCTTCATGTAGAAGTTCCCCTCCGGCACCTTGTCGTGCTTGCCGTCCAGGATCTCCTTGAAGCCGCGGACGGTGTCCGCCACCGGCACCTGCTTGCCGTCGCGGCCCGTGAACACCGCGGCCACGCTGAAGGGCTGGCTCAGGAAGCGCTGGATCTTGCGCGCGCGCAGCACCGTCGTCTTGTCCGCGGGCGCGAGCTCGTCCATGCCGAGGATGGCGATGATGTCCTGCAGGTCCTTGTAGCGCTGGAGCACCTGCTGCACGCCGCGGGCGACGTCGTAGTGCTCCTGGCCGACCACCTCGGGGGCCAGGGCGCGCGAGGTGGAGGCCAGCGGGTCCACCGCCGGGTAGATGCCCAGCTCGGCGATCGCGCGCTCCAGCACGAGGGTGGCGTCGAGGTGGGCGAACGTGGTCGCGGGGGCGGGGTCGGTCAGGTCGTCGGCGGGCACGTACACCGCCTGGAAGGACGTGATCGAGCCCTTCTTGGTGGACGTGATCCTCTCCTGGAGCGCGCCCATCTCCGCGGCCAGGGTCGGCTGGTAGCCGACGGCGCTGGCCGTGCGGCCCAGCAGAGCCGAGACCTCGGAGCCGGCCTGCGAGAAGCGGAAGATGTTGTCGATGAAGAGCAGCACGTCCTGGTTCTTCTCGTCCCGGAAGTACTCGGTGATCGCCAGGCCGGCCAGGGCCACGCGCAGGCGGGCCCCCGGCGGCTCGTTCATCTGCCCGTAGACGAGCGCGATCTTGGACTGGCTCAGGTCCTTCTGGTTGATGACCCCCGCCTCCGACATCTCCTGGTAGAGGTCGTTGCCCTCGCGCGTGCGCTCGCCCACCCCGGCGAAGACCGACACCCCGCCGTGGAGCTTGGCGATGTTGTTGATCAGCTCCATGATCACGACGGTCTTGCCCACCCCGGCGCCCCCGAACGCGCCGACCTTGCCACCCTTGAGGAACGGGCAGATGAGGTCGATGACCTTGATCCCGGTGGGGAGGACCTCGGGGGAGGGCGACTGGTCGACGAGCAGGGGGGCGGGGCGGTGGATCGCGTATCGCTTCTCCGCCTTGACCGGCCCCCGCTCGTCGACCGGGCTCCCGGTCACGTCGAGCACCCGGCCCATGACGCCTTCGCCCACGGGCACGGAGATCGGCTCCCCGGTGTCGGTGACCTCGACGCCGCGCTTGAGGCCCTCGGTGCCGGACATCGAGATCGTCCGGACCCAGTTGTCGCCGAGGTGCTGCTGGACCTCGAGGGTCAGCTTGACCGGCTCCTTCTGGACCTCGTACTCGCAGGTCAACGCGTTGTAGATCCCGGGCCGTCCGTCGGGGAACTCGACGTCCACCACCGGACCGACCACCTGGACCACTCTTCCCTTGTTCATGCCCGCACCCGTTTCCATGGCGGGGGACCACTCCCGCGCTTCAGTCGGACTGTCCGCCCGCGATCTCCAGGAGCTCCTTGGTGACGTTGCCCTGCCGCAGCTTGTTGTAGTCGAGGGTCAGGTCCCGGATGAGGTCGTCGGCGGCGTCGGTGGCGTTCTTCATCGAGACCATGCGTGCGCTCTGCTCGCTGGCCTTCGCGTTGAGCAGGACCTGGTAGACGAAGATGTTGAGGTAGTGCCCGAGCAGGAACGAGAGGACGCTCTCCGCGTCGGGCTCGAACAGCGTCTCCTCCCCCTCCGCGGCCGTAGCCTCTTCCGGCGAGGTCCCCGGGATCTTCAGGCCCTTGATCTCCCCCACGGGCAGGAACTCGACGGTGATCGGCTCCTGGGTGAGGGTGTTGACGAAGCGCGTGGCCACGATGAGGACCTCGTCGACCTCCCGCTTCAGGAAGAGGTCGCGCGCGAAACCGGCGATCGCCCGCGCCTCCGCGAACGTGGGGTTGTCCCCGTAGGCGAACTCGGCGGCGAGCGTGCGGCCGGTGCGGGCGACGAACTGCGCGGCCCGGCGCCCGGCGGTGATGAAGACGGTCGAGGCGGGATCGTGCTGCGCGGCCAGGCGGAGGACGTTGCTGTTCAAGGCACCGCACAGCCCCTTGTCCGCGCCGACCAGGATGACCGCGCGCCGCTGGACCGGGCGGACCTCCAGGAGCGGGTGCTCGAGCTCGGCCGCCCGCGTGGCCGCGCGCTGGATCCGGTAGAGGAGCTGGACGAAGGGACGCCCGGCCAGCGCCGCCTCCTGCGCCTTGCGCATCTTCGACGCCGCCACCATCTGCATGGCCCGGGTGATCTGGGAGGTGGCCCCGACCGACCGGATGCGGCGGCGGATCTCGCGCGGACCCTGCATGGCTCAGCGACCCCCGGTCCGGGCGCTCACTTCCAGCCCTGCTTGAACTGCTCGGAGGCCGACTTCAGCTCCGCCGTCAGCGGGTCGCCGAGCGCCTTCTCCCGGACGATCGTGGCCAGCAGCTCGGCCTTGCGCGCGGTGAGGAAGTCCGTCAGCTTCGCCTGGCACTCCCGCACCCGCTCCACCGGCACGTCGTCCATGAATCCGTTCTGGACGAACCACATCAGGGCCACCTGGACCTCGACCGGGATCGGGCTGTACTGGGGCTGCTTGAAGATCTCGACGATGCGCTTGCCACGGTCGATCTGGGCCTGGGTCTTGGCATCCACCTCCGACCCGAACTGGGCGAAGGCGGCCAGCTCGCGGAACTGGGCGAGATCGCCCTTGAGCTGGCCGGCCACCTGCTTCATGGCCTTGAGCTGCGCGGCCGAGCCCACCCGCGACACCGACAGGCCCACGGAGATGGCCGGACGCACGCCCTGGTAGAAGAGGTCCGTCTCCAGGTAGATCTGGCCGTCCGTGATCGAGATGACGTTGGTGGGGATGTAGGCGGAGACGTCGCCCGCCTGCGTCTCGATGATGGGCAGGGCGGTGAGCGAGCCGTCGCCGTACTCCTTCCCCACTCGCGCCGCCCGCTCGAGCAGGCGGCTGTGGAGGTAGAACACGTCCCCCGGGTAGGCCTCGCGTCCCGACGGCCGCTTCAAGATCAGGCAGACCTGCCGGTAGGCCACCGCGTGCTTGGACAGGTCGTCGTAGATGATGAGGGCGTCCATGCCGTGGTCCATGAACCACTCGCCCATGGCCGCCCCCGCGAAGGGCGCGAGGTACTGGCTGGCTGCGGAGTCGGCGGCGGGAGAAGCGACGACGATGGTGCCGGGCATCGCCCCCTCCTTCTCGAGGGTGGAGATGATGCGGGCGATGCTGGACTGCTTCTGGCCGATGGCGACGTAGATGCAGTAGAGCGGGCGATGGTCCTTGTCGCCGCTGGCCGCGGCCGCCTTGTTGAGCCGGGCCTGGTTGATGATGGTGTCGATGCCGAGGGTCGTCTTCCCCGTCGATCGATCGCCGATGATCAGCTCGCGCTGGCCGCGGCCGATGGGGATCATCGCGTCGATGGCCATGATCCCGGTCTGGACGGGCTGGCTCACCTTCTGGCGCTTGATGATGCCGGGGGCGGTCTTCTCGACCGGGTAGGCGGCTTCGCCCTTCACCGGGCCCTTGCCGTCCAGCGGCTCCCCGAGCGTGTTCACCACGCGCCCGAGCAGGCCCTTGCCCACCGGCACCTGCAGCAGCTTGCCGGTGGCGCGGACCTCGTCGCCCTCCTCGAGCTGCGTGTAGTCGCCGAGGATGATCACCGCGACCTCGGTCTCGTCGAGGTTGAGGGCGAGGCCGGTGATGCCGTGGCCGAGGTCGATCATCTCGTTGAGCATCGCGTCGGCGAGGCCCTCGATGCGGGCGACCCCGTCGCCGATCTCGCGGATCACGCCCACGCTCTGCTTGGCGGCGGCGGCCTTGGCCCCGGTGATCTGGGCTTCGATCTCACGCAGCAGGTTGCTCATCTGGACCTCAACGGAAGCTCTCCTCCAGATCGGCCAGCGCGTTTCGCACGCTGCCGTCGTAGACGTCGCTCCCGACCTTGACGCGCATCCCCGCGATGAGCGCGGGGTTCTCTTCGAAGGACATGGCCACGCCCGGGTAGGCGCGCCCGAGGCGGGCCTGGAGGCGGTTCTGGAGCTCGACGTCAAGCGGCATCGCGCTCTCCACGACCCCGCGATGCCGCGACAGGTCCAGGCTCACCAGCCGGTGGAAGTGGGACAGGATGGCCAGGCTGCCGCGGCGCCGGGCCCTCGCCACGCGCTCGGCCACCAGCCGGGCCCGGGCTTCGTCGAGCAGGCCGCCAACCAGGCAGGCCCTGTAGAGCCGCCGGGCATCGCGTCGGGTTCGCCTGGTCGTCCTCATCGTCGCTTCCCTGGCGGTCTGGCGCTAGGCCGGGAGCCGCTTCGCCGTCTCCTCGGCGAGGCGCTTCTGATCGTCCGCGGTCAGGATCTTGCCGGTGACCGCGGCCGTGGTCTGCACGACCAGCCGCCCCACCTCGCGCTTGAGCTCGGCCAGCATGCGCGCGTGGTCCTGGGCGGCGGCCTCCCGCGCCCGGGCGATGATGTCTTCCGCGGCCGCGACCGCCTTCCGCGTCTCCTCCTGCTGCACGCGGGCGGCCGCAGCCCGCGCCTCCTCGATCAGCCGGTTGCCCTCGGCGCTGGCCTTCGCCATCACCTCCTGGCGCTGGGCCTCCGTCCGGGCCAGCTCGGCCTTGATCTCGGCGGCGTTGGCCAGTCCCTGGGCGATCTGCTCGCGGCGCTCGGCGAGCATGGCCAGCACGGGCCGGTAGGCGAATCGGTAGAGCACCGCGCAGACGATCGAGAAGCTGATGACCTGGGCCATGAGCTGCGGCCAGTCCACCCCGAAGGTCCGGGCGATCTGCGCGACCTGTCCCCCCTCGGCGGAGGGCGCCAACAGCAGGAGTGCCGTCATGCTCGCACCTCAGTGGGTCGCGCCGCGGCGTCTCATCGCACGAGGAACAGCGCGTAGAAGACGATCGCCTCCGCGAAGGCGATGGCCAGGATCGACTGGACCAGGATCTTGGTGGAGGCGCCGGGATTGCGGCCGACCGCGGTGGAGGCGGCGGCGCCGATCAGGCCGACGGAGATGGCCGCGCCGATGGCGGCCAGGCCGACGTGGATGCTACCAATCATGGCTCTCCTGCCTTTCGTGCGAAGCGCGTCATTCGATCGTCGCTTTCACGGGTGCTTCTTCCTCGTGTTGACAGATCAGCAGCGTGAAGACGGCGGTGAGAAGCATGAACACCAGGGCCTGGACCAGGCCCACTGCCAGCTCCAGGAAGTAGAACGGTATCGGCAGCAGCCAGCCCCACCCGGGGACCAGCGTGGCCATCGTCTCCAGCATGTTCTCGCCCGCGAACACGTTGCCGTAGAGGCGGAAGCTGAGGGAGACGGGCCGGAACAGGATCGAGATGACCTCCAGGCAGCCGGCGGCGAAGAAGACGACCACCATGAGGACCTTCATGAACCCGGCGGTCTCGCCCTTGGCCCCGAACAGCTCGTGCGCCATCCCCCGCACTCCGACCTCCTGGAGGGCCCAGAAGATCCAGCAGGCGAAGAAGACGATGGCCATGGCCAGGGTCAGGTTGAGGTCTGCATTGGCTCCGCGCAGCAGCGGCTGATCGACCTTGAAGCCGTGAGCGCCCTGGTGCCCCCAGCCGATCGTCCCCACCCCCGGGAGGAGGCCCATCCAGTTCGAGGCCAGGATGAAGATGAAGATGGTCGCGAAGAACCAGAACGTCCGCTTGACGAGGTGGGGGCCGATGATCCCCTCGAGCAGGCCGTAGAGTGCGGCCACCAGCCACTCAAGGAAGTTCTGCGCGCCCGAGGGCACCTGCTGCATGTCCCGTGTCGCCACCTGCGCGAAGACGATGAGGCCCAGGGCGACGACCCAGCTCACGACCATCGAGTTCGTGATCGGGAGGCCGAAGGCGCGTGCGAGCTCGACCGCGCTGGCGGGAAGGCCGTGTTCCTCGGGTTCGGCGGCCGCGGCCGTCCCTGCGTGCCCCGGCTCGGCCTTCGACGACTGGTCCGGCTCGGCCGGCGGCGGGGTGGCGGCAGCCTCGGCGGGGGGCGCCGGGACTTGAGGCTCCGCGGCCGCCGCCAACGTTCGCGCGGCCCCCAGGCCCAGGCACAGGGCGGCCAGCAGCAGCAGCGCGGCCCAGGGCCTCGTCCGCACCTCGAAGACCTCGCCGAATGGCTGCCTCCGGTCCAATCCCTGCCTCCGGTCGGAGCGCGAGCGGCCGCCCCGTACTCGGTTGGCAATATGCGCCCGCGCCGGCAGCGACCGCTATCCGGAAACTGCGGAGGCGCGCGAGGACGCGCGGCAGGAGTCGTCAGGGCGCCGGTGGATCGCCGAAGCGGATGTTAGGGGTCGATCCGGCCATTCGGCTGACTTCGTTGCTTTCGTGCCGGAACGAAAACGTGTGCGGCTTGACACGCTCCCCGGGGCACCACCGCTTCCGGCACCATGCCGAGCCCGCCGTACTGTCTCCGCGGCCCGTAGAACATCTCTGCCTCGTAGGCGTTGTGCGCGCGGCAGCGCAGCGAGATGTTCTCGACCGTCGGCTTGCCACGCGCGCCATACGGCTGAACGTGGTGGAACTCCACGAACCCGCGCGCCCCGCAGCGGTGGCCGTCCGGCGCGACGAAGGCGCAGCCCCCACGGTCGCGGATGAGCACCGCACGCTTCACCTCCGCCGGGATGTTCCTCGAATGCTCCGCCTGGCCGCGGCTCTCGCGCGGCCGCTCGGTCAGGGCGAACTTGCGCTTCACGAGATCCTCGACCAGCACATCCAGGGCGCGCTCGAAGACCTGCGCAGGATCGCCACTCGGCACGGCGTGCCGGAGGAGGTCCTGAGCCAGCTTCAACTTCTCACAGAGCGCCGCGCTCCCCGTGAAGGTGATCCGGTAACGGTCCGGCGACAGAGGCTTCACCGGCTCGAGGGCTGGGAGTGAGGCCAACGCACACGGCGCCCCGGCGGTCATCGTGGGAACCGAAGCACCGACACTCGCCAGAAGGCCGTCACCATCCGCCACCCCGGGCGGCGCCGGCGGGCCACCGACGGTCGGATTCGGGACGGGCGCGAGCGACGCCGGCAGGAAGGCGGCGGGGACGATCGGCGGGTGCGGGCTCGGGAGCTTGCGCACCGACGCGGGAGCGTCCGGTTGCGGGAACCACTGCGCCAGCACTTCTCCGACCTGGCGTTTGCTCTTGCCCGTGACCGCCGCCAACCGCTCGCGGTGGTTGGCACGGGTCAGATGCGGCGCCACGAGCCGCACCGTGGTCAGGTTCACGCGCCCATCGGCGAGCAGGGCCAGCAGCTCCGGATACCGCCGCGCCACCTTGGCCGCCTTCATCCGGTCGTAGGCCGCGCTCTCGGACAGGCGCAGCACACCGACACAATAGGTGAAGAGCGAATCGTACCCGGCGCGCTCGTGCAGCCACCGGCCGTACAGCTCGGCCAGGTGGGCGATCAGGGTCGCGGTCATCTCGCGCTCGCCCCGGGCCAGTCGCGCCACCGCGGTCACCAGGTCGCCGTCGGAGAGTTGGATGGGATTGCTCGTGCTCATGTCACGAGCATGGCACAATCGTTTGACAGATCAGGTCCGCACTGGCTGCTTGGCTCTTTGAGATGTCTCGCTGTCAAATCTGATAATTGATCCAACCAACGCCCTCACTCCGCCGGAGCGGCCAGGCCGTTCATGGCCCGCACGGCGCGGAAGAGCGCGCCCGTGCGGTAGAAGTCCACCGCGATCACCGTCGGCCGCTTCCCTCGCGCCGCCTGGCATTGCCTCGCGCGGGCCAGGAGCGCGTCGTAGGCGTTGACAATGGCGGCGTTGCTCGGCTTGGGGGCGGGCGTGGTGTCGATCCAGTTGTTCATCAGGAAGAGCGAGCCGGACGTCCCCCCGCGGTTGGGCGCGCAGGAGAGCTCGGACGGCTGCTTGAAGCTGTACGGCGTCTCCTGCATGAGCTCGAACGCGGGGTGGATCCACCCGACGCCCGGACGGCCGGACTCGGTGAGCACGAGCACGCGCTGGCGGGAGTCGATCATCTCGCGCAGCGTGGGCCAGGGCGGGCCCGGCGCCCCGCGGTAGACGAGGCCGTCGAGCCCGCTCTCCGCGAACGCCGCCGCGAGGTCCTCGGGCGAGACGTAGTCCTCGATCACGAGCACGAGCACCTCGTCGGGGCTCTGGACCAGGAACTCGTGGACGCGCTCGAGCGCGCCCGCGAGCGGCACCGCGCCCAGCTCGCAGAAGCCGTGGCAGAGGTACAGGCCGCGCGGCCCCTCTTCCTTCCCGGCCATGCGATCGCGAATCCGCATCGCGGCGTCGAACGCCTCCTTCCCCAGGGCCTGCTCGAACTTCTCCCGGGAGGTGCCCTCGCTGTCGAGGTCGGTCTTGACCCGGCCCTCGACGGGGATCCCGTAGTGCACGTCGAAGAGCAGGGCGCGGATCCCATCCTCGAGCTGGCCGGGAATGCCCCGCTCCTGCTGGGGGAAGAGCCAATCCGAGATGTCGGCGGACGACATCGCGTTGTGCGTCCCGGGGAAGACGACCTCGTCCAGCCGCCGCCCGCAGAGCTCCGGAGCGCCGTTGCAGGCGTTCGACTCGAGGGGGGCAGCTTTCGACGGCTGGCCGAACCACCAGATCCCGGCGATGAAGGCGGCAGCCAGGCCGAGGACCAGTGCTGCCCTGATCCCCGTCCCCCGCAGGGCCGGAGAAGGCGTCGCGGGGTCCGGCGAGGCCGGCACGGCCTGGAGCGCGAGCTCGAAGATCTCGCGAAGCCCGGCAAAGGCGACGAGGCCACCGAAGAGGGCGATCAGGAGAGAGGCGGCGGTGGCGGGCCGCAGCAGGGCGAACGCGCCGGCGCTAACCAGGACGGCTCCGCGGAGGAGCCGTTCCCGCGTGCCGCCCGGCGGCTCCTCGAGCCAGGCCACGAGCCGGCGCGCCGCCTGGCGAGGGTCGAAGCGCTCGACGAGCGAATGGGAGGCGGCCCCGAGCACGAGGCCGATCCCGCCGAGCACGAGGGCCCAGGTCCCGAGCGAGCTGGTGAACGCGTCCCAGAGTCCGGCCGCCGCTTTCTTCGCCAGCTCCTCGTGCGGCAGGGTGGCCACGATCGCGCGGCCCGCCGGTCCGAGGAGGAAGAGGGCCAGGCCGGCGACCAGCAGGTCCAGCCCGAGGCGTCCGATCGCATGCCGCGGGCTCGCCGCGAGAAGCACGCCGGCGAGGGCGAGGAGCGCGCCCCCGAAGCCCAGGATGCCGGCCAGCCATTGCGACCGTCGCGACAGGTCCCATAGCCGGAGCACGACGCGCTCGACGGGGCCACGCCCGAGGGAAGCCAGCACGGTCTGCACGCGGGCCGGGACCTTCTCGGCCAGGGCGGGGTTGGCCTTCTCCAGGGCGCCCCTGAGCAGCACGCCGACGTCCGGCACCGAGACGATCACGGTCCGGCCACCCTCCGAGAAGAGGCCGGCATGGGCCGTGCGCGCCGCCGTCCGCACCAGGGCCCGGAAACCGGCGGAGGACACGGCCCCCCGCGCGGTGGCGGCGATCAGCGGGCGAAAGGCGGTGAGGTCGGGCTCCTGCTTGACCACGGCGCTGGCCACGCGGTCAGCGGCGAAGGCGGCCACGCGCGGGTCGGCCAGGCTGTCCGCCAGGCGCTGCGCGAACGCGTCGGGGTAGAACAGCGCGCGCCGAGCCACGCTCAGGATCGCCCCCAGGGCGAACGCGAGGACGCCGAGCGTGATCATCAGGTCGGCCGCCGCCCTCTTGAAGTGCCGGGCGCGGCCTCCCACCGGCGCCGTCCCCAGAACGAACCTCCTCCGAAGGGGACGGTAGTCGATCGGCGCGGGGGCGGTCAATGAGACGGGCGCAGATGCAACGGTAACTTACCCGGCTGCTACTTCCGTTCCTTCCGCCCGGACGCGCATCGTTCGACCCAGGGACGCTGGGCCGTTCCGGACGACGGTCGACATCCCGCCCGAGGCTCCTGGGGCCGGGCATGCCCCTCGAGCGGGACGGGAACGGGTTTCCGCAAAGGAGCAGACATGAAGTCCCAGAATCACGACGACAAGACCCCTTCGACGCCCGACGTGGAGCTCGCTCCGCCGGGCGTGGACCGCCGGACGTTCCTGATGCGCAGCGCCGTCGTGGGCTCGGCGGCGGTGATCTCCGGCCGCGCGCTCTCCGCGGAGGAGCAGGCCAAGGTCGCGGCCAAGGTCGCGGACCCGCCCGTGGTCAAGGGAGCCGTCTCGCCCGAGCTGGACGTCAAGAAGCAGAGCAAGGGACCGGTGATGACCACGGTCGAGGAGTTCTACAAGGTCGGACCCGGCCCGTCGAGCTCCCACACGATCGGCCCGATGCGCATCACCTACAATTTCTACCAGCGCTGCACGAAGCTGCCGGCGGACCAGCTCGCCAAGGTGACGGGCCTCAAGGTCCACCTCTACGGCAGCCTGAGCGCCACCGGCAAGGGGCACGGCACCGAGCGCGCCGCCCTGGCCGGGGTGATCGGCAAGGAGCCGGCCACCGTCGAGCCGGCGTTCCTCGACAGCCTGGCCGCCAAGCCGGACCAGGTCTTCCCGGTGAAGCTCGGCACCAAGACCTTCGACGTGTCGCTCAAGGACATCGTCTACGACGCGCCCAAGGGGAACTTCCCGCACCCCAACACGATGACCTGCAAGTTGATGGCGGGCGACGTCGTGCTGCTCGAGCAGGAGTACTACTCGGTCGGCGGCGGCTTCATCGAGTGGAAGGGCTACCAGCCCCCCAAGAAGGGCCAGCCGAAGTACCCGTACTCCACGATGAAGGAGCTGCTGGCGCACGCGGAGAAGGACAACATCTCCATCGCCCAGTTGGCGATGGCGAACGAGGTCGCGGTTTCCG
The DNA here is from genome assembly GCA_041481445.1 of Vicinamibacteria bacterium. GTDB lineage: Bacteria > Acidobacteriota > Vicinamibacteria > Fen-336 > Fen-336 > AA29. The sequence continues at coordinate 12,267 of JBGPBV010000179.1, forward strand.
GCAAGAGCGAGGCGGAGGTCAACGCCTTCCTCGACAAGATCGCGACGGCGATGGTGAACATCGTCAAGTCGGGCCTCGACGCCCCCGTGGGCACCCTGCCCGGCCCGATCAAGCTCAAGACCAAGGCGGGCGACGTCTACAAGCGCGCGTTGGACGACAAGTTCGAGGCCCAGCGCGGGGTCGGGGTCGTCTCCGCGTATGCGCTGGCCGGCTCGGAGGAGAACGCGCGCGGACACCTCGTGGTCACCGCGCCCACCGGCGGATCCGCGGGCGTCATCCCCGCGATCGTCTACGCGCTGGGCGAGGGTGGCCGCAAGCTGCCCCAGGACAAGATCCGGAGCGGCCTCATCGCCGGCGCGGTGATCGGCTACCTCTGCAAGCACAACGCGACCCTCGCCGGCGCGGAAGGCGGGTGTCAGGCGGAGATCGGGGTGGCCTCGGCCATGGGCGCGGCCCTCATCGCGCAGGCCCACGACTTCTCCCCCCAGGTCGTGGCCAACGCCGCCGAGTCGTCCCTGCAGCATCACCTCGGGCTGACCTGCGACCCCGTCGCGGGGTTCGTGCAGATTCCCTGCATCGAGCGCTGCGCGTTCGGCGCGGTCAAGGCCTGGACGGGCTTCATGATCGCGAGCAACGAGATCCCCGCCAACCGCCGCGTGGACTTCGACACGACCGTCAACGCGATGGCGCTGACCGCGAAGGAGATGAACTCCAAGTACAAGGAGACCTCCGAGGGCGGTCTCGCCGTCTCCCTGGCGCTCTGCTAGCCCCGTCGGCGTCAGGGGCTCGCGCGGGAACCGGATGGGCAAGGGCGTGAAGGCGGCCGGCGTCGCGTGGCTCGTGACGGCCGTGTACTACTTCTACCAGTACA
>JBGPBV010000180.1:0-13050 GCA_041481445.1 Vicinamibacteria bacterium
ATCGTGGCCACCGACAACGAGAGCATCCTCGGCCTGGGCGACCAGGGGGCGGGCGGCATGGGCATCCCCATCGGCAAGCTCGCGCTCTACACCGCCGCCGCCGGCATCCATCCCGCGGAAACGCTGCCGATCAGCCTGGACGTGGGCACGGACAACCAGGCCCTGCTCGACGACCCGCTCTACATCGGCTGGAGGGCGCCCCGGCTGCGGGGCGAGGAGTACTTCTCGCTCGTGGAGGAGCTCGTGCACGCCGTCCACCGCCGCTTCCCGAAGGCGCTGCTGCAGTGGGAGGACTTCCGCAAGGGCACCGCGTTCGCCCTGCTCGACCGCTATCGGAAGGTCCTGCTCTCCTTCAACGACGACGTCCAGGGCACGGCCGCGGTGGCCCTGGCCGGGATCACCGCCGGCTCGCGGCTGATGGGCCGGCCGCTGGAGCGGCACCGCGTCGTCATCCTCGGCGCGGGCGCGGCCGGGGTGGGGATCGCGCGCCTGCTCCGCGAGGCGCTGCACCGCGCGGGCCTGGAGGGCGCGGAGCTCTGGCGGGCGGTGGCGGTGCTGGACGCGCACGGCCTGGTCGTCGAGGGCGAGGGGCCCACGGAGGACTATCGGCGCGAGCTGGCCTGGCCCCATGCCCTCGCGGAGGCGGAAGGGCTCCGGCCGGGGCACGACCTCCTCGCCGTCGTGCGCGCCCTGCACCCGACCGTGCTCATCGGCGTCTCCGGCGCCACCGGCGCCTTCACGGAGGCGGTGGTGCGCGAGATGGCCGCCCACGCGGAGCGGCCGCTCGTCTTCCCCCTGTCGAACCCGACCAGCCAGGCGGAGGCCTCGCCCGCGGACGTCCTTCGCTGGACGGACGGACGCGCCCTGGTGGCCACGGGCAGCCCGTTCCCGTCCGTCGTCCAGGACGGCCGCGCGCGGCGGGTGGCACAGGGCAACAACGTCTTCGTCTTTCCCGGCGTGGGGCTGGGCGCGCTGCTGGCGGAAGCGCGCGAGGTCACGGACGGCATGTTCCGCGCCGCCGCCTCTTGCCTGGCCGACGAGCTCCGGCCCGAGGACCTCGAGGCGGGCGCGCTCTACCCGCCGATCCCCTCGCTCCGCGGCGTGACCGCGCGCATCGCGGAGGCCGTGATCCGGCAGGCACGCGCGGACGGGGTGGCGAGCGACGTCCCGGGCGAGGACGTGCCGCGTCGCGTCGCCGAAGCCATGTGGGAGCCGGCCTACGTCCGGCTGGTGCCGGCGTGAGGGGGCCCATGGTGGCGGTGCTGCTCCTCACCGCCGGCGTCGCGGGCGCCCAGGACGTCCGCTTCCGCGACCGCATCGACGTGGAGAGCGTGGTCGTGGACGCGCGGGTGGTGGACGAGGCGGGCCGCCCGATCGCCGGCCTCGCGCCCACCGACTTCCGGCTCAAGGTGGACGGGCACCAGGTCGCCGTGCAGTCCGTCTCGTGGGTGGCCGAAGACGCGCCCCCCGATCCCGCGGTCACGTCCCTCGCCGTGCAGGCCGGCCTTCCGGCCCCGCCGCGGGGGCGGCTGATCGTCTTCTTCTTCCAGAAGGACCTCGAGCCTTCGCGGGTGATCGGGTTCCTGCAGATGCTGCGCCGGGCGCGCGAGATGCTCGACGACCTGACCGCGGACGATCGCGTGGCCGTGGTCTCCTTCGACTCCCACCTGAGGCTCTGGGCCGACTTCACCGGCGATCGCGACCGGCTGCGGCACGTCCTGGACCGTTCGATCCTGTTCGAGCGCGTTCCCGTCCTCGGCGCCGGGCCCGAGCCCTCGCTGGCCGGGCGCTTCGACTCCGAGAAGGGACGACGCGCCTCCACGCCCGAGACCGCGCTCCTCGTCCTCGGGGAGGCGCTCAAGGAGCTGCCGGGGTCGAAGAGCCTCGTGCTGTTCGGGTGGGGCATGGGCCAGTGGTCGCCGGGCGTGGGCGTGTTCCTGGACGCGGACTACGGGCCGGCCCGGCACGTGCTGGTCGAGGGCCGGGTGACGGTGTTCGCCCTCGACGTCACCAATGCCGACTTCCACACCCTCGAGGTCGGCCTGGAGCAGGTGGCGGAGGACACGGGCGGCTTCTACGCCAAGACCCACCTGTTCCCCGGCCAGGCCCTGGACCGGCTGCAGCACGCGCTGGCCGGCCACTACGTGCTGACCTTCAGCAGGCCCGACCTCCCCCGCGGCGAGCACGCGATCGACATCGGCCTCGTGGGCCGCAAGGGCCGGGTGATGGCGCGGCCCCGCTACGAAGGATGATCGAAGGCGTGAGCGAGCCGTTCTGGGGCCGGCCCTCGCCAAAGGCGCTGGCTCTCTTCGCGCGCTCCTTCGTCGCGGTGTCGATCCTGTTCGGGATCGTGTACGTCGGGGCGGACGCGTTGACCGCCCGGCGCGCCCAGATGCGCGTGGACTTCGGCTGGGAGGCGGCGGTGCCGTTCGTGCCCGGGATGGTCTGGGTCTACAGCTCGATCTATCTCGTCTTCCTGGCCGCGCCCTTCGTCCTGCGCCGCGAGCGTGAGATCGCGGCCCTGGGGGCCGCGATCGCCGTCGTGATCCTGATGGGGGGCGCCGGCTTCCTCCTCTTCCCGGCCCGCCTGGCCTACCCGCCGGCCCCCGATCCTTCCGGCCCGATCACCGCGGCCGTGATGCGTGTGTCCGACCGCATCAACCTCACCTACAACCTCGTGCCCTCGCTGCACGTCGCGCTCTCCACGACGACGCTGGGCGCGATGGCGACACGGGCACGGCCCGCCGTCCGGGTCCTGCTCGCCCTCGGGGCGGGCACCGTCGGGCTCTCCACCGTCCTCACGCACCAGCATCACGTGATCGACGTCGTGGCCGGCTACGGGGTGGCGGCGGTGGCGGTGCTGGCCGTCTATCGGCCCAGGAGCGCTTTCTCCGGCTCCTCCGCGTAGGCGCCCGGGAAGACGGCCGACCAGCCGTCGAGCGGGCTCAGGGCCAGGGGCTTGACGTCGCCCAGCCGCTGTCCGCGGCTCCGCGCGCGCTCGAGGTAGGCCTCGAGGCCCCCGCCCGCGATCCGGAACACGCGCACCGGGTCGAGCTGGCCGAGCCGGCAGGCGTAGGCGTAGTCGGGGTGCCGCTCCAGCGCTTCCTGGAGGAGGCGGGCGGCGGCGGGCAGCGGCGTGTCACGCTCCACGTACAAGACGTAACTCCTCCCGTCGGGAGCCAGCAGCGCGAAGCGAGGGGACACTCCGGCTCCTGCGAAGACATGGGCCAGCGCCGCCGCCACGAAGTCCTCGCGCAGCTTCTCGCCCACGCGATCGGAGAGGTTCCCCTCCTTGCCGAGGAAGCGCAGGCTGGGCGTGGCGCGGACGAAGCCGGTCACCTCGACGCGGTCCTCCAGCCGATAGCGGTAGAGGCCGCCGCCGGTGGTCACGACCACGGAATAGACGCCTCCGGGCTCGAGCTCGTGGGCCAGCCGGGGACCGCCGCGCTCGCCCAGGAACTCGAAGAAGTGCGACCGCAGGGCCAGCGGCCGCGCGCCGTCGAACGGGATGCTGACCACGGCTTCCGTGGCCAGGAGGCCCTTGGGCTGGACGCGCACGCCGGGGAGGGCCCGCGCGAGCCCATCCGCGTGGAGGGCGGCGTGGGCGTCGCCCCAGCAGCTCACCAGGCGCAAGCCGGGCCAGAGGGCGGCGGGATCGGAGGGGCCGAGATGGGCGAGCTCGTCCGCGCGCCGCGGGTCCGCGCGCAGGTGCTTCCGGAGTCGCGCGTGCACCGGCTCGTCCAGGACGCGTGGCGGCCGCAGCGTGCCCCGCCGCACGTCCTCGACCAGGCGGTCCCAGTGCCGGGGAAGGGCGTCGAGGAGCAGGCCCAGGAAGCTCGGATGCCACACCGACACGAGGGCGAGGTCGCGCGCGCGCAACAGGAACAGCAGCGTCGCGTAGCGGAACGATTCCAGGTCCGGCACGTGGCGCACGGCCGCGGGCACGGCGAGGGTCGCCTCCACCAGGCGTCGCGCCACCCCCCCCAGGTACGCCGCGTCGTCCTCGAAGCCGACGCGGACGCCGGCGGCCGTCGTCCTCTCCGCCGCCTCCGAGACCGGTGTGATGGCCCAGTAGCTCCGGCCCCGGGCCAGGGCGGGGTCCTGGCGCACGAGGTCGAAGATCCAGGGTGCCACCGCGCGCCGCAGCTCGGCCTGCAGCGCGAGGGTGTACGGGATGCGCTTGGCCGCCGTGGTGCCGCCGGTGGTCTCCAGGGCGCGCACGCGCGAGCGCGTCAGCACCGCCGGCTCGCCCGCGGCGATCCGATCCACCCAGGGAGCGTAGTCGGCGGCGCCGCTCAGGGGGACGCGGTCCATGTACTCGGCGACGCTGCGTATCGACGCGAAGCGGTGCGCGCGCCCGAACGCGGTCCGGGCGTTCTCGCCCAGGTAGCGCCGGAGGATCGCCTCCTGGGTGATCTCGGGAGAGGCCAGGCTCGCGCGGAAGCGCGCCCAGCCCGGGGCGTTGGCCGCCGTCCAGCACAGCCCGGCCAGGGCCGCCCTCATGCGCCCTTCTCCGTGGCCAGACGCTCCTGCTCACCCGCGTCCCACATCCGGCGGCCGGCCGCGGTCAGGTTCTCGGGCGCGATCTCGGCGAGGCACACGAGCTCGTCTCCGCGCGTCCAGCCGGGGTTCCGGGCCAGGAAGAACGAGACGTGCGGGTCGTCGCGGCGCGCGGCGGGGACGTCGGCCAGCGCGCCCCGCAGCGTCTGCGGGGCCGCGAAGCGCACCACGCCTTCGTCCGGGTGGTAGCGGGGACCGAAGCGCTCGCGCGCGAGCGCGCGCAGGCGCGTCCGCACCGGCGCCGGCGCGGGGACGTCGTGCCGTGGATGGAAGTCGCGCCAGAACACGGACAGGAACCGGTAGGTGCGGAACCCCGACGTCAGCAGCAGCCAATGGAGCCGGCGCCCCGGGTACAGCGCACGCAGCGCGCACACCGACCGGATCCAGGAGCGCGCGAGCGCGGGCGAGCCCCAGGCGGAGCGCTCGACGATGGTGTCCCCCGAGTACACGACGGCCAGGTCCTCTCCGCCCTGGCGCGTGGGATAGACGAGGAGGGTCGAGAAGCCGCGCAGGCGGCCCGGGTCCTCCAGGAGCAGCACCCAGTTCTTCTCGTCGAGGTCGCGCGAGAACGTCTCCGCCGTGACCCCTTCGAAGTGGGCCTCGAGCAGCCTCCGCATGGCCTGGCGCTCCGCGGGGCCGATCTCGGCGCGCGCGACCAGCCGGCCCCTCACAGCAGGGCCACCTCGACGTGGGGCACGCGGCCGTCGAGACCCTCCACGGCGGCCCGGCCCTCCTCCCAGTGCACGACGTGCAGGAGGCTCGCGTACTCGCGCGCGCGGCGCAGGCGGCGCGCCACGGCCAGGAGGGGATGGCTCTCCGCGAAGCCCGCCACCACGTAGGCGAGGCCGCGGCGGCCGCCCTCGGCCAGCACGGCCAGCAGGAGTCGCGCGAAGATGACGGGATCGTCGCCGTCGACGGCCAGGTGCGAGAGGTAGGCCTGGGCCAGCGGCGCGCCCGGCGCGGGCAGCCGCGGCGTGCCGAGGATGCGGGCGAGGCCGTTGATCCACGGCCGCGCGCGGGCCAGCGGCCGCGCGTATCCGCGCACCACGACCTGCTTGAACGCGCGCTGGTCCCAGAGCGCGGCGCATCCGGCCACTCGTCCGCCGCGGAAGGCCAGGAAGACGTCGGAGGCGGAGAGGCCCCGGCACCGCTCCTCGCTGGCGAGGTCCGCCGCCGTCCAGCGCCGCGCCATCTGGAATCTCGGCCCGTTGCGCTCCAGGCAGGCGGCCGCCTCCGCGAGCCGTGCCGGCCCCGCCGGCTCGATCCCGGAGACGGCGCGTGGGGCCGGCCACGTCGGCAGCACGCGCGTCACGAAGGGCGAGAGCGGCCGGTAGGACGGAAGGCCGGGCAGGCCGGCTCCCAGCAGCCGGCGGGCCCGTGCGTTGTCGGCCACGATGGCGGTCAGGTCGTACGGCTCCTCGCCCGCCGCCCGGAGCGCGCGGACGCGCTCGAACCCGCGGATCAGGAGATGGCGGCCGCGGGCGCCCCGCTCCAGGCGGAGCTGGCCGAGGTAGCCGACCCGCCGCGGTGCGCCGTTGACGAAGACGGACATGACCGCGCGGCTGCCCATGCCGACGATCCGGCCCGACCGCGTGTCGCGCAGGACGACGGTGGCGTGCGGCCGTCCCTCGACGGAGGCGGCGAGGAAGGCGTCGGGTTCGCGCTCGAGGGAGAGGCGGATGGTGCCGTCCATCGGGTTGTCGCGGAGCAGGCGGCGCAGCTCGGGCTCGTCGGAGGGGCGGGCCAGCTCGGCCACCACCGCCGGCTCGGCGCTCAGGCGGCGGGCAGCAGCGAGCCTGGCCACGAGGCATCTCCCAGCGGATAGTGGTTGCGCCCGGTCACGTCGGCGCGATGGAGGGCGTTGATGAGGAAGTAGTTCCGGAACATGAACGCGTCGGAGTGGTTCACGGGGTCCAGGGCGCGCCGGACGATGCTCGGCCACGAGTAGAAGGCCCGCCGCGCCTCCACGCAGCCCTTCTCGACGTCCTCCGCGCTCAGCCCTTCCGGTCGGAAGGGCACCTTGTTGTAGCTGTAGCGCTCGTCGAGCCACCAGGCGTCGTAGAGGAGCCGGCCTTCGCGCCGCAGGCGGTCGTAGAGCGGCGTGCCCGGGAAGGGCGTCAGGTGGTTGAAGGCGGCGATGTAGAAGCCGTGGTCGCGCGCGAAGTCCACCGCCTCCGGGAACGAGGCCGCGGTGTCGCCCTCGTAGCCGAAGACGAACGTCCCGTAGAGCCGGATGCGGTGGCGCCGGAGGTTGGCGAGCGCCTGCGCGTAGCCGCCGCGCATGGTGTTGAACGACTTGTTCATGCGGCGGAGGGTCTCCGGGTTCAGGCTCTCGAACCCGATGAGGACGCCCTTGCACCCGCTGCGGGCGAGCAGGTCCAGGAACTCCTCGTCGTGGGCGGCGTTGATGCTGGCCTGGCTCACCCAGCGCAGGCGCAGCGGGATGAGGGCGCGGAAGAGCTCCTTGGCCTGCTCCATGTTCGACGTGATGTTGTCGTCCACGAAGAAGACGAGGTTGCGGCCGCGGCGCGCCTCCGCCAGCTCCGACACGATCTCGTCCGCGGGCCGCCGGGTCTGGGTGGCGCTGAACATCGTCGTCACCGCGCAGAACTCGCAGCGGAAATGGCAGCCCCGCCCGGCCTCGACCAGCGCCACCGGCAGGTACCGCTTGCCGCGGAAGATCCGGCGGTCGGGGCGGACGCCGGCCAGGGGCGCGCGGCCCTCCTGCCGGTAGAGCTTGCGCGGACGGCCATGACGGTAGTCGTCGAGCACCTCCGGCCACAGCCGCTCGGACTCGCCGACCACGACCGTCTCCGCGTAGCGGGACACCTCGTCCGGGCACAGGCTGGCGTGGAAGCCGCCCATGACCACCGGCACCCCGCGGCGCCGGTACTCCGACGCGATCTGGTAGGCGCGCCGCGCGGTGTAGGTCTCCACCGACATGGCCACGAGGTCGGTGGGCTCGTCGTAGGGCACGGCCTCCATCCGGTCGTCGTAGAAGCGGACGTCCACCCCGCGCGGTGTGAGCCCGGCCAGGAGCGCGGGCGGCAGCGGCTCCATCTGCCAGGTCCGGATGTAGGGCTGGCCGGCCCGCCGGCCGATGCACGGATGGACGAGGGTGACGCGCATGGCGGCTCTCAGGCGGCGCGGCCGGAGCGGCCGATCACCCAGTCGCAGTTGTAGAAGCGATGGAGGTTGTGCGCGTAGAAGCGGTAGCCGAGGTTCGCGCCCAGCCTCACCGGCCACGGGCTGGGCGAAGCCAGGAGCCGCCGCGCCATCGAGGGCACGCTGTAGGCATGGCGCCAGGCCGTCTCGACCCCCGTCTGCAGCTCCTCGACGCTCATGCGCGCGGGCTGGAACACGACGTGCTGCGCGTCGTAGAGCTCCCAGTTGCGGGTGAGGATGCGTCCCTCGCGCTCCAGGCGCTGGTAGAGCGCGGTGCCCGGGAACGGCGTGACCACCGCGAAGCGCGGGAGGTCGATGCGCGCGTCGACGGCCAGGCGGGCCGTCTTCAAGAAGACGTCCGGCGTGTCGTGGTCGAGGCCGAACACGAAGCAGCCCTGCAGGGCGATGCCGTGACGGTGGAGGGTGGCCACCAGCTCGGGGAACCGCTCCGGATGGTTGAAGCCCTTCCGCGACTCCATCAGGTTCCTCGGCTCGATCGACTCCAGGCCCATGAGGAGGCCGCGGCAGCCGCTCCGCGCGCAGAGGGCGAGCAGCTCCCGATCGTCGGCCAGGAGCGTCGTGGCCAGGCCGAACCACTGCACGCGGAGCGGGATCAGCGCCTCGAAAAGGCGCGCCGCGTAGTCACGGTCCGCGATGAGGTTCAGGTCCACGAAGATGAGACGGCGCGAGCCCTTCTGGCGGATGTCCGCCACCACCTCCTCCACCGGCTTCTGGTACGGGCGGGTGCCCCAGGCCGCGGGCACCACGCAGAAGTCGCAGCGATGGACGCAGCCCCGCGTGGCCTCGAAGACGTCGTCGGTCACGAAGGCGCGGGAGGGCAGGAGGTCGCGCCGCGCGAACGGCCGCCCGGCCAGGCTCAGGTCCGGGCCCTGGTCGTAGCGACGTCGCCGCCGGCCGGCCGCGAAGTCGCGCAGCAGCTCCGGCCAGGTGTCCTCCGCGTAGCCGACGACCACCGCGTCCGCGTGCGGCTGCGCGTCGTCCGGGACGAGCGTGACGTGTGGTCCCCCCATCACGACCGTGATCCCCCGCGCGCGGAAGCGCGCGGCCAGCTCGTAGGCGCGCACCGCCGTGCCCGTGATGACGGTGAGGCCGACGAGGTCGGCGGCGAGGTCCGTGGGCACGTCCTGGATGCCCTCGTCGAGGAGCCGGACCTCGGCGTTGAGCTCCGGCGGCACCAGCGCGGCCAGGGTAGTGAGGGTGAGCGGCTTGTAGCGCAACGCGCGCTGGAAGATGCCGCCGCGGTGGCGGTACAGCGGCCCCTTGGGTGAGATGAGGGCGATCTTCACGTGGCGCCCGCCTTCTGCGTGGTCCCGGTACGCTACACGAACCCCGCGCAAACGCAATCCTGGGCGAGCGGGCCGGCCGGCGGGTGGCCCCCTGTGACGCTCGCGCGAGCGTCACAGGGCCGCGTGCGTGTCTACTCCGGCCCGATGTAGCTGAGCCGCCGCGAGACGAACTGGTCGAAGAAGAGAGTCCCCGACGCTCCCGACTTCAGGCTCAGCGCGCCCAGGCGGGCGGTGTCGATGCCGTGCAGGTCGTTGTCCAGGCCGAAGAGCGACGCCGCGAACGTGTCGTCGATCCACATCTGGAAGAACCCGTTGTCGAACCCGGGCCCGCCCGACCTCTCCCACTGGAGCTCGATCGAGTGCGGGGCATCGGTGATGTCCACGAACGGCGTGTCCGTCACCGTGTCGTCGTCCGCGCGCACGCGCGCCCGGATCGCGTACTTGCCGCCGAGCCGCCGGAGGACGATGGCGATGAGCCGTCGCGTGGGGCCCTCCTCCAGGCCCAGGAAGATCCGCGTCCGCTGGTGGCCCTGCGCCTCGCCCGGGTCGAAGCCGTTGGGGTGGAGGTAGAAGCGCGCGCGGTAATGGGTCTCGTCCGCGGGCGTGCGGTCCTCGACGTAGAGGCTGTTCGTGCCGTTCACCAGCGCCTGTAGACCGCGGCTGGTGCCGGCCAGGGCGGCGGCGCCGGTCACGCTCAGGTCGCCGTCGCTGGCCGTCGCCGACCAGTGGGACGTATCTCCCGTCTCGAACCCGTCGGAGAACACGAGGTCCACGGCGGTGGTGCTCACGGCGGCCACGTTGTCCGCGCTGTCCGCGTCCGACACGTTCGAGGCCACGCTGGCCGTGCTCGTGAGCACGCCAGAGGCGCTGGGGGTCACCACGAACGTCACCGTCGCCGAGGCGCCGCCGCCCAGGGAGCCGAAGAGGCAGCCGACGTCCAGCTCGTTGAAGTACTGGGTGACGCTGCAGCTTCCCTGGCTGGGCGTGGCGGACACGAAGGAGGCGCTCCCGAGCAGGATCTCGGCCAGGCGTGCCCCGCTCGCGGACGCCGGCCCGTCGTTCGTGACCGTGATCGTGTAGGTCAGGGCGAGGGCGACGCTGGCCGGGTCCGCCGATTCCACCTGGCTGACGCGCAGGTCGGCGCTGGTCGCGGCGTTGCCGATGCGGGCCAGGAACACGTCGCTGCCGCCGCCTGGCCCGGCCTGGAAGGCGCCCACCGCCGGGAAGTCGGCGGAGTAGGTCTGCCCGACCACGAAGATGTTCGTGGCCGCGTCCAGGGCCACTCCGAAGGCGGCGTCGGTGCTCAGGCCACCCAGGTGCGTCGAGTAGACGAGCGCGTCCGTCCCCGTGAGGCCGGGATCGATCTTGGCGAGGAACGCGTCCCAGTAGCCCCCGCTCGCGGGCTGGAACGCTCCGCCCGCGGTGGGGAAATCGGTCGAGCGCGCGAACCCGGCCACGTAGGCGACGTCCGCGGCGTCCACGGCGAGGCCGAACCCCTGGTCGTCGTCGCTCCCGCCGAGGTAGCTCGCATACAGCCGTGACGCGGCGCCGGAGGCCGCCGGATCGAACTTCGCGAAGTAGGCGTCGTCGATGCCGCCGAACGAGGGTTGGAAGGCGCCCGCGCTGGTGGGGAGATCGGAGGAGTAGGTGAGCCCCACCACGTACGCCCGGTTCGAGGCGCCGAGGGCGACGCTGTAGAGGTCGTCGTAGCCGCCCCCGCCGAAGTAGGTCGAGTAGACGAGCGCGGTGCCGGTCGCGTTGAGCTTGGCCAGGAAGCCGTCGTAGTCGCCACCGTTCGAGGTCTGGAAGGGCACGCCCGCCATGGGGAAGTTGGTCGAGGCCGTGCGGCCGGTGACGTAGATCTGGTTGGCGGCGTCCCGCGTGATGCCGTAGCCCCGCTCGTCGCCCGAGCCCCCCAGGTAGGTCGCGAAGACGAGGGAGGCGGCGCCGGACGCGGCGGGGTTGAGCTTCGCGACGAAGGCATCGCCCACGCCGTCGCAGTTGCCGTCGCTGCCGCAGACGGTGTCGAGCGCCCCCGCCGTGGCCGGGAAGTCCGACGACGTGCTCTGGCCGACGAGGTAGGCGTTGTTCGATGCGTCCAGGGCGAGGCCCCAGGCGCCCTCGCCGCCGCTGCCGCCGAGGTAGGTCGAGTAGAGCAGCTGCGACCCGTCGGGGCTCAGCTTCGCCAGGAACGCGTCCGCGGCGGGCGCCCCCACGTGCGTCTGCTGGAACGCGTTCGAGGTCGTGGGAAATCCCGAGCGCGCGATGCCGGCCACGTAGGAGGCGCCGGTCGGGTCCACGGCGATCCGCAGGCCGTAGTCGCTCTCGCTTCCCCCGAGGTAGGTGGAGAAGACCATCGAGGCCATGCCGGACGAGGCCGGGTCGAGCTTGGCCACGAAGACGTCGTGGTAGCCGAAATCGCAATTGCCGTCCGAGCCGCAGGCGGGGTCGATGGGCCCGTGGGTGGGGAAATCGATGGAGAGCGTGTAGCCGGTGACGTAGGCCCCCGTGGAGTCCACGGCGACGCCGTAGCCGACATCCTCGCCGCCGCCGCCGAGGAAGGTCGAGTAGGTCAGCGTGGGGTCGAGGACGAGGGGGCGCGCCCGGTCGTAGCCCGCCGGCAGCACGAACCCGAAGCTTCCATCCTCGGCCACCCGGTACTGCACGGCGACTGGATGGCGGACGCCCTCGTCGTCCTGCCAGGCCACGGGCCGCTCCTCACGGACGAACGCGGCGGACGCGGCCCCCGTGTCCTTCGGTCCGCCGTGTGGCGGCAGGGCCAGCAGCAGGTTCCCGTCGTCGTCGAGACGGGTCGAGCGCGCGCCGGCGTAGGTCCAGCGGATGCGCGAGGGGTCGCTGCCCGGCGCCACGAGGTAGGTGGCCTTGATCCGGCCCTCGACTCCTTCATAGCGCAGGTCGATTCCGGGGTACAGGTCGCGGTAGACCACCGCCGCGTAGGTCGCTACCCGCGAGCGCCATCGGGTGGGATCACTGCCCCGGAAGAAATTGACGATGCCGGGGAGCCGCTCCACCCCCGCGACCTCGGGATGGCTGGCCGCGTCGAGGAAACGCAGCCGCACGACGCTGACCGGAACGCCCGCAGGCGCCACGCGGTCGCGCGGCGAGCCGACGGCCAGATCGCGGGCCGCGCCCGGCTTGTCGCCGGCGGCCGCCCCGCGCGGCAACGCCAGGACCACCTCGGAGGCGGTGAAGAAGATCGTGCCGCCGAGCGTGTGCGCCTGGAATCGCACCGCGGCGTCGCTCTGGCCCTCGTTGGCCACGAAGGTCGTGGGAAGCCGGGGGAGGGACGGAGGGTTTCCCCGTCCCGGGGCCGGCACCAGCAGTACCGCCGCCGCGAGCGGAAACGCGCGTGCCCAGGGACGCCAGGGTTGGACGTGGCCTGACGAGAGTTGGACGTGACCTGACATGGAGGAGCCTTCACTGGTGGGACCGCGGATACGCGTTCCCGACTCCCCAGGCACGGCGTCCGGGGCTCGGCCGAGTGGGGCGAGGGCGAACCTGCGCGCCGACAGTGACACCGGAACGAGCGCGCCGTCAGTGACGACCGGCACACCCGTCCCCCGCCAGAGAAACTGCGTCCGTGGCGAGGCAGGCTCCTCTTCGTTGGGCGATACGACGCGCGAGCTTGCTTCAGAGCGCGCCACCCTCTATCTCTGTTCATATACTGTGAATTCAGTGCTTCTACGGTCCAACTCTGACTGTGTTCATTGCGATACTGTGAATCGAGTCGCTTCACCGCCTGCGAGCACAGTCGCAAGAGAGGCCTCGCGGGATCCCAAGGACATCGATCTCTCGAGGCATGACAATGAACATCGAGCTCCCATCGCACCTTTCCGACAACGACCTGGTGGCCGCAGTCGGGCGGCTGGCCACGTCGAAGCGCGCGGCGACGGCGTCCCTGATCGCCCACCTCGCCGAGTTGTTCGCGCGCCGGCTTCACGAACGTGCGGGGTTCTCCTCGCTCTTCACGTATTGCACGACCGTGCTGCGCCTTTCC
>JBGPBV010000181.1:0-12696 GCA_041481445.1 Vicinamibacteria bacterium
ACGAGCGGTCAAGCCGAGGGCCGCTCTTGGAGTCTGCTTTGGAAGATTTGGGGGCTTGGCGCTTGGAGTCATCAGGTATGCGAAGGAGCACGCGGCTTCTGCTCGGAGCGATCGCCCTTCTGGTCCTCGGGCTTGCCAGGGGTGAGGGCCCGTCCTCCAGGACGAGAAGGTCGCGCCCGCGCAGATGTTCCTGTCCGAGTGAGGCGTTCCGCCAGGGCACGGTGCGCCGGGCGGCCAGATTGACGATCGCGCGGTGGACACGTACTACTACCGGACGTGACCGAGCGGTCGAGCTCACCCGCCGAATGCGCCCCCGCCATCGATCGCGGACGACGGATCCCGGGCCGGGCGGCCATCCCGACCCTCGTGCTGTTCCTGTCGTACGCGTACTTCTACGGAGGGGGAGGCTGGAATCAGAATTCCCGCTTCGACCTGGTGCGCGCGATCGTCGAGCGGGGCACTCTGCAGATCGACGCTTATGAGGACAACACGGGCGACAAGGCGCTCCACGGGGGGCATGTCTACACGGACAAAGCGCCCGGCGCGAGCTTCACGGCGGTGCCCGCCGTCGCCCTGGCCAGGACCTGGCTCAAGGCCGCGGGCGGCAACCGGAGGAGCCCGGCCGCGGTCAAGTGGTTGTCGTATGTCGCCACCGTCGCCGCCGGCGCGCTGCCGGCGGCGGTCGTGGGCCTCTGCCTGTTCCTTCTGGCGCGCCGCATCGGCGCCAGCGAGGACGCCGCCGCGCTGGTGGCGCTGACGTGCGGCCTGGGGACGCCGCTCTGGGCCTACGCGACCTTGTTGTGGGGCCACGCGCTGGCGGCGGGGTGCCTCACGACGGCCCTGCTCGCCGCCGATCGACTTCGCGACGATTCCAGCTCCCGTGGCGAGTTCGGACTGGGAGCGCTCGTCGGCGCGGCCGGCGGCTGGGCGGTGGTGACCGAGTTCCCGGCGGTGGTCCCCTCGGCCGTCCTCGCCGGGCTGGCGGTGAGACACGCGTGGCCCGGAGGGTGGTCGCGCGTGGCCCGCGTCACGGGCGGATTGGCGCTCGGAGGTGGCCTCGGCCTGGCCGTCCTTGCCGCGTACCAGTGGACCGCCTTCGGGTCGCCGTTCCACGTCGGGTATGCGAGCGAAGAGGACCGGACGCTGCTTCGCGCGGGCTTCTACGGCATCACGATGCCCAGGGTCGACGTGATGGCGGAGCTGCTGTGGGGCTCGTATCGAGGGCTGCTGCCCCTGGCGCCGGCCCTCGTGGTCGCGCCCGTCGGGCTGTGGATGCTCTGGCGTCAGCCGGAGACCCGATGGACGGCGGCGGCCGTCATGGTGTCGACGCTGTACTACTTCTTCCTGAACTCGGCCTACGCGCACTGGGATGGTGGATGGTCGTATGGGCCGCGCCATCTCGGGCCGGCGCTGGCGCTCGTGTGCCTCGGCCTGGCCCCGGTCCTGATGAAGGGCGGCCGTTGGGTGCGTGCCGCCATCCTGACGCTGGCGCTGGTTGGTGCCGGCCAGTCTCTCGTCGCGGTCTCCACCACACCACAACCACCCTCCTGGGAGCACCAGGCGCCCATGCGTCAGCTGCTCTGGCCCGCGTTCGTCCAGGGCCAGCTCTCCCTCAACACCCAGTCCGTGCTCGATGCGGCGCCGCGGGGGGCCGCGGGGCCCCGGGCGGCCTGGAACCTGGGAGAGAGGGCCGGACTGGAGGGGAAGGCGAGCCTGGTGCCGCTGTTCCTCTTGTACGTGCTCGCGGGGATCGCCTGGCTCGCCGCGAAAAGAGCCAGACCCTGATGCCGCCCGGGCGGCGCGCCCGAGCCTAGCCGCTCGCCGGCGCCCCCGCCATCCGGGCGCGCAGTGCGCGCGCCAGCGCATGCCCTTGCGCCGCGATCCAGACGAAGAGCACCGGCTCCAGGAAGAACTTGTAGCGGTTGTTCTCGCCCTGCTCGAACACGACCGTGACCGCGAACACGTAGAGGCCTGGCAGCGCAAGCCCCAACCGGCGCTTCCGGCTGCCCACCGCGCCGGCGAGGGACATGGCGGCGGCGGCGGCCAGCAGGACGAGCAGCGGAGCGCCGGAGGCGACCCGATCGTAGGCACGCCGCCAGGGCAGCCGGTCCAGGACCGCGTTGCGATCGTACTCACTGGAGGGGGTGAGATACAGGCGCAAGCTGCCCTGCCAGGCGCCGAGGATCTGCGACGCGGGAAGCTCCCGTAACAGCTCCCGGTACTCGATCATCTGGGCGAAGGAATGGCGCAGCTCCTCGAGCTGGTTGTAGTTGTAGTAGCCCCTGAGCTTCTCCGGCCGCGACAAGACGAGGGCGGCCGAGGGCGGAGGGAAGGACGGCAGATCCGGCGCCACCATGCCCTCGGCGTGACAGTGCCGTCCGAGTCCCTTGCAGAAGCTGTCCGCCGCGAAGGACGACGTGAACGTGATGCCGAACAGCGCGTACTGCTTGCCGATGTAGGCGGCCATGACCAGGGCGGCCACGCCCACCATGCGGAGCACTCTCCGCTTCGGAGCGCCCACCGCCAACAGCGCGACCGCGACCACGAGCAGGAACGGCCACTGGAACGCCGAGCGCAAGAAGAAGAGGAGGAGGAGGGCGATGAGAAACCGCGCCTCGGAGCCCCGGCCGTCGTACCAGCGCCAAAGCTCGTAGTACAGCCAGCACACGAGGGTGGCGCTGAGCATCGTGGTGTCGAGCACGGTGGCATAACCGATGGCGGCGGGGTGGAGACAGAAGACGGCGGCGAGGGCGAGAGCGTAGCGCGGGGAGGTCAACCGCGAGAGCCAGAGACAGACGAGGGCGGCCAGTGCGGCATAGGACAGCCCCCAAAGGACGTAGAGGCCGCCGTCGACCCCTCGCAGCAGCGCCTCGTCGCTCGCTCCCGCGTAGAGGCGAGCCAACAGGGCACGGATGGCGTCGAACAGCGGCGGTTGGATGTGCAGGTAGAACAGGGACCGCAGCGGCTCGTCCCGCAGGTCCGCGGCACTCACCGTCTGCATGAGGTATTCCGACTCCCACGGGTGGAAGTAGAAGCGGCGGATGGCCTGCGGTCGCGCCGCCGTCTCCAACGCGAACAGGAGGCCCGCCGCCCCGGCAAACACGAGCGCGCATCGGCCGAGGTACGGGTGTCGGCGCAACCGCCCCAGTCGTTCGCGTATCCCGAGCCCCGCCGGGAATGGCCGCCAGGCCCGCCCGGACTCCCCTCCGCGCGCGACGAGGAGGGCCGCCGCCGCCCACCACGCGAGGCAGGCCAGGAGCGACAGGACGACCGAGCGCCTTCGCGAGCTGAGCGCCTCGAGTGCGTCCTGGTCGGCAAGGTGCTGGGCGAACGGCGTGGCCTCGAAGAAAGCCGGGCGATCCCACTCGAGGTGCAACCAGGCGGGCCCGGTATCCTGCCGGTAGCCAATCCGGATCCGGTGCAGGCCCCTGGCGAGGGGAATCTCCGCGGACGCGCGCGCGGACCATTCGACGAGGGGCGTGCCATCGACCTGGAGCGCCGCCTCGTCGTCCGCCTCCAGATCGAAGCGATAAGCGCCGGCCTCGGGAGCCTCGACCACGGCGTTGAACTCGAGCTCGAAATCGTTCTTGTGTCCGATGAGGGCCCGCCAGCCCGGACCGGCGAGCTGGGCGAAGTCGGCGATCGGCGTCGGCCCCGAGCCGACCTCGGGCTCCGCGGAGCGAACCGTCGCCATCAGCGTCACCGGGGGACGAGCCACGCGCTCACGCCATATGAAGAGGGGCACCGCGGCCACCGCGACCACGGCCGCCGGCCAGGCGAGAAGGGCAAACCGCAGGGGACGCCTGGAGGTGGGAAGCAGCAGCGCGAGAAGCAGCCCCAGCCAGACATTCCCCGGCATCGCCACGCGCCAGGTCCCCAGGCGGGCCTGTTGTTGTGAGAGCAGTGCGAGGGCGGCGACGATCCAGACCGCCAGGGCAAACCAGCGGGCGACGACCCCATCCGGAAGACGCGTCCTCAGGGCCCTCGTCATCCACCTTGGCGGAGCAAGCCGCAGTTCGCCTCGTCCCGAGCGGAGAAACGCAATCGCCCTCGCCATCCCCACCACGGCCAGGGCGCCACGCCGACGCAAGGTACAGCCCGCGGCGAGGGGCGTCAATCGCTCGACGACGCGACCGAACGAAGGGCCTCTGGAACGCCGCGATCTCTTCAAGGGGCCGACGGACTGGATCTACGCGATGACGGGGCGCCTCGCCGCCGCCGCCGACGCGAGCCGGCGGCAGCAGGGACACTGAGCGGCGCACAGTTGACCATACATAGAAGCCCAATGTATAAGGGTTCTAGGTATGGACCTCGGAAAAGATCTCGTCGCCGCCTCGGCAACGCCGCTCGTGCTCGCGATCCTCGCCGAGGGTGAGAGCTACGGCTACGCCATCATCAAACGCGTCAGCGAGCTGTCCGGCGGGCATCTGCACTGGACGGACGGCATGCTGTATCCGGTGCTGCATCGGCTGGAGCGTAACGGCTTCGTCGCGGCGAAGTGGGGATCGTCGGAGAGCGGCCGCCGCCGGAAGTACTACCGCCTGACGAAGGAAGGGCGCACGCATCTCGAGGCCGAGCGGAAACGGTGGCAGATCGTCGACGAGACGCTGCACCGCATCTGGCTGAAGGCCTGCCACGCATGAGCGCCGGCCCCGACCACGCGTCGCTCGAAGCGCAGATCGGCCAGTGGCGCGCCTACCTGCGCCGGCGCCGCGCCATCACCGGCCCTGACGTCGAGGAGCTCGAAACGCATCTGCGCGACCAGGTGGGTGCCCTCACCCAGGCGGGGCTCGCGGAGGATGAGGCGTTCCTGGTCGCCGTCAAGCGCATGGGCAGCCTGGACGCCCTCTCTCGAGAGTTCGCGCGCGAGCACTCGGATCGGTTGTGGAAGCAGCTCGTCATCGCACCCGACGGCGACGCGGCGCCGGAGACGGTCACCCGTACCGAAGCGCTCGTCGTGTTTGCCCTGGCCGTGGCCGCGGCGCTCGCGGTCAAGATGCCCGTGCTCTTCGGCCTGACGCTCGAGCGCGACGCGGCGTTCTATGCGCGCAACACGAGCCTGTTCGTGCTGCCGTTCCTCACGGGGTATTTCGTCTGGAAGCGCCGGATGGATCCGCGCCACTGCGTCTGGCTGGCGGTCCCTTTCATCGCCGCCGCCGCCGTCGTCAACACCTTTCCGTTCACCCGAGGTCCTCAGCAGGTTGTCAGTCACACCGAGGTGCTGAGTGCGGTGCACCTCCCGATCGCGCTGTGGCTGGTCGTCGGCATCGCCTACCTGCGCGGCCGCTGGCTCGAGGGCGCCGGCCGCATGGACTTCGTACGCTTCTCGGGCGAGCTGTTCATCTACTACGCGCTCATCGCGCTTGGCGGCGGCGTGCTCACGGGGTTCACGATGACGATGTTTGCCGCCATCGGCTTGAAACCCGACTGGATCGCCCGGGACTGGCTCATCCCGTGCGGAGCGGCGGGTGCGGTCATCGTCGGCTCGTGGCTGGTCGAGGCGAAGCAGAGCGTCATCGAGAACATGGCGCCCGTGCTGACGCGCCTGTTCACCCCGCTCTTCACCATCGTCCTGCTGGTGTTCCTGGCGACGATGGCCTGGACCGGCCACCCGATCGACATCCAGCGCAACGTGCTGATCTTGTTCGACCTGCTGCTGGCAGTGGTGGTGGGCCTGGTGCTCTTTTCCGCGTCGGCGCGCGATCCGGAGGCGCCGCCGAACCTGTTTGACGGCCTGCAGCTGCTGCTGATCGTGAGCGCCCTCGTCGTCGACGCCCTGGCGCTTGCCGCCATCGCCTCACGCATCTCGGAGTTCGGCTTCACCCCGAACCGTGTCGCGGCGCTCGGCGAAAACCTGATCCTGCTGGTCAGCCTCGCATGGTCGGCGTGGCTCTACGCCGCGTTCCTGCGCGGGCGCGGACCGTTCCGCGCGCTCGAGGCGTGGCAGACCGCGTATCTGCCGGTGTATGCGACCTGGGCCGCGCTCGTCGTCCTGCTGTTTCCGCCGATCTTCGGGTACGCGTGAAACGGTGGCCGCGAGACGGGGTGGAACCAGGCCGCGCCGCGAGGGATCCGCAGTTTGCCGGTAGTCAGGCCTCGGTGCTCACCGCTCCCGCAGGGGGCGCGCAGCACGGTCCTTGTGGAGGCACAGGTAGGATTCGAATCTACCTAGGCCCGCCCAGCCCATCCACGCCAGACCAGCCGGTCCGCATGGCTCATCGGTTTACGACGGGTCCTAGTGGATGGGCTAGCACCCTCCGGACCGGGAACCCGTACGTTACCCGTACGGCGGGTCTCAGCAATCACAATGGAGTCGAGACACTGGGAGTCCTCTTCGGCGGTCCCAACGCGATCATTCCGTCCGACGCTGGGCGGCTTCCATCTCATTCTGGCCGCGGAGGATCGCACACCACTCCTTGTGCTCCGCGACCGGCATGCCGCACTCGACGCAGATCCGGATCCTGGTCGTGGGGTTCTTCTCCGCTCCGAGTAGACGTTTCAGCAGGGACATGCCGCCTCCTAGTGGCTCTTCCCTTGAGACGCGCGCGCCCCGTTCAAGGTTGCGAAATCCGAAGGCGCCGGTCGTCCAATCGATTGATCGTTGAAGCCCTATGCGGACATCCTCGTCCTGGCGTCAGTTGCCGCCCGCGTCCGGGTCCGCTTCCTCGTCGTCGTCCGCCGTCACCGGCTCGCGCTCGTCCGGCTCCATGACCGTCATGAGCTGGAGCAGCCCCCTCGTGCGCGCCGTTTCGTTGAACGCCGGAATCCGCGTCCGATACAGCGCGTCGAAGTCCTGGCGAACGGACTCGAGCGTCTTCGCGAGCTGCTCGTGCACCTCGACCTCGGAGCGCGTGGGTGCGAAGTCCGCGGCGCCCGAGACGTCGGCGCCACCCGCGCCCACCTCCGCCTGGAGCCACAGGAGTTTCAGGTAGAGCTCGAGCGGCCCGCGGAAGGACTTCTCGTCGGCCTCGGCCAGCGTGGGCTGGAGCAGGCGGTCCTCGACCGCCCGGGCGGCGGCCTCGAGCGACGCGGCGGCCTCGAAGTCGGCGGGAAGGGCCTTGCGCGCCTTGAGCATCGCGCGCAGGTCCTCGAGCTGCTTCCGCGTCCACTCGAGCTGGTTGACCATCCGCACGACCGCGTTCGTGTCGCGGTAGATGGCGAGGGAGAGCTTGATGGCGGCCGCGATGTCCGCCTCCGTCCCGGCCGAGTTCGGATCCTTGTCGACCACGAGCGATTGGGCGCCGATCGACTTGCCGTTCACGGCCAGGCGGACCGTGTAGGTGCCGGGCGGCACCAGCGGGCCCCGCTTGGTCTCGCGGATCCCGTAGTAGAAGACGCCACGATGCGACTGGCCGCGGAAGCGCTTCTCCTCCAGCAGGTGCGGATTCTCGTCGGGCGTCGTGCGCAGGCGCATCGCCAGCGTGGGCTCGTAGCGCAGGTCCCAGTAGATGCGGTTGACGCCCCGGCGGCCCGTGCCGCGCAGGGTGCGGATGGTCTCGCCCGATGCGTCGGCGATCGTGACCTCGACCAGGTTCCGCTTCGCCCTCTCCCGCTCCTGCTCCTCGCGCTCGAATTCGGTCAGGCGAGGCGCCTTCGCGCCGCGAGCGGGCTCGGGCTCCTCGACCTTGGCCTTGAGCCAATACTCGATGGACGCGCCGTACGGTGGGTTCGACCCGGCCGCGGCGCCCATGGGCGCCAGGTTCGGCTGCGCCACCTGCCGGAAGCGGTACGCTCGGCGCGGCGCGAAGATGTGCGCGTCGGCGGCGCGGACCGGGTCGGTGAGCTGCTCGAGCCCGGAGAGGTCGTCCAGGATGTAGAGCCCGCGTCCGTAGGTGCCGACCACGAGGTCGTGGAAGCGCTCCTGGACGGCCACCCAGTAGACGGGCGCGTGCGGGAGCTTGGCTTGCAGCGGCTCCCAGTGGCCGCCGTCGTCGAAGGACACGTAAAGGCCGTTCTCGGTCCCCGCGAACAGCATCCCCTTCCGGTTCGGGTTCTCCCGCACGACGTGCGCGTAGCTCAGCGGGCTCCTCTCGATGCCGGCGGTGATCGCGGTCCAGGTCCGGCCGTAGTCGGTCGTCTTGTAGAGGAACGGGTCCCGGTTGTCGACCTGGTGCGGGTCGACCGCGACGTAGCAGGTGCCGGCGTCGAAGCGCGAGGGCTCGACGCTGTTCACATTGCCCTTGGGCGGCAGGCCCGGGATGTTCGGCGTGACGTCGGTCCAGTGCGTGCCGCCATCGCGCGTCACCTGCACGAGGCCGTCGTTCGTGCCCGCCCAGATCACGCCCTTCTCCTTCGGCGACTCCGCGATCGAGAAGACGACGCCCGCGTACTCGACGGACAGGTTGTCGATCGTGAGCCCACCCGAGTCGCCCATCATCGTCGGGTCGTTCCGCGTGAGGTCGGGGCTGATGGTGCGCCAGGTGACGCCGCCGTCCGAGGTCGCATGGACGTACTGGCTCCCCACGTAGACCGTCTCGTGGTCGTGGGGGGAGATGGCGATCGGGAACGTCCAGTTCATGCGCAGCTTGATGTCCTTCGCGGGCGCGCCCATCGTCCGCTCCGGCCAGACGCTCACGCTGCGAGACATGCCCGTGCGCGCGTCGAAGCGCTCGACGACGCCGGCGTAGCAGCCGCCCCAGACGACGTCGGGGTCCACGGGGTCGGGTATGTTCCAGCCGGTCTCGCACCCGGCGGTCGACGTCCACAGGGCGGGATGGATGCGCGGCCCGCCGCGGCTGTTGCTCGGTCCGCGCATCGAGCCGTCGTCCTGCATCTGGCCGTAGACCATGTAGGGGATGCGATCGTCGACGCTCACGTGGTACATCTGGCCGATGGGCAGGCGGGTGACGGTCCATTGCCGCCCGCGCGTTGTCGAGATGTACACCCCGCCGTCGTTGCCGATCATCATGCGGCTCGGGTCCTTGGGATCGGCCCACATGTCGTGGTTGTCCCCGCCCCAGCGGATCGGCTCGGCGGTCTCGCCGCCGTCGTAGGTCACCCCCATGCCGTTCGAGGGGAAGTACACCTCGCTTGCGTCGTCCGGCATCACGAGCATCCGCGTGTAGTAGTGCGGCCGCTCGTTCAGGAGGCGGCTCGCGTTCACGCGCTTCCACTTCTCGCCGCCGTCGTCCGACCGCCACAGCGAGCCGCGCTGGCCCGTCTCCATGAGCGCGTAGACGCGATCGGGGTTGCTGGGAGCGACCGCCACCGCGACCTTGCCGATCGGCGGGTCGGGCAGTCCGTGCCCCTTGACCTGTTTCCACGTGTCGCCGAAGTCGCGCGAGACGTAGACGCCGCCGCCCGGCCCCCCGCTCTGGCGGCCCCACGTCTTGATGTCGATCGGCCACATCCCCGCGAACAGGATGCGCGGGTTGGTGGCGTCCATCGAGAGGTCGGACGCGCCCGTGTTCTCGTCGACGAACAGGACGCGCTCCCAGCTCCGGCCGCCGTCCTTCGTGCGGAAGACGCCGCGCTCCGGTTGCGGTCCGTAGCCGGTGCCGACGGCGGCGACGAACGCGACGTCCGGATTGCGCGGATCGACGATCACGCGGGCGATGCGCCCGGTCTTCTCGAGACCGACGTGCGTCCACGTCTTGCCGGCGTCGCTCGACCGGTAGACGCCGTTGCCGAGCGAGACGTCGCTGCGGATGAAGCTCTCCCCGGTGCCCACCCAGACGACGTTCGGGTCGGAGGGCGCGATCGCGATGGCGCCGATCGACTGGGCGGGCTGGTCATCGAAGATCGCCTTCCAGTGTGCGCCCCCGTCGGTGGACTTCCAGACGCCGCCTGACGCCGCGCCGACGTAGTAGGTATTGGGATCCCCGGGCACGCCCACGACCGCGCTCGTTCGGTTGCCCGGCGGGCCGATGAACCGGTAGGTCAGCGGGGCGTAGGGGTCGTCCTTGGCCTTCGCCTCGGGGGCAGCCGGGGCCGTCCGGGAGGCGGGCGGCGGTGCCGCCGTCGCGCCGGGCGAAGCCCAGCCGAGCAGCATCGCCGCCAGTGGTCCGACGAGCCGTGCGTGTCCCTGTCTCACGTGCCCTCCTCCCTCCGCCGCGGCTGATCATCACACCGAAGGGACGTGTCGTCACGGGGCGGCACGCGGACCCTCCCCGGGCCGGCGCCCAAGGCGCCTCGACTCATGTACGATCCGCGTTTCCCCCGCGGGGGCAGGAGGGAGAATGACCTCGATCCTGGACACGCCGGAGACGACGCCGTCGACTGCCGGGAGTGGCCCCGGGAAGGCGATCGCCATGGTGGGTATCGGCCTGGCGGTCGTTGCCCTGGGGCTGGCCGCGTATCTCCTCGTCGAGCTTCGCGACGCGCGCCGGCAGATCGCACAGCTGACGGACCAGGCCACGAAGTCCGACAAGAGGACGAAGGAGCTGGACCTGAGGGCGAAGGAGCTGGACCTGGGGCTGGCGGCCGTACGCGGCCAGACGGTGACGATCGGGGAGCGGGCCGGCGTCACCGCGGCCGAGCTCGAGAAGACGGCGGCGGCGGCCCGGCAGCTGCGGGAGGAGCAGCGCCAGGGCCAGGCGGACCTGGAGTCGCTCGGCGGCGAGGTCGGCAAGGTGAAGGACGACGTGGCGGCCAGCAAGGCGGCGATCGAGGAGACGCAGGCCCAGCTTCAGCACGCGATCGGGGACCTCGGCGAGCAGAGCGGCCTCATCGCGCGCAACGCGGACGAGGTCGCCGCCTTGAAGCGCACGGGCCTGCGCGAGTATTACGAGTTCGACCTGGCCAAGGGCAAGTCGCCGGCCGCGGTCGGCCCGGTGGCCGTACGCCTGAAGGACGCCGACCCCAAGCGGCACAAGTTCAACATGGTGCTCGTGGTGGACGACGTCGAGATCGAGAAGAAGGACAAGACGCTCCTCGAGCCGGTGCAGTTCTACCGCAAGGGCTCGCGGCAGCTCAACGAGATCGTCGTCTACGCGGTCCAGAAGGACCGGATCACCGGCTACCTGAGCACACCGAAGGCCACGGAGGCGGCGGCCTCCGCGAAGTAGGTGGCCCCGCACTCGCCACTGCTGGCGGCCGTGTCGCTCGCCGCCGGGCTCGCCGCGCCGTCCGCCGGCGCGGCGCAGACCGTGGCCGTCTTCTCGGCCGAGACCTCGCTCGTCAACGTGGCCGTGACCGTCGAGGACGCGCAGGGGCGGCCCATCGAGGGCCTGACCGCCCGCGACTTCGTGGTGGCCGAGGACGGCCGCCGCCAGAAGATCGAGATGTGCGCCCGCACGGGGGAGGGCGGCCGGTCCACTTCCCTCGACGTGGCGCTGCTCGTCGACACGAGCGACAGCATGCTGGAGACGCTGCGGCGGTCGCAGGACGTGGCCGTCCGGTTCCTGTCGAGCCTGCCCAACGCGCAGGAGATCATCGTCGTCTTCTTCGACCAGACCCAGCGGCTGGAGCACTTCGACCGGGAGCATCCGGAGGCGCTCTTCGAGCGGGTGCGGACGCTGCCCGAGGGCGGCAACACCGCGGTACGCGACGCCATCGCCTTCAGCCTGCGCGCGCTGTCGGGGTCGAACGGCCGATCGGCGCTCGTGCTGCTCACGGACGGCATCGACACGGTGAGCGCCACGGAGCCGGCGGCACTCGACAAGGCCGTCGAGTCCCACGCGGTCACGATCTACCCCGTGGCCTACCCGGCGGCGCCGGGCGCCGATGGGCCGGACCCGCAGCAGGCCCTGAAGGAGCCGGGCCGGCTGGCCCAGATCACGGGCGGGCGCCTCTTCAAGCTGCCGAACGAAGCCGCGCTACCCCAGGTCCTCGACGAGATCGTGGCCGACCTGCGCTCGCAGTACGTCCTGGGGTTCGCGCCCGACCGCTCTGGCCCGCCCGGTCGGGTGCGGAAGATCTCCGTGAAGGTGTCCGGCCACGGGAAGGTCGTGGTGCGGCACCGGGTGGCGTACCGGCTGCCGCAGTGAAGCGAAGAGCGCCGGGCCGGGGTGGCTCCTCAGGTCGGATTCGAACCGAGAAACAGCTGTCTACGCCAGACGAGCCGGACCCACTCGATCTTGACCGCCAGCGAACTTAGGAGGAGTCCGGGCTGCCTCGGCCCCACCGATTGGACCGCCTCACGCCGACCGCGGAACGTCAACAGGTGCTACTCGAGAGGTACCAGCCCAAGCCGTGTGCACTCGAGCGTGAAGGGGTACTCCATGCCCGCGCGTCCCGGCGGGTAGACCGGGTCCGAGTAGAGGTACTTGAACGGGCCTTGCAAGACGTTGCCCGACCTGTCGAGGGTCAGCTATGCCTCACGGCCGCGCGCGTCACCGATGTCGTTCATTCCTTTCGACCGGATCGGCCCCTTTAGTCGCTTCCTTGTCTCATCGTTCCTCCAGAGGACGGCGACCTTCTCGCCTCTTCGCACCTTGATCGGCTTGGCCTCCCTCGCACCTGGCTTGGCCTTCGCTCCTGCCTTCATGCGCCGCGCGCCGAGCTCGGAATTGCACCTCAGGGTCTACCGTTTCGTCGCCGGCGGGCCATTCTGGGCCACCGCGGCCTTCACGAGCGCCTTGAACGCGCCCGCGTCGACCTTCTCCCCTTCGTGGATGTCGATCGCCCTTCGCGTGTGGCCTTCCAAGCTGGAATTGAAGAGGCGCGATGGGTCTGGGATCCTGGCCCCCCGGGCGAACGTGAGCTTCACGACCTTCGTGTACGCCTCCCCGGTGCAGACGATCCCGTGGTGCGACC
>JBGPBV010000182.1:0-12680 GCA_041481445.1 Vicinamibacteria bacterium
TGCGCGGGGTCGAGGCGCACGATCACGTTCTCGTAGCCCAGCAGCCGGAAGCGGCTGCGGACGGCGTCGCGCCGCACGGTGTCGATCACGCGCGAGGTCGTCTCGTTCGCCGGTGGGTCGGCCACGAGCTGCACGGCGTAGAGGTCGCCGCCCGCGAGGCTCTCCGTCTCCCGGCCCGGGCGCACCTGGCCGCGGGCCAGGGGATGGATCCGGTCGGCGGCGGTGAACGACCCGTCCCATTGCACGGCCTCGCCCAGCGATCGGACGCGCGCGAGGCTCTCCTCGTCGCCGTAGACGAGGTAGGCGTTGGAGGGGATGTAGGTGACGACCTGGACCCCGGTGCCCTGGAGGGCGGCGTACCACTCGGGCTTGATCGGGCCCGCGAACTGGACGAGGTGCAGCCGGCGGCCCTGGAACTCGGGCGGGGGCACGCGCGCGCGCGCGTGGCGGGCCTCGTCGCTGCCGGTCTCGATGGCGCGGGAGTTGAGGAGGATGAAGTCGTCCCCGTCACGCGCCTCGACGCTCCCGGAATGGATCAGGGGGGCGACCCGGGCCGCATCGGCTTCGAGGAGCTGGAAGGCGCCGTAGTCCGCGATGAGCCGCGCGCCCGCCTCCTGCAGCTCGCGGGACACCACGGGGTCGCCGACGCGCACCTTCCGGGTCGCCCGTCGCGCCGGCGGGGCCGCGACCAGCGCGGCCGCCGACAACACGGCCGCGACGGCTAGGAGGACCTTCCGCATGGCGAGCCTCGCTCTCTTGCTGCTCGACGAGAGGGAGATCCGAGACGGGGGTTGCCCCTCCCCTGCGCCGGGCGGGTACCGGGAACCGGGTTCGAAGGTTGGAGAGAGTCTGGGGCGGATCATGCCCTGAAGGAAGCGATTTGCGTCACACCGCGGCGCCCGTGTCGGTCTCCAGCATCATCTTTAGTAGGGGCGGCGCCGCCTTGACGCTTCGGAAGCGGCCGGGGTAAGGTCGGCGGATCGTCGTCACGTTCGCGCGCGGACAAGCAACGAGGAGGGACAGGATGCCCCACGTGTATGGGATCGATGGCGAGACGGCTCGTCTGGCCGAGCGGGCGGCGGAGATCACCCGCAGCACGGCCGCCCGCAATGCCTCCGAGGTCGACCAGCAGGCGCGCTTCCCCGCCGAGAGCGTGAGCGCGCTCGGCCGCGAAGGCCTTCTCGGCCTGTGCGTCGATCCCGCCTTCGGTGGCCAGGGGCAGGGGCCGCGCGCCTTCGCGGCCGTGGTGGAGGAGATCGCGCAGGGCTGCGGCTCGACCGCGATGGTCTACGTCATGCACGTCAGCGCCGCCCAGGCCATCGCCTCCTCGGAGACGCTGGCAGACCGCGACGCGCTGCTCAGGGACATCGCGACGGGCAAGCACCTGACCACGCTCGCCCTCTCGGAGAAGGGCTCGCGATCCCAGTTCTGGGCGCCCGTCTCGAAGATCGTGGCCAGCAACGGCGGCTTCCGGACGAGCGCGGCCAAGTCCTGGGTGACCGCGGCCAGCCACGTCGACAGCTACGTCTCCAGCGGGCAGCAGCCCGGCGCCGCCTCCCCCCTCGAGTCCACGCTCTACCTCGCGCGCCGCGGCGCGCCGGGGCTGAAGGTCGCGGGGCGATTCGACGGCCTGGGCCTCCGCGGCAACGAGTCCGCGCCCGTGAGCCTCGAGGACATGAAGGTCACGAGCGCCGACCTCATCACCGCGCAGGGTCAAGGGGCCAAGGCCATGCTCGAGGTCATCCTGCCCTGGTTCGCCCTCGGCACCGCGGCCATGGCCAACGGCCTGTGCCGGGCGGCGGTGGGCGCGACGGCGGCGCACCTGAGCGGGGCCGGCTTCGAGCACACCGGCGAGAAGCTCCGCGACCTGCCCGGGCTGCGGGCCCGCCTGGCCCAGATGAGCGTGCGCACGGAGCAATCGCGGGCCCTGCTGGGCTACACGCTCGGCGAGGTCGAGCGGCCTTCGCCGACCACGCCCCTGTTCGTCCTGCAGTCGCGCCTGGCCGCCATCGAGGCGGCGGTGGACGTCACCGACCTCGCCATGAAGGCCTGCGGAGGGGCCGCCTTCTCCAAGCACCTCCCCCTCGAGCGCCTCTTCCGCGACGCCCGCGCGGGCTGGGTGATGGCGCCCACCGTCGACCATCTCCAGGACTTCATCGGCCGCGCCCTCACCGGCCTGCCCCTGTTCTGACCATGGCTGCCCGGCCGCTGCTCATCGGCGCCGTCGCCTACGACCCCAAGGTCGTGACCATCTGGGAGGGGATCCGCGCGTACCTCGTGGAGGGCGAGGTCCCCGCCGACGTGGCGCTGTTCTCGAACTACGAGCGCCAGGTCGAGGAGCTGCTGGCCGGCCACATCGACGTCGCCTGGAACACGCCCCTCGCCCACCTGCGCGTCCAGCGGAGGACGGACGGCAAGTCGCGGTCGCTCGTCATGCGCGACTCCGACCGCGACTTCACCGCGCGCATCCTCGTGCGGCGCGAGGCCGGCCTCCACGCCCTGGCCGACCTGCACGGCAAGCGCCTGGCCGTGGGCAGCCGCGACTCCACGCAGGCCCGCATCCTCCCCCTGCACTTCCTGCGCGCGGAGGGCGTGGACCTGGCCCGGGTGGAGCTGCTCCGCTTCGACACCGACCTCGGCAAGCACGGCGACACCGGCACCAGCGAGCTGGACGTGCTGGCCGCGCTGCACGACGGGCGGGCCGACGCCGGCACCGTGGGCGACCTCGTGTGGGTGAACGAACAGGCGGCGGGGCGCGTGGACCGGTCCCGCATCGACGTCCTCTGGACGACGCCGGGCTTCGACCACTGCATGTTCGACGCGCTCCCCTCCCTCGACGCCGGCCGCGCGCGCGCCTTCCAGGAGGCGCTGTTCGCGATGAGCTGGGACGACCCGGGGCACCGGCGCATCCTGGAGCTCGAAGGGCTCAAGCAGTGGCTGCCTCCGCGCGAGGAGGGATACGCGAGCCTGCGCGCGGCCCTGGACGAGCAGGGCCTCTGGTGACCGCGCCCCTCGCCGCCCTGGCCGTGGACGGCGGCGAGCTGGCGCTCGGGGGCGGGCTCCTCGCGATCGTGCGGCCCGCCCTCGACCTCCTCGAGCCGGGTGGCGTCCTCGCCGTCCTGTCGTCCGCCTCCAGCCTGCGCGACGACCTGCCGTCGTGGTGCCGGGTCGAGCGGCACGAGTACCTCGACCGCGAGACGACGCCGGACGGCCGTGACCGCCATCTCCTGCGACGGGGCACGCTCGGTGTACCGCGCGGATCCGGCGCGCCTCCAGCTCCGCTCGTCCGGCGCGAAGGCCGCATCCTCGCCGCCGACCTCCTGGCCGCCAGCCCGATGCCGGAGGCGGCCGACCCGCACACCGGATTCGCCCCGCGCGGCGCGCGCGTCGAGCCCGGTGGACCCGCCTATCCCTTCGCGCTGCTCGAGCGCGACCACGTGGCGCCGCCGGAGATCGGCGCGCTCTACGACCAGGCGGTGTCGGCCCAGTGGGACCCCACCACCGCGATCCCGTGGCACACCGTCCGGCCGCTGCCTCCCGCGCTGGAGCGCGCGGTCGGGCAGGCCATGGGCTTCCTGGCCGAGAACGAGCTCTCCGCCCTCTACGTGCCCGCGCGCTTCCTGCCGCGCATCCACCCCGCCTACACCGAGGTCGCGCAGTTCCTGGCCACGCAGCTCGCGGACGAGGCGCGCCACATCGACGTGTTCCTCAAGCGGGCGCGGGCCGGCGGCGGCGCGCCCGGCGTGTCCGCGGTGACGACGGCGCGATCGCTGCTCTCGCTGATGGAATCCGCCGACTTCACCGAGGCCACGTTCCTCCTGTCCGTGCTCGGCGAGGGCACCTTCCTCGATCTCCTCCACTTCATCGAGGAGCACGCTCCGGACGAGGCCACGGCGGAGCTGGCGCGCCGCGCGCGCAACGACGAGTCACGGCACGTCCACTTCGGCCTGGCCCACGTGCGCCACGCCCTGTCGCACGACCCCACCCTCTACGGGCGGCTCGAGGCCGCCGTGCGGCACCGCGCCGCCACCCTGCACGGCGCGGGCGGGCCACCCCACGCGCTGCAGGACGCGCTGGTCGTCCTGGCCGCGGGCTCGGACGACCCGCGCGCGATCGCGCGGGGGCATGACGCGTTCCGCGCGCTGCTGGAGACGATGGACCAGGGCCGGCGGCGCCGGCTCGAGCACGCGGGGTTCACCGCCGATCAGGCGGCGACGCTGTCGGATCTCCACACACCGAACTTCATGTAGGACCCTCTTCTCCGTCGATGGAGAGGCGGCGAAGCCGCACGCTGCGGACCACCAGATACGACAGGAGGCCGGCGGGACCGAACAGGAGGGTCAGCAGGAGGCACGGGATCACGAGCCCGTGCCGGAGCCCGGCGCGCCGCGCGTCGCGGACCTCCCAGCTTCCGATGAACAGGTCGAAGGCCAGGTAGTGGACCCAGCCGGCGAGCAGGAGCGCCGGCTGGTCGAAGAGCCGCCGCACCTCCGCCAGCGAGCCGAACCCGCCTTGGGCGCCGCGGTAGTGCGTCACCAGAAGGGACACGTACAAGACGCCGAGCAGCGCCGGGATGACGACGGGAGCCAGCAGGTGCGCGCTCCACTTCCAGCGCGGCGCGAAGACGAGGAGTGCCCATCCGGGCAGCACGACGGCGCCGGCGATGGAGAACAAGGTCTCGGGGGTCACGGCCGCGGCAGCATCTCCACGGCGCGGGCAAGGGCGGCCACGCGCGACGGGTCCGGCGGGTTCGTCCACGCGCCCTCGCGTTTGAGCCACGATCCCACGATGAAGGCATCCGCGGCGGCGAACTCGGCCACGTTGTCGGCGGTGATGCCCGATCCCACGAGGGTCGGAATGCCGACCGAGTCCGAGACCACGCGCACCTCGGCGGGATCGGCCGCGCGTCCGGTGGCGACGCCGGTGACGATCACGCCGTCGGCCAGGAAGAACTCGGCCGCATGCGCGGTCTCCGCCAGGTCGACGTCGGCGGTGATGGCGTGGGCGGAGTGCTTCTTCTTGATGTCGGCGAACACTCGGACCGAGGCCCCGACCTGTTTGCGGTAGCGCATCACCCGGCCCGCGCTCGACTCGATCAGGCCCTCGTCGGCCACGTGGGCGAACACGAGCCCTTCCACGCGGACGAAGGCGGCGCCGCAGGACTGCGCGACCGCCACGGCCTCCAGGTTCGCGCCGGCCAGGACCTGCACTCCGAGGGGCAGCGTGACCGCGCGCCGGACCTCACGGCCGACGGCGGTCATGGCGGCCACGACCTCGGGGCCGACCGTGCCCTTGAGATAGGGCCGGTCGTGCATGTTCTCGATCATGAGGCCGTGGCAGCCGCCGCTCTGGTACGTGCGCGCCTCCGCGACCGCGCGCTCGGCGAGAACGTCGACGGTGTCCCTGGACTCAGGCGTGCCGGGCAGGGCGCCGACGTGGACCACGCCGATCAGGGCGCGCGGTGCCGAGAAGAGCGACCGCACGACTCCGGCGCGGTCCACGGCCGTTCAGACGAAGCGCTGGCGCGCCCGCTCGCGGGCCTTGGCGGCCTCGGTCTCGCGGTCGCGCGGCGGCGCCGTCGTCACCATCGACTTCAGGAGCCGCTGGCAGGACTCGGTCACTTCCTCGACGGTCGCGTCGAACGCCTCCGCGTTCGCCTTGGAGGGCTTGGTCGCGCCCGAGATCTTGCGCACGAACTGCAGGGCGGCGTTCCGCACCTCTTCCTCGGTGGCGGGAGGCGCGAAATTGAACAGGGGTCGGATGTTTCGGCACATGCGCCGATGATAACCAGAGCCGCGGCGCGGCGTCTAGGGCACGCTGCCCGGGCTCTTCGTCTCCTCCAGACGGCGGAGCCAATCCACCAGGCGCACACCGCCGACTTCGGTCGTGTAGAGCGCCGCGCTGTTGATGACGCAATGATCTGAACCGGAGGCGGTGTAGCTGAAGAAGTTCGGGTTCGTGGACCGGATGGAGGCCACCGAGGACTGCATCCCGGCCGCCCACTCCGCCTGCGTGGCCAGGCCGTTCTTGGTGAGGATGTAGAAGAAGAGCTGGGTCGTGTCCCCCGTGCGGTTGAACTCGGAGAACGCGGACAGCGGGTAGAACCCGGCGACGCCGCTGTAGAAGTCCGCCATGGTCACCCTCGACATGTCCAGGCGATCGAGGGCCAGGGACGGGATGAAGCTCGGCCAGGCCGCGCTCGCCCCCCAGTTCGCGAGCGGAGTGGCGAAGAAGCCCGGCGGCACCACGCCGGCGGCGGAATCGGAGAGATGGGCGGCGGAGGCGCCCGGGTAGTGGGCCATGACGTAGGCCGACCAGAGGATCGAGCCGTACCCGCCGGCGCTGCAACCGGCGACGAACACCTGGCGGGGGGCGGGCACGTTCTCGTAGGCCCAGGACAGGGCGGCGGTGGCGTTCACGGCGCCGCGGTGATGAACGACGTACGGGCCCGTCGGTCCCGAATAGGTCTTGTCGTTGTTGCCCCAGTGCAGGTCACCCGTGCAATACGGCACGTAGACGTGGGTCCAGTCCCGGAAGGGGTTCTCGGGGTTGTTCCGGTCGTAGATGCCGACGAGCTGGCCGCTCTGCTCGACCTGCACGGGATCGAGCGTGATCGCGCGCGTGTAGATCGAGGTCGCGCAGGTCGCGTCGTCCCAGCAGCCGCCGCCCCCCTCGAATTCGACCAGCAGCTTGCCCGGATCGCCGGCGTGGACGAAGAACCGGTAAGGGGAGCCGTCCGCGCACATGGTCTGGCCGCCGGGCGCGACCGTCTGCCACTGCGCCTGCAGCCCGGGGGCGGCCAGGAGGAGCGGAAGCAGGAGGACGGCGGCCCGGGTCATGGGGCCTCAGAGTATAGGGGATCGCGGCGGACGGCGCTCCCTTGACGCCCCCGCCGCCGGGGCGCTACTGTCGTCGTCACCACTTTCGACGTCCGTCCCGCCTCACGCGAGGATCAAGAAAATGAAGAGAACTGCGCCGCTCGTGGTCCGGCTCGCCGGCGTCCTCCTGGCCGGCGCGCTCGCCGTCCCCGCCCTGGCCGCGGCCCCGGCCAAGGCCGCGCCGGCCAGGCCGGCGGCGGGCCTCCCGCCCCTCCTCGACCGCGAGCTGTTCTTCGGCAACCCCGAGATCGCGGCCGCGCAGCTCTCCCCGGACGGCAAGTACATCGCGTTCCTGAAGCCGTGGAAGGAGACGCGCAACGTCTGGGTCAAGAAGACGGGGGAGCCCTATTCGGCGGCCCGCCTCGTGACCGCCGACACGAAGCGGCCCATCCCCGGCTACTTCTGGAGCCGGGACAGCAAGTACATCCTGTTCGTGCAGGACAAGGACGGCGACGAGAACTACAACGTCTACGCCGTCGACCCGGCGGCGGCCACCGAGACGGGCAAGGACGCGCCCCCCGCGCGGAACATCACCGACGCCAAGGGCGCGCGCGCCCTCATCTACGCCGTGCCCAAGGGCGATCCCGACGTCATCTACGTCGGCCTCAACGACCGCGACGCCTCCTGGCACGACGTCTACCAGGTGCACGTCTCCACCGGCGAGCGCAAGCTCCTGCGCCAGAACACCGAGAAGATCGCGGGATGGGACTTCGACCTCGGGGGGAACCTGCGGCTGGCCTCCCGGGTGGCCGACAACGGCGACACCGAGATCCTGCGCGTCGACGCCGCCGGCTTCACGAAGATCTACTCCTGCACCGTCTTCGAGAGCTGCGGGGTCACGCGGTTCCACAAGGACGGCACGCACGCGTACATGGAGACCAACAAGGGTGACGCCGACCTCAGCCGGCTCGTCCTGTTCGATCCCGCGACGGGCAAGGACGAGCCGGTGGAGTCCGACCCGGCGGGCAAGGTCGACTTCGGCAACGCGATCTTCTCCAGCGCCACCGACCTCCTGGTGGCGACGTCGTACGAGGACGAGCGGACGCGCCACTACTTCCGCGACCAGACGGTGGAGGCGGACTTCAAGCGGCTGGAGCAGAAGCTGCCCGGCCGCGAGATCTCCGTCGGCTCCGCCACCGCGGACGACCAGCTCTGGTTCATCACCGCGAGCAGCGACGTCGATCCCGGGGAGCGGTACCTCTTCGACCGCAAGTCCAAGGCGCTGACCCCGCAGTACAAGGTGCGCGAGCGCATCCCGCGCGAGCACATGGCGAGCGTCAAGGCGCTCCGCTACCCGTCGTCGGACGGGCTCCAGATCCCGGCCTTCCTGACCCTGCCCCGAGGCGTGCCCGCGAAGGGCCTGCCCCTGATCGTCCTCCCCCACGGTGGGCCCTGGGCGCGCGACAACTGGGGCTTCGACAACCTCGCCCAGTTCCTGGCCAATCGCGGCTACGCGGTGCTCCAACCGAACTTCCGCGGGTCCGTGGGCTACGGCAAGAAGTTCCTCAACGCCGGCAACAAGCAGTGGGGCGACCTCATGCAGGACGACCTCACCTGGGGCGTGAAGCACCTGGTGGCGGAAGGCATCGCCGATCCCAGGCGCGTGGGCATCATGGGCGGATCGTACGGCGGCTACGCCACCCTGGCCGGCGTCGCCTTCACTCCCGACCTCTACGCGGCCGCGGTGTCGATCGTGGGCCCCTCGAACCTGATCACCCTGCTCGACTCGATCCCGCCCTACTGGGAGGCCGGCCGCAAGATGTTCTACGAGCGCATGGGCAACCCGAAGGACGCCGAGGGCAAGAAGCAGCTGGAGCGGCAGTCGCCCCTGTTCTCCGCGGCCAGGATCCGCACGCCCCTCCTGGTCGCCCAGGGAGCGAACGATCCCCGCGTGAAGAAGGCGGAGTCCGAGCAGATCGTCATCGCCCTGCGCGACCGCGGGTTCCCCGTCGAGTACATCCTGGCCCCGGACGAGGGCCACGGCTTCGCGCGGCCCGTGAACAGCATGAGCCTCTTCGCGGCCGGGGAGGCGTTCTTCGCGAAGCACCTGGGCGGGCGCGCGCAGACCGACCTGACCCCCGAGCTCTCGGCGCGCCTGAAGGAGATCTCGGTCGACCCGAAGACGGTGGTCCTGGCCAAGAAGGCCGATCCCGCGGCGGTGGGCGCGCCCAAACCCGCGGCCGACCTCGCCGCGGGCACGTCGAGCTACAAGGGAACCCTGGCCGCGGGCGGCCAGAGCATGCCGATGTCGGTGACGCGCAGCATCAAGGAGGACTCCGGAACCTGGGTGGTCACGGACAACGCGACGCTGCCCATGGGGCTGGCCGTGGACAGCACCACCGTCGAGAAAGGGACCCTCGCCGTCACCAGGCGGAGCGTCAAGCAGGGCCCGGTCGAGGTGGAGCTGAGCTTCAAGGACGGCAAGGCCACCGGGACGTTCTCCATGAACGGCCAGAGCCGGCCCATCGCGGCCGACGTCGGCGGCATCGTCTTCGCGGACGGCGCCTCCACGGCCGAAGCCCTCGCCCACCTGCCCCTGGCCGACGGCTACACCACCACCTTCCGCAACTTCGATCTCCAGAAGCAGAAGGTCGCGCTCAAGCAGATCAAGGTCGTGGGGACGGAAGACGTCAGCGTCGCCGCCGGGACGTTCAAGGCCTGGAAGGCGGAGATCACGTCCGCGGAGGGCGAGCCGGGACAGGTCACGCTCTGGATCGCGACCGACTCGCGCAAGGTCGTGAAGACGACGGCGACCCTGCCCCAGATGGGAGGGGCGACGGTGACGTCCGAGCTGCAGCCCTGAAGGCGTAGAATCCGCCAGCGTTCTCTCCGAGGGCGGTGGCGTGGGCGAGCGGGAGGATTCCGCGAGTGCCCGGTCGGACCAGGGGCGGCCGGCGCCGCCCCTGGCCGAGGACGACCCTGCGCGGATCCGCCAGCAGCTCGCGCGCGCGGTGCGGCGCATCTGCCCGCCCTGGCTCGCGGACCACGCGGACGACATCGTCCAGTGCGCGGCGCTCAAGCTCCTCGAGCACCGCGGTGAGGGATCCGGGCCCCGGCCGGCGTCTTATCTCTGGAAGGTGGCCTACACCGCGACGGTGGACGAGATCCGACGCCGGCGGCGGCGGCGCGAGGTGCCCCTGGACGGTGGAGACGACCCGGCGGCGGGCGAGGGTGACGTCGCGGCCGAGGGGGCGACCGCGGATCCCGAGCGCCTGCACGCCGCGCGCGAGATCTCGGGCGCGCTCCGGGATTGCCTCCGTGGCCTGGTCGAGGCGCGGCGCCTGGCCGTCGTGCTCCACCTCCAGGGCCACACGGTGCCGGAGGCCGCACGCGTCCTCGGCTGGGGGGCCAAGCGCGTCGAGAACCTCGTCTATCGCGGCCTGGCCGACCTGAGACGGTGCCTGGGGTCGAAGGGGATCACACCATGAGCGGGGACGAGAGAGGGCCGGACGTGCTGCGAGAGGCGTGGCTCGGATCGTCCCGCGACGCCGCCCCGCGCGCGGACTGTCCCGAGCCGTCCGTTCTCTGGGAGGCGGCCCGCGGAGAGACGGATCCCGGAACCGCCCGCGCGCTCGTGAGCCACACCGTGGAGTGTCCCGCCTGCGCGGAGGCGTGGCGGCTGGCGATGGAGGTCGCCCGGATGGAGCCGGCGGAGGCCCCGCGCCTCGCGGCCGCCGCTCCCTCGCGGACCGAGTGGCGCTGGATCGGTGTGGCGGCGACGGTCGCGGCGCTGGCGGCGGCGGGAGCCCTGCTCGTCCGGCACGGCCCGGAGACGGACCGGCCGCTCTTCCGCGATACGGAGCGGCTGGCCATCCGCTCGCTGCTGCCGGAGACGGCCCCGGTGCCGCGGGCGAGCTGCCTCTTGCGCTGGTCGGGCGGCCCCCCGGGGACGCGCTACCGCATCGAAGTGGCGACGGAGCGCCTCGACGTCGTGGATCGGGCGCGCGACCTCGACCGCCCGGAGTACCTCGTGCCCGCGAAGGCGCTGGCGGCCGTGCCGCCGGGCGCGCGACTGCTCTGGCAGGTGGAGGCGAGGACCCCGGACGGCGGGCGGGTCACGTCCCCCACGTTCGTCCTCCGCCTCGACTGAGGGGCGGCCCTCGGCCATGCCGACCGCGCGCGCACCCGTCGTCCTGCTGGTCCTCGCCGCGGCCGCGCCGGCGCGGGCCGAGGAGCCGCCGCGCGTCACCCCCGCGGAGTGCGAGGTGCGAGTCCAGCGCGAGCCCGCCTCCCTGGAGGCCTACCGCTGCTTCTGGCTGCTCGCCCGGCAGGGCCGCGCGGGCGAGGCGGAGGCGCGGCTGGGAGCCCTGCTCGCGCGCGATCCGCGCAACGACCGGGCGCGGTTCTTCCTCGCCCGCATCGCCGGCGACGCCGGGCGCGACGCCGCGGAGCCGATGTACCGCCAGGCCACGGCCGGCTTCGCCGCCAAGGGCGACGCGCGCGGCGAGGTGCTGGCCCGGCTCGGCCTCGGCCTCTTCCTGAACCGGCGCCATCGCGCGGCGGAGTTCGAGGCCGAGATCGCCGCCGCCCGGCGGCTGGCCGCGACGAGCGGCGACCGCTGGCTGGCCTCCTGGGTCCACAACGAGGAGGCGGCGCTCGCCTTTCGCAAGGGCGACTTCGGCGGCGCCTGGCGCCAGTACAAGGAGGTCGAGGCGACGGTGGTGCCCGACGGGCCGCTGGACCTCCAGGCCCTCTGCTTCGGCGGCCTGGGCGGCGTGTACCTGGAGGTGGGCCGGATCGAGGACGCCGCCGACTACACCAGGCGGGCGGCCGCGCTGTGCCGGCGCGCGGGCGACTTCTACGACGAGGCGCGGCACCGGGGGAACCTCGTCCTCAGCGGCTTCCGTCTGGCCGTCCTCGACCTCGCGCAGCCGGAGGACATCGTGCCGCTGGCCCGCGAGGCCCTGGCCGCGGCCCAGGCCGGGGGCAACCGCGGGACGGAGGCGCGCGCCCACCTGTACCTGGGCGACCTGCTCGCGGGCGAAGAGGCCCGCGCGCACTACCGGCTCGGCCTGGAGATCAGCCGGGAGACCAAGGAGACCGCCGGGCTGATCCTCGGCCTGCGCGGGCTGGCGCTGAGCCTGCTGGAATCGGAGCCGCGCGACGAGGCGCAGGCCTGGCGCCTCGTCGCCGAGGCCCTCGACCTCGCGCGCGGCAGCCGCTGGTACTCGAACATCGCCTGGCTGGCCCGCGCCCGGATGCGCTGGATGACCGGCCCCCGCGACCAGGCGGTGGCGGACTCGCTCTCCGCCCTCGACGCGATCGAGTCCATGCGCGACCTGCAGGACGACGGACTGGTGCGGGCGCGCGTCTTCTCCATGTGGTCCTTCGCCTACGACCGCCTGGCCGGCCACCTGCTCTCCACGAGCCCCCTCCCCGACGCCGACCGCGAGCTGGCCTTCTCCGTGCTCGAGCGGCGGCGGGCCCGCGTGCTCCTGGACGAGCTGGACGCCGCCCTCGCCACCGGCCGTCTCGCCTCCTCCGGTCCCCGGCGCGAGCGGCACACGGCCCTGCTCGGCGCCATCGCGGAGGCGCAGCGCCGCCTGCTGGGGACGGATGGGCCGGCGCGAGAAGCGGCCGTGCGCGAGCTCGAGCGCCTCGAGCTGGAGGAGTCGGCGGCGCGCACGGAGATGCTGCGCGCGGACCCGCGCCTGGCCGCCGTGCGCCGGCCGGAGCGGCCGCGGCTGGCCGAGGTCGAGCAGGCCCTGGGAGAGGACGAGGCGCTCCTCTCGTTCGAGGTGGCGTCCCGGCACAACGTCGACAACCGCACCACGGAAGGAGCGTCGCGGTTGTGGGTGCACA
>JBGPBV010000183.1:0-12482 GCA_041481445.1 Vicinamibacteria bacterium
CACGCATCCGCGGCGGAGTCGCGGGCAGTCGAAGGACTCGAGGAACATTC
Organism: Vicinamibacteria bacterium; assembly: GCA_041481445.1. Classification (GTDB taxonomy): domain Bacteria; phylum Acidobacteriota; class Vicinamibacteria; order Fen-336; family Fen-336; genus AA29. Next base: position 51 of record JBGPBV010000183.1, read on the forward strand.
CGGCCGCCGTCAAGCGGGCGGTTCGGGAGAGGGATGGAGAGCGTTGCACGTGGGCGAGCCCGAGCGGACACCCGTGCGAGGCCCGGCGCTTGCTCGAGTTCCATCACGACGATCCTTACGGGGTCGGAGGCAAGTCGACCGTGGATCGGATCCGGCTCCTGTGCCGGATCCACAACGATCACGAGGCGCGGCTCTTCTACGGCCCGCGCCGGCGTTACGTGGGCGCGGGGGTCGTGGACCAAGTGGGGGCGGGGGTCGTGGACGAATCGGATGGAAGGACTTGGCCGATCGCCAGCAGGCTACCCGTCCCGGGACGGGTGAATGATTCGCTTCCGGCGGGTTTGAACGAACGTCAGGGACCGGGATGACCGTCGGGGGCACACAGCAGGATCGGAGGCGCGGGCGCCGTCTTCAGGGCCTCGGGCGCGGACCCAGATCCGGACGGGTGGGGACCCGCGCTGTTGTTCGGACCCGCGGCACGGCTCGGAGCCGCGAGCGCCTCACCGATCCTCAATGCTCTCCGCGGTCGCGCGCCGCCGCCTTGAGCTGCTCGTCCAGCTTCCGGCTCCACTCCGCGGGCGTGATCGTCTTGAGCTGATCGAGCGAGGAGGCGGCCAGGACCAGCTTCGCCACCACCGGCGCCACCGCCAGCTCGACCTCGGCCTTGGGCCGCGCCGCCTTCTCCACGACGCCGCGCGAGGCCTCCGCCCAGCCCGCGCCCGCCTGCGTGCCGCCCTGGATCGCGTCGAGGGCCTCGAGCCCGACCCGGCCGAGGGCGGACAGGTCGCGCGAGAGCGGCCGCGCCTCCTGGCCGAGCTCGGACGCGGTGAGGATCGGCTCCAGGACGGCGTGGTTGTCGCGCCAGGTCGTGAAGATCCGGCGCAGGGCGGCGTCGTCGCGCGATCCCGGCGCGCTCGTGACGTACCGATCGACCTCGGCCTGCGCGGTGCGAATGGCCAGGCTGTCCGGCCGGGCCGTGTCCACCAGCCGGTCCAGCGGGGTGGATGAGAGATAGACGCGCTGCCCTCCCCGCCGGTAGTCCTTGAGCGGCGTCACCACGTCGGCCAGGACGCGCATCGACTCCGTGGGCTTGCCGGCAGTGAGGCGGGCCAGCATGGGCTCGTAGCTCGACAGGTGGCTCAGGCCGAGCGCGCCCAGGCGCACGCTCTCGATCTCCAGCCGCCGGTACATGTCGGCCACGTCGCGGACCTCGGCCGGCGACCACAGGCGCTCGGCGATGGCGGCCGTGCGGGGCCAGATCCGCGAGTCGATCGTCTCCGGGCTCACGAACTCGCTCCACATCGTGGCCTCGCCGCCCAGGATGTGCTTGCGCTCGTCCGCGGTGAGCGTGCTGTCGGCGGGGATGGGGTCGGACGCGTAGTGGTCGGAGGCGGGATGGAGCAGGTCGATGTAGTAGCCGTTGGACAGGATCCCGTCGTAGCCGAGGCGAGCGGCCTCGGCCAGGGACTTCGGCCCCCGCCAGGAGTGCACGACGATGTTCCGGGGCAGCTCCGGGCTCAGGACCTCGTCCCAGCCGACCATGCGCTTGCCGTGACGGGTGAAGATCTCGTTCACGCGCTGGTTGAAGTAGGCCTGGATGCCGTGCGCGCCGTCGAGGTTCTTCCGGTAGATGAAATCCTGCACGCGCGCGCTTCCGTTCCACTGCCGGGGGGTGACCTCGTCGCCGCCGATGTGCATGTAGGCGTCGGGGAACAGGCCCGCCATCTCGCCGAAGAACTTGTCGAGGAGGACGTAGACCTCGTCCTTCGAGGGATCCAGGACGTTGTCGAAGACGCCCCACTCGCGCACGATCGAGAAGGGGCCGGGCACCACCCCCAGCTCCGGATGGCCCACGAGCCAGCTCGTGGAATGGCCGGGCAGGTCGAACTCGGGCACCACCCGGATCCCCCGCTCACGCGCGTAGGCGATCACCTCGCGCACCTGGTCCTGCGTGAAGTACTTGCCGTCGGAGCCCATCTCGTGCAGCCGCGGGAAGACCTTGCTCTCGATGCGGAAGCCCTGGTCCTCGCTGAGGTGCCAGTGGAAGACGTTGAGCTTCACCGCGGCCATGCCGTCGAGGCTGCGCTTGACGACCTCGATGGGCTGCCAGCGCCGGCAGACGTCGATCATCAGGCCGCGCCAGGGGAAGCGCGGGCGGTCGGAGATCTTCACCGCCGCCACCACCGCGCGTCCCCCCTCGACACGCACGAGCTGCAGGAACGTCTCCAGGCCGCGCAGGACGCCGAGCGGGGTGGCCGCGGTGAGGCGGGCCTGTTTCGGCGTGACCGTGAGCTCGTAGGACTCGTCCTCCCCCACCGCCTGCACGGGCAGGTTGGGACCGGCGGCCTCGACCACCAGGGTGGCCTTGGCCCCTCCCGGCCGCGCGACGAGGCCGAGCTTCGAGAGCCCCTCCAGGCGCCTGCGGGCGCGCGCGAGCGCGGAATCGATGCGCGGGTCGGCCGTGCCCGTCGATCCCAGGCTGAAGGCGCGGTCCACGACGAGCTGGCCCGGCTGCCATTCCAGGCGCGCCGGCGCCGGCATCAGGTCGTGCGCGTTCGTACGCTCCTCGGCACCGAGCTGGCTCGCGCCGGCCGCCACCACGGCCGCCACCCCCACGATCACGAGCATGCGCGCCCTCGCCTCCATCGCCCCCGACCTCCCTCGCACGGCGCCGGCCGCGCGCGTTGACACCCTTCGGAGCCAGGAATATTCTCACAGGCTCTGATCGTGCGGAAACTCGCCCTCGGCTTCCTCCTCCTCCTCGTCAACAGCGCCTACCTCGCCGCGCACGCCGACGCGACCCTGTTCTACTTCGCCAGCGTCGCCCTTCACCTCGCCCTGGGCGGCGTGGTCGCGATTGCCGCCGCTCGAGAGCGGCCCGGGTGGCGGCTCTGGCCGCGGCCGCTGCGGTGGGCGGCGCCGCTGCTGGCGGTGGCGGCGGGGCTCGGCGTGGCCCTGGCCGTCGTGGGGGCCACGCGCTCCCATGCCTGGATGCTGCGCGCGCACGTCGTCTGCGCGACCGCCGGCTCCGCGATCGTCGTGGCCTGGATGGCGACGCGCCTGGCGCGGCGGGCGCCGCCCGGAGAGAGGCTGGCCGGCGGCGTCGGCCTCGGCATACTGGCCGCGGTGCTCGTGGCCACCGCCCTCGTGATCGTCCGCGACCGGCGGGAGGCGCCCGTGCGCTACCGCATCGCGAACCCGGCCCTCCCACCCGAGACCATGGACGGCGAGGGCGCCGGCCCCAAGGCCCCCTTCTTCCCCTCCTCCGCCCAGACCAACGTGGGGGGCATCATCCCCTCGAACTTCTTCATGACCAGCCAGGTCTGCGGCCGCTGCCACCAGGAGATCTACAAGCAGTGGTCCTCGTCCGCGCACCACTTCTCCTCCTTCAACAACCAGTGGTACCGCAAGTCGGTCGAGTACATGCAGGACGTCGTGGGGACGCAGCCCTCCAAGTGGTGCGCCGGCTGCCACGACCACGCCGTGTTCTTCAACGGCCGCTTCGACCGTCCGATCAAGGAGCAGATCCACACGCCGGAGGCCCAGGCCGGGCTGAGCTGCACGTCGTGCCACTCCGTGGTCCACGTGGCGAGCACGATGGGCCAGGGCGACTTCACGATCGAGTACCCGCCCCTGCACGACCTGGCCGCCAGCGACAACCCCGTCCTGTCCCGCGTCCACGACTATCTTCTCTATACGGACCCGGAGCCGCACCGCCGGACGTTCATGAAGACCTTCCACCGCGAGCAGACGGCGCAGTTCTGCTCCTCCTGCCACAAGGTGCACCTCGACGTCCCCGTCAACGGCTACCGGTGGTTCCGTGGCTTCAACGAGTACGACAACTGGCAGGCCTCCGGCGTGTCGGGCGAGGGCGCGCGGTCCTTCTACTACCCGCCCAGGTCGCAGAAGTGCGCGGACTGCCACATGCCGCTGGTGGCCGCGAAGGACCCCGCCGCGATCGAGGGCAAGATCCACTCGCATCGCTTCCCCGCCGCCAACACCGCCCTGCCGTTCGTGAACGGCGACGCCGAGCAGCTCCGCGTCACCCAGGACTTCCTGCGCGACGGGCAGGTCACGGTGGACGTCTTCGGCCTCGCGCGAGTGGCGGAGGCGTCGGGGACGGCGGCCCCCGGGCCGGCCGGCGCCGCGCGCGCGGCGGAGCCCCAGCTCGCGAGCACGTTCGCCCAGGGCGAGGAGTCGGGCAGCTTCGGGCCCGTGGCCACGACCCTGGCCCCGCCGGTCGAGGTCGTGGCCCCCATCGACAAGGTGACCCCCACCGTCCGCCGCGGCGAATCCGTCCGCATCGAGGTCGTGGTGCGGACGCGCAAGGTCGGGCACTTCTTCCCCGGCGGCACCGTGGACGCGCAGGAGGCCTGGGTCGAGCTGGAGGCGACCGACGATCGCGGCCGCGTGATCCTCCATAGCGGCGCGGTGGCCGACGGCGGCCGCGGCCCCGTGGACCCCGGCGCGCACCTCTATCGCAACCTGCTCCTCGACGACCACGGCAACCCCATCAACAAGCGCAACGCCTGGATGGCGCGCTCCGTCGCCTACGTCCGCCTCATCCCGCCCGGCGCCGCCGACACCGTGCACTACCGGCTCCGCATCCCCGAGGACGGCGGCGACACCATCCGCCTCCGGGCCAGGGTGAACTACCGGAAGTTCTCGTGGTGGAACACCCAGTGGGCCTTCGGCGGGATGCGCGATCCGGCGGACAAGGACCCGTCGGTCACCAAGGACCACGACGACGGCAAGTGGGTCTTCACCGCCGATACCTCCGACGTCTCCGGGGGCATCAAGGCCATCCCGAGCATCCCGACCACGATCATGAGCAGCGCGGAGGCGACGCTGAAGGTCGCGGCCCGGGGAGCGGCCCTGCCCGCGGACGCGCCCCTGCTGGACAAGTCCGTGCGCGAGCGATGGAACGACTACGGGATCGGGCTCCTCCTGCAGGGTGACCTCAAGGGGGCGGAGGCCGTCTTCGAGAAGGTCACGGTCATGGAGCCGGGATACGCCGACGGATGGGTCAACGTCGGCCGCGCCCGCATCCAGGAGGGCAACATGGAGGCGGCGGAGCAGGTCCTCCGCAAGGCCCTCGAGGTCGATCCCGGCCTGGCCAAGACGCACTTCTTCCTGGCCACCGCGCTCAAGGCCCGCGGCCAGTACGACGAGGCCCTCGGCCACTTGCGCACGGCCGCCGAGAAATATCCGCGCGACCGCGTCGTCCACAACCAGATCGGCCGCGTCCTCTTCCTCAAGCGCCAGTACCGGGAGGCGGTGGCCGAGCTCCAGAAGGTCCTCGAGATCGATCCCGAGGACCTGCAGGCGCACTACAACCTCATGCTGTGCTGGCAGGGGCTCGGCGAGGCCGACAAGGCCCGCCAGGAGCAGACGCTGTATACGCGGTTCAAGGCGGACGAGAGCGCGCAGGCGATCACGGGGCCCTACCGGCAGCTCCACCCCCACGACAACAACGAGCGCCAGGCCATCCACGAGCATGTCGCGCCGCCGCCGACGGCGGCGGTGCAAGGCCCGTATGGGGGTGCGGGACGATGAGTCACCGGCGGCTGCTTGCCGTCATCCTTTTCGCGGCCGCGACCATCGCTCTCCTGACGGTGACCGAGCGGCCCGCCCTCACCGCGGCGCCGGCGCCGCCCTCCGCCGCCGGCATCACCTTCACGGATGCCACCGCCGCCGCCGGCGTCCGCTTCCGGCACACCTCGGGCGCGTTCGGAAAGAAGTACCTGCCGGAGACGATGGGCGCGGGCGTGCTCTTCGTGGACCTGGACGGCGACGGCTGGCCCGACCTCCTGTTCGCGAACTCGAAGAGCTGGCCGGGGCAGCCGGGGGCGCCGTCCCTGCCCGCCTTCTATCGCAACAATCGGGACGGCACCTTCACCGACGCCACGCGCGGCTCCGGCCTCGACGTCTCGATGTACGGCCTGGGCGGGGCGGCCGCCGACTACGACAACGACGGGCGGGTGGATGTCTACCTCACCGGGCTCGGCGGGAACCGGCTGTTCCACAACGAAGGCAACGGCCGCTTCACGGACGTCACCGCGAAGTCGGGCGCCGGCGGCAGCGGCTTCGGCACCAGCGCCGCCTTCTTCGACTACGACAAGGACGGCCGGCTCGACCTCTACGTCGCCAACTACGTCCAGTGGTCGCTCGACAGGGACCTCTTCTGCACGCTCGACGGCACCCACAAGTCCTATTGCACGCCGGAGTCCTACAAGGGCCAGAGCCCGGCCCTCTACCGGAACAAGGGGGACGGCACTTTCGAGGACGCGACCGCGAAGGCGGGCCTCGTGGACCCCAACTCCAAGGCCCTCGGCATCGCCGTGCTCGACTTCGACGACGACGGCTGGCCCGACCTCTTCGTGGCCAACGACACCCAGCCCAACAAGCTCTACCGCAACACCGGCAAGGGCACGTTCACCGACGTCGGGATGTCGGCGGGGGTCGCCTTCAGCGAGGCGGGAGTGGCGCGGGCGGGCATGGGCACGGACGCCGCCGACTACGACGGCTCCGGCCGTCCCAGCATCGTGGTCGGGAACTTCTCGAACGAGATGATGGCCCTGTACCACAACGAAGGGACCGGCCTCTTCATCGACGACGCCGCCACCACCTCGATCGGGCAGGCCACCCTGCTCAGCCTCAGCTTCGGGGCCTTCTTCTTCGACTACGACCTCGACGGCCGCCTGGACATCTTCGCCGCCAACGGCCACGTCGCGGACGACATCCAGGCCGTGCAGGCGCGCGTGCGCTACGCCCAGCCCCCGCACCTGTTCCGGAACGCCGGCAACAAGCGGTTCGAGCCCATGGACGACGCGCTCGGTCCCGCCTTCAAGGAGCCGATGGTGGGCCGGGGCGCCGCCTACGCCGACTACGACGGCGACGGAGACCTCGACGTCGTGATCACCGCCAACAACGGGCCGGCCCGGCTCCTGCGCAACGACGGCGGCAACCGCAATCACTGGCTGCGCGTCCGCACCGTCGGGACGGCGTCCAACCGCGACGGCATCGGGGCGCGCGTGACCGTCACTCCTTCCGGCGGCACGCGCCAGTGGCGGACGGTCAAGAGCGGGTCGAGCTACTGCTCGCAGAGCGAGCTGCCGGTCACCTTCGGCCTGGGCTCCGCCGCCGGGCCGGTGAAGGTCGAGGTCCGGTGGCCGAGCGGCAAGACCGACACCGTCGACGCGCGCGCCGACGAGCGTCTCACCGTCCGCGAGGGGGAGGGACGCGTCGCGGAGCCGGCGGCCCCGGCGCGGGCCACCCGCCCGGGGCCGCGACCCTAGGCGTCATGCCGCGCCGATCGGGACTCTTCGCCGCGGTGGCCGTGCCGGCGCTGGGCCTCGCCCTGACGCAGGCGCCGCGGCCAGGCGCGACGCCGGCTCCTCCCCCGACCCCGCGCTCCGCCGCCCCGTCCGCGCGGGCCTCGCTGGAGGCGGCGTACCGCGCCAACAACGTCGGCGTGGGCCTCCTCGAGCAGTTCCGGCACGAGGAGGCGGCCGCCTCCTTCCGGAGAGCGCTCGCGCTGGCGCCGGGCCTGGCCCTCGCCCACGCCAACCTCGCGATCGCGCTGCTCAACGTCCCCAAGATCGAGGAGGCGCGCGCCGAGGCCCGGGTGGCCATCCCCCTCCTGCCCGGCGTGGCCCAGCCGCAGTACGTGCTCGGGCTGGCCGCGCGCGGCCTCGGGGCCGCCGAGGAGGCGCAGGCCGCGTTCCGGGCCGTCATCGCCCTCGACGGCCAGGACGTGGGGGCGCGCGTGAACCTCGGCCAGCTCCTCCTGCAGGACCGCCGCTACCCGGAGGCCATCGAGCAGCTCCGGGCCGCGGTGGCCGCCGAGCCGTTCAACGCGACCGCCGTCTACAACCTGGGCCTCGCGCTGGTGCGGTCCGGCCAGGCGGACGAGGGCCAGCGCGCGATGGAGCGCTTCCGCGCCCTCAAGGAGAGCGGATACGGCACGCTGCTCGCCAACGCCTATCCCGAGCAGGGCCGGTACGCCGAGGCGCTGGCCTCCACGGGCGCGGAGCCGGACCTCGTGGACGCGGCCACGCCACCCGTCCAGCTCGTGGATGCGACCGCGCGCTGGCTGCCGTCCGCGCCCGCCTCCGCTCCCGCCGCCGGCCCCGGCGGCCTCACGCTGGCCGACGTCGATGGCGACGGGCGCCTGGACCTCGTCTCGGTCGGACCCGGCGGTCTCCGTCTCTACCTGAATGACGGAGGGCGCCTGGTCGATGCGACGTTGGGCCGGGGGCTCGATCCCGCGCTCACCGGTGCGGGCGTGGTGGCCGCGGACGTCGACAACGACACGCGCCCGGACCTGCTCGTCCTCGGCCCGAGCGGGCCCCGCCTGTATCACAACGACGGCGCGCGCTTCGCCGACGTCACGGCGGGCGCCGGCCTGGAGAGCGCGGGGCCGGCTCTCTCCGCCGCCCTCGTCGACGCCGACCACGACGGCGACCTCGACATCCTCCTGGCCGCGACCACCGCCCTTGACGGCCGCGCCCTCCCGCATCGTCTCTTCCAGAACGACGGCACCGCGCGCTTCAAGGACGTGGCGGCCGCGGCCGGCCTCGGCGGCGCCGCCACGGCCGGAGTGGCCGTCGTCCCCACCGACTTCGACAACCACCGCGACGTCGACCTGCTCGTGGCCGGCCCCCGCGCCGTCCAGCTCTTCCAGAACCAGCGGGACGGCACCTTCCGCGACGTCGCGGCCGCGGTGGGTCTGGGCGCGGTGCGGGCCGCCCGCAGCGTGACCACCGGAGACCTCAACCAGGACGACGTCCCCGACCTCGTGTTCGCGGTGGAGGGCGGCCCGGCCGTGGTCGCGATGAGCAACGGCAAGGGCGGGTTCGCGCCGAGCGATCTCCCCGAAGCGGCGCGGGACGCGCGACAGGTGCTGGTCGCGGACTACGACGGCGACGGGCTCCTCGACCTGCTCGTGCTCCGCGCGGACGGGCTGCGCGTCCTGCGCAACCTGGGCGGCGGCGCCTGGGCGGACGTGACGGCCGCCGCCGTGCCCGCGGCCTCGGCGGCGCGGGGCGCGGCCGGCTTCGCCGCCGGCGACCTCGACGGCGACGGCCACACGGACGTCGTCCTGCGCATGGATTCGGGCGACCTGCGCATCCTCGAGAACCACGGCCGCGCCAGCCATGCGCTCACCGTCCGGCTGGCCGGGCTGGTGAGCAACCGCAGCGGCGTCGGGTCGAAGGTGACGCTGCGGGCGGGGAGCCTGCGCGAGCGGCTCGAGACCTCCGCCGCCACGCCGCCCGCCGCTCCCGCCGACCTGGTGTTCGGCCTGGGTCCGCGCACCACCGCGGACGCCGTCCGCATCCTCTGGCCGGCGGGCATCCTGCAGACCGAGCTGCCGGCGGGAGACGGCGCCACCGCCACCCCCGCCGCCGTCGCGCGTCTCGAGGTCAAGGAGCTGGACCGCAAGCCGTCGTCCTGCCCGTTCCTCTACGCCTGGAACGGCCGCGCGCTCGCGTTCGTCACCGACTTCATGGGCGGCGGCGAGATGGGCTACTGGGAGGGCCCCGGCGAGTACAACCATCCCGATCCCGACGAGTACGTGCGCCTGGCCGACGACCAGCTCCGGCCGCGCGAAGGGCGGCTCGAGCTGCGCGTGACCAACGAGCTCGAGGAGGCGCTGTTCGTGGACCGGCTCTCCCTCCTGGCCGTGGACCACCCGGGCGACGTCGAGGTCTATCCGGACGAAGGGATGCGCCAGCCCGCGCCGCGCTTCCGGCTGGTGGGCGTGCGCGATCCCCATCCGGTCGCCGCGGCCACGGACGAGCGGGGAGGCGACGTGAGCGATCGTCTGGCTCGGCGGGACCGCCGGTTCGTGGACGGCTTCCCGCTCCGGCGCATCCGCGGTTACGCGGGCGAGCACGCGCTGACCCTGGACCTCGGCCCGGGCGACGACACCGTCCTCCTCCTGACCGGATGGACCGACTACGCGTTCTCCACCGACAACGTGGCCGCGCGCCAGGCCGGCTTCGAGATGAAGGCTCCGGTGCTCCAGGTCGAGGACGCCGCCGGCGCCTGGACGACCGTGATCGACGACCTCGGCATCCCGGTCGGACGCCCGCAGACGCTGGCCGTCGAGATGGCGGGCCGCTGGCGCAGCGCGGCGCGGCGCGTCCGCATCGTGACGAACATGCGGATCTACTGGGACCAGGCCCGGGTGGGGACGCGGGCTGCACTTGCGGGCGTGCCCGCGCGCCTGGAGGCCGTCCGCGCCGATCTCCACGAGCGCGGGTTCTCGGCCGAGGTGTCCCCCGACGGACGCGAGCCCTTCGGCTACGACTACGCGCGCGTCAGCGTCTCATCGCCCTGGAAGGCATTCCCCGGACGCTACACGCGCACGGGCGACGTGCGCGAGCTGCTGGCCGCCGTCGACGACCTCTTCGTGATCTCGAAGCCGGGCGACGAGATCGCGCTCAGCTTCGACGCGGGCGCGCTGCCCCCGCTGGGGCCCGGCCGGCGGCGCACGTACCTGCTGCACTCGGACGGCTTCAGCAAGGAGATGGACCTCCATTCCGCGACGCCCGACGTGCTGGGGCCGCTCCCCTTCCACGGCATGACGCGCTATCCCTACGCCGCCCCCGAGGCCTATCCGATGACCCCGGCGCGGGCGCGGGTCATGGAGGCCTACAACACGAGAGTGGTCCGCTCGGTCGAGGGACCGCTCACGGCACAGGCGCGCTAGACGGGCTCGCGGCCACCGGCGGCGGCGCCGGCCGGGCGGGCACGAGACCCGCGAGGGCGGCCTCCGCCTCCTCCGGCTTGAACCCGAACGGCCCGACTTTCCCCTTGTAGAGGATCTTCCCGCCCGTGCCGAGGATGTAGATGCGCTCGGGCCAGGCCGCGAAGGCCGCGTCCGTCCGGTTGTCCATGGCGTCGATGGCGAGCGGAACGCGGTACTTCAGCCGGTCGACGAGGACCTTGGCCAGCTCCTGGCGCTCCTCGAAGCGCCTCGGCTGCTTGAAGACGAACTGGTCCTTGCGGTTCGAGTCCGTCTGCCACTCGTCGTCGGGGTGGGCCTCCGCGATGTACACGGTGAGGAACCGCGCGCGGCCTTCGTACTCGTCGTAGATGCGATGAAGATCCACGATCTTCCTGCGGAACGGCGGTCAGGTGCAGCTCCCGAACACCAGGAAGACCGGCCGCGGACCGTCCCAGAGCTGCGAGAGCCGGACCGCGGTGCCGTCGTACATCGTGAGCGCGAGGTCGGGCGCCTGGTCCCCGACCTTCAACGACCCGCGCTCGCGCCGATCGTAGCGGCCGTAGTGGACGAACCCCGCCTTCAGGAGCTCGTAGTACGCGAGCGCGCCGCCGGCCAGGACGAGCACCGTGATGGCCGAGCCGATCAGGATCTTGCCACGCACGGCGGTATTATGCCGGAAGCCATGGACCATATCCGTTACAGCGCCGCCTGCTGCCAGACCGACCTCCCCAATCCCGTCGACCGCGGCCAGATGCGGGCCAACACCGACCGCATGCTGGCCATGATCGACTCCGCCGTGGCCGGGGCCGCGCCCTTCCTCCCCGTGCGTCTGGTCGTCTTCCCCGAGTTCGCGCACGCCGCCCCCGTGTTCGTGACCGTGGCCGAGCTGCTCGAGAAGCTGGCGGTAGAGGTCCCGAACGAGCACACCGACCGCATCACGGCCAAGGCGCGCGACCACGGCCTCTACGTCCAGACGGGATCGATGATCGAGCGCGACGCGAAGTGGCCGGGCGTCGTGTTCAACACCACCTGCCTCGTCGGGCCGGAGGGCATCCTCTACAAGTATCGGAAGGTGAATCCCTGGATCCCCTACGAGGTCCAGGCCAGCCCCCACGACCTGCCCGGCTACGACGAGCCCCTGTTCCCGGTGGCGGACACCGCCATCGGCCGGATCGGCTGCGCGATCTGCTACGACTGGCTCTTCCCGGAGGCGATCCGGCAGCTCGCCGCGAACGGGGCGGAGGTCCTCGTCCGCGTCTCCGCCTACATGGACCCGTGGGGCGCCACCGATCCCATGGACTGGTGGACGGTCGTCAACCGCTGTCGCGCCCTCGAGAACATGGCCTACGTGGTGGCGACGAACCAGGGGGCGAGCCTCAAGCGCTATCCGCCCTACTCCTGGCCGGGGGGCAGTCAGATCGTGGACTTCGACGGCCGGCTCCTGGCCCAGGCCTCCCCCGGCCCCGGCGAGCGGATCGTGGTGGCGCCCGTCGACGTGTCCGCGCTGCGCCACGAGCGCGCCACTCGCCAGGGCCACCAGATGCTCGCCCACCTGCGCACGGAGGCCTATCCCGTCTACCGCGGCCATTGCTATCCGCCCGCCCTGGAAGACGGCGTCGCGCCCGGCGCGCTCTCCTACGAGCGCAACGTCACCCTGATCGAGGACGCCAAGCGGCGGACCCGAACGCGCTCCTAGC
>JBGPBV010000184.1:0-12205 GCA_041481445.1 Vicinamibacteria bacterium
GATGGCGTAGAAGAGGAAGAACGGCATCACGCCCGCCCCCGTGCCCCACACCAGCCACTTCATCTGCTTGCGCGCGGTCAGGCTGCGCGTGCGGCGGTAGGACCCGAGCAGGATGGCGAAGGAGAGGGCGAACAGGAGCGCAAAGTAGAGCGGCTTCCAGTTGTCGATGAAGCTCGTGATCTTCCAGAGCACCTCCCGGTGCGCGGGGGGGCTGGTGACGAACAGCACCTGGCTGGCCACCGCCGCCCCGGCCAGGGCCAGGGCGGGCATGTAGGCGGCGGGGATGATCCAGGCGCGCGTGGTCGAGAGCCGGCGCTCCGGGAACGAGAGGCAGAAGTGGAGGAACACGACGGGGAGGAACAGGATCGACAGGGTGTCCGTCCAAAGCAGGGTCCAATCCGCCAGGTTGAGCTTCCCCGTGTACGAGGTCGAATACATGAGGAAGAAGAGCAGGCAGATCGCGTAGAAGTGCAGGGCGGCGCGGTCGGGAGGCCGCCGCAGCATGACGATGGTCCCGACGAGGAGGCTGAAGAAGCCGACCAGGGAGAGGTAGTAGAAGAGGCTGACGTTCCCCTGGGAGAGCGGCTTGACCGTGACTTCCAGGGGCCGGCGCTCGTCCGCGCGCAGCAGCTCGTACACCAGGTGCGCGCCCGCGGCGCGGCGCGCCAGGTGGTCCTCGATCTGCTGCGAAGTGAGGACCTCCTCGCCGTCGAGAGCCAGCACGATGTCGCCCACGTGGATGCCGGCCTGGGCGCCCGGCCCGTCGGGTGCGATGCGCGCGGCATGGACGCCTTGTGGACCCTGCGTCCAGAGGACGCCGTCGTCCATCAGCGTCCAGGTCGCCTTCAGGAAGATGTTGTAGGTGCCCAGCGCCGCCAGGACCAGCGCCACCATGACGACGGTGACGTTCTTGAGGTGGGGGGGGCGCATCATGGGCACACGTTCACCAGAGGTTCGTGCACGTCGGTTAGCAAACGACGTGCCCATGGCTCGCCGGGCAAGCTCACGCATCTTCAATACGTTGACGGCGGGGGAGGGTCCGTGGATCCATCCGCACGGATCGCCGATCCAGATTGCTGGAGGATGGAGTGCGGGGCACGCCCGCGGCTAGAACCGGACCGAGATCCCGCCGAGGACACGCTTGGGCGGGTGGGCGACCGCCATCTCGTCGAGGATCCCCCCTTCGGAGGCTTCGTAAAAGAGGTTGCGGACCGCCACCAGCACGTCCCAGTCCGCGCGGGTCAGCGCCCCCAGGAACGGCAGGCCCTGGCTGAGCTGCACGTCGAAGCGCGTGTTCACCAGGGCGCCCGGATGGAGGTCCGGGGACGAGAGCCGGTTGACGCGGCAGAAGGCGATCACCCGCGTGTCCGTCGAGTCGATCATGGTCTCGACGCGCGCGGCGAGGTCCTGGAAGTCACCCTGGCGGAAGGCCAGCATCGGCTCCGCCCCCACCGCCTCCGGCCGCCAGCTGTGGCCGTACGTGTAGGCCATCGAGCCCTGCACGGCGTCCCCGAACCGCCGCGTCACCCTGACGCCCATTCCCCGCGTGCCCATCCATCCGCCGTTGGACACCTGAAGGGCGTGGAGCTGCTCGGCCCCCGCGAACCCGTTCACGAGCTGGTCGTGGGCCGTCTCGTAGAAGGTGTGCGCCTCCACCGTGAACTGGCCGAGCTCCTGGTCGAGGCCGAGCTCGTAGTGGAGGACGCGCTCCGCGCGCAGGCCGTCGCTGAGCACCGCGAACGAGACCGCGGGCGCGGAGGACACGCTGGCCACGGTGAGCACGTCGCCGCCGGGCAGGAAGGTGCTGCTGCGGGCGGTGGCGTGGAAGCGCGACTTCTCGTCGCGCCGGAACTCGAGGCCCGCCATCCGGTCGAAGTGGTTCGAGCCCTGCAAGAACCCCGCGTACGAGTAGCGGCCGCCGAAGAGGGTGGCGATCCGGTCCGACGCCTGCCAGCGGTCCTGGATGGACACCGCGCCGACCCCGCGGTCGAGGCGCGCCTGGTCGCTGGCCAGGGCCAGGGGGCGGAGGGCGCGCGTGCCGTAGCCGGTCGCGATCTCCACCTCGTGGCTGCTGCCCGGCTCGAACACGAACTCCCCGGCCATGCGCCAGGTGGCGCTCTCGCGCTCGGCCACGAGGCCGCCGATGCTCCAATGGCCGGAATCGGCGAGGCGGCCGTTGAGCTTGACCACGCTCCAGCTCGTGGGCTCCGCGGTGTCGGCCACGTCGGTGGCGATGGGCCGCGTGACCACCTGCACGGTGCCGGCGAGGTCCGGGAACAGCGAGGCGAGCAGGCCGCTGGTGGCCGGCGCCGCCGTCTCCGTCGTCTCCGGCGCCTCCGTCCGGTCCTCGAGGGCGGAGCGCCGCTTGTGACGGAGCAACCACTGCAGGTCGCGGGAGGCCTCGTCCTTGTCCTTGCTCGAAGTGACGGCCTCGACGTCGCGGGCGGCGGAAGCGGAATCGGTCACCGGAGTCAGGCTGATCGTGAAGCTGGCGTCCTGGTTCGGGAGGATCAAGACGCGCCGGGCCGGGGCCGGGGTATGCCCGTCGCGCAGCGCGCGCAGGGTGTACGGCCCGGGCGGCAGCGACGGCACGAAGAACCGGCCCGAGCTGTCGGAGAGCGTCACCAGGCCCCCCGCACCCACGCCCCGGCCGAAGAGCGAGATCACCGCCCCCGAGACCGGCGAGCCGTGGGCGTCCTCGACCAGGCCCAGGAGCGTGCTGCCCGGGGTCTCGGCGCGGGCGATGCCGGGAGCGGCCAGCAGCACGAGGACCGCGGCGCTGCGCGAGAGCGGTGTTGCGATCGACCGAACGACGGTCGGAGACATGAAGGCAGGCTCCACGCTACCAGCGGGTGCGGAACGTGTCAAGGGTCGCAAATGGTCGCGTGGCGGGCACCCCACGCATGTCGCCCTGTGCTATAAACACTGGACACGCTTCGACCGCCAGGGCTTGCGAGCGCCCGGAGCACCACCACACTTCCGCCGCCGATGCTCGATCCGATCCACCTCACGGTTTCGCCTTGAACGTCCTCCTCCTGCGCGACGTGGCGGCGGTGCTCCTCGCCGGGGGAGCCGGCGAGCGCCTCTACCCCCTGACCAAGGACCGCGCCAAGCCGGCGGTCACCTTCGGCGGCCCCTACCGCATCATCGACTTCACCCTCTCGAACTGCGTGAACTCGGGTCTGCGCAAGATCTTCATCGCCACCCAGTACAAGGCCCAGAGCCTCAACCGGCACGTGCGCATGGGCTGGAGCATCGTCAACACCGAGCTCGGCGAGTTCGTGGACGTGCTGCCGCCGCAGAAGCGGGTGGGCGAGAACTGGTACCTGGGCACCGCGGACGCCGTCTATCAGAACCTGTACTCGATCTCGCAGGAGAACCCGCGCTGGGTGATCATCCTGTCCGGGGACCACATCTACAAGATGGACTACGGCAAGATGCTCGACGTCCACATCGCGCGGGGGGCCGTGCTCACCGTGGGGGCGATCGAGGTGCCCCTGGCCGAGGCCCGCCGCTTCGGCGTGCTCGAGGTGGGAGACGACAGCCGGGTGAGCGGGTTCCAGGAGAAGCCGGCCTCCGCCTCTCCCACCCCCTGGAACGCCGAAAGCTGCCTGGGCTCGATGGGGATCTACATCTTCGACTTCGACGTGCTCGCGCGCGAGCTGGCGCGCGACGCCGAGGAGAGCACCACCCACGACTTCGGGCGCGACATCATCCCCCACCTCGTCACCGCCGGCGAGCGCGTCTACGCCTACCTGTTCTGGGACGAGAACAAGAAGACGTCGAAGTACTGGCGGGACGTGGGGACGCTGGACGCCTACTACGACGCCTCGATGGACCTCATCGCCGTCGATCCCATCTTCAACCTGTACGACCCGGAATGGCCGCTGCGCACCTACCAGCCCCAGTTCCCGCCCGCCAAGTTCGTGTTCAACGAGGACGGCCGGCGCGGCCTGGCCACCGACAGCCTCATCTCGATGGGGTGCATCATCTCCGGCAGCGACATCCGCCACTCCATCCTCTCCCCCGGCGTGCGCGTGCACTCCTACTGCGACATCGAGGACTCCATCCTCATGTACAACGCGACCATCCATCGTCACGTGCGCATCCGGCGTGCGATCATCGACCGCGAGGTCGAGGTGCCGGCGGGCGCGCGCATCGGCTACGATCCCGCGGAGGACCGCCGCCGCCACACCGTGTCCGACAGCGGGGTGGTGGTGGTGACCGCGGGGGAGGAATGCTTCATCGATCCGGCCTTCTCGGCCTAGGGAGCCCATGAGCACCGTCATCGAATCCGTGTTCGCACGCGAGGTCCTGGACAGCCGCGGCAACCCCACCGTCGAGGCGGAGGTGGAGCTGGTGGGGGGAGGCCGCGGCCGCGCCGCCGTGCCCTCCGGGGCCTCCACCGGCGAGCGGGAGGCCGTCGAGCTGCGCGACGGGGACAAGAAGCGCTACCTGGGCCGGGGAGTCGAGAAGGCGGTCAAGGCCGTCAACGACGACCTGGCGGCGGAGGTGCTGGGCGAGGACGCCCTCGACCAGGCCCTGGTGGACGCCCTGATGATCGACCTCGACGGGACCCCCAACAAGTCCCGCCTGGGCGCGAACGCGATCCTGGCCGTGTCGCTGGCCGTGGCCAAGGCGGCGGCGGAGGCGACGGCGCAGCCGCTCTACCGCTACGTCGGCGGCGTCAACGCGCGCACCCTGCCCGTGCCGTTCATGAACATCGTCAACGGCGGCGCCCACGCCGACAACACGCTCGACCCCCAGGAGTTCATGATCGTGCCCCACGGCGCGTCGTCCTTCGCGGAGGCCCTGCGCATGGGGGTGGAGGTCTTCCATGCCCTGAAGGGCATCCTCAAGAAGAAGGGACTGGCCACGTCGGTGGGGGACGAGGGCGGTTTCGCCCCCGACCTCCGGTCGAGCGAAGAGGCGCTGGAGACGGTGCTGGAGGCCATCAAGAGCGCCGGGTTCAAGACGGGCGTCCAGGTCTCCCTGGCCCTGGACGTGGCCGCGAGCGAGCTGCACGAAGGGAAGAAGTACGTCTTCAAGAAGTCGGGGGGAGCGACCAAGACCTCCGAGCAGATGGTCGCGATGTACGAGCAGTGGGTGAAGGACTACCCGATCGTCTCCCTCGAGGACGGCCTGGGAGAGAAGGACTGGGCGGGCTGGAAGGCCCTCACCCAGGCCCTGGGCGCCAAGGTGCAGCTCGTCGGGGACGACCTCTTCGTCACCAACCCCGAGATCCTCACCCGCGGCATCGAGGAGGGGATCGCGAACTCCGTGCTCGTGAAGGTCAACCAGATCGGCACCCTCACGGAGACGCTCGACTGCGTGGCCCTGGCCGGGCGCGCCGCCTACACCTGCATGATCAGCCACCGCAGCGGGGAGACGGAGGACGTCACCATCGCCGAGCTGGCCGTGGCCACGAACTGCGGCCAGATCAAGACGGGATCCCTCTCGCGCACCGACCGGGTGGCCAAGTACAACCAGCTCCTGCGCATCGAGGAGGAGCTGGGCCCCATGGCGCGCTTCCCGGGCCGGGCCGCCCTCAACCCGCGCCGGTAGCTCGGCTACTCTTCTTCCTCGACCGAGATCTTGAGCGACCGGAGGAACTTCTTGTCGAGGGGCGTCATGCGGATGGGAGCGGGGTCGCTCTTCTCGACCTTGAAGTCGAAGGTGGAGACCTCCGCCGCCTCGCGGCTGCCGCTCTTGCTGAACCCGATGGTGGCCTCCAGGACCAGCGACACCTCGTATCCCTCGGCCTTGATGCGGTTGAGGCAGTGTGCGATCTGCGGTGACTCCGCCAGCGTGCGTTGGATCGTCGTGCCGAGGTCCTGGACCATCCGCTTGACGTCTTCGCTGCTGGCCGGGTCCGCTTTTTCCATGGGTTCCACCCGGAAGGAATTATGCGGAGGAGCCTCCGCGGCTGTCAAGCCGCGCGTCCGAACGTCGAGCGTTGTCCGTGAGATACGCCGTGGAAGGACGCGGAGCTAGCGCGCGCGGCCGGCGAGGGTGGCCACGACGCGCGCCAGCTCCAAAGGCAGCACCGGCTTGGGCAGGTGCACCTGGAAGCCGGCGGAGAGCACGCGGTCGCCGTCTTCGCCCTTCGCGTAGGCGGTGAGCGCCGCCGCCGGCACCTGTCCGCCGCGCTCGGGCCCGAGCGCGCGCACGCGGCGGATGAACGTGTAGCCGTCCTCGCCGGGCATTCCGATGTCGCTCACCAGCACGTCGGGCCTCTCCGACTCCACCGCCGCCAGCGCTTCCGCGCTGCTTCCGAACGCGCGGACGTCCGCGCCGTACTGGAGGAGGGACGTGCGCAGGAAGTCGCGCACGTCCGTCTCGTCGTCCACCACCATCACGCGCACGCCGTCCAGGCGCAGACTCGGCGGCTCCTCCCCGGGCGGGGTGGCCTCCTGGCGGGTGGCCAACGCGTCCAGGGACGCGGTCAAGGGCAGGCGCACGGTGAACGTCGCGCCCTGGCCGCGGCCCGCGCTCTCCGCCTGCACGGTGCCCCCGTGAAGCTCGACCAGGTGGCGCACGATGGCCAGGCCCAGGCCGAGCCCGCCGTGCGAGCGCGTGCTCGTGCTGTCCGCCTGCCGGAACCGCTCGAACACGTGGGGAAGGAACTCCGGCTCGATGCCCTTGCCGTCGTCGGTCACGCTCACCTTCAGGCACGAGGGCTCGCGCTGGAGCCGCACCACGATCCGTCCGCCCGGGGGAGTGAACTTGACGGCGTTGGACACGAGGTTCCAGAGCACCTGCTGCAGGCGGTCGGGGTCGCCGCAGATGGCGGGCACCTCCGGCGGCATCTCGACCGTGAGCGCGATCCCCTTCGCCTCCGCCGAGGGCCGCACGGCGTCCACGCCCGCCTCCACCACCGGCGCCACCTCGATGGGCCGGACCTCCAGGCGGAGCTTGCCGGTGATGATCCGCGAGACGTCGAGGAGGTCGCCGATGAGCTGGGTCTGGGCGCGCACGTTGCGCTCGATGACCTCCAGCCCGCGCGGGATCGACGCCTCGTCGAGGGTGCCCGAGCGCAGCATCACCGTCCAGCCCAGGATCGGCGTGAGGGGCGTCCGCAGCTCGTGGGACAGCGTGGCCAGGAACTCGTCCTTGGCCCGGTTGGCCTTCTCGGAGGCCGCGCCCGCCTCCTGGGAGGCGCGGTAGAGGCGCGCGTTGTCCACGGCGAGGGCGGCCCGGCGGCCGAGCTCTTCCGCGAGGTCGAGGTCGTCGCGGCCGAAGGTGCGCCCGGAGCCGGCCGCGAGCAGGCTCATCACCGCCAGCGTCCGCTCACGCGACACGATGGGGACCACGATGAGCGAGCGCAGGCCGATCCGCTCGAGCAGGCGCCGGTGGCCCTCGTCCGCGGCCACCGCTCCGAGGTCGTCGCGCAGGTCGGGCAGGAGCACCGCCGGCTCCCCCGGCCGCAGCGCGCGCGCCTCCGGGGTGCTGCCCTCCGCCGCCGGCACGCGCTCCTGGAGCTCCCGGGCCAGAAGGGCGTCCTCGGGGCGCGCGTGGGCCACCGCCAGCCGCCGCGGCCGGCCGTGGTCGTCGAGCACGTCCACGATGCACCAGTCGGCCAGCACGGGCACGGCCAGCTGGACGAGCTTCGAGAGCGTCTCGCCGTAGTCGAGGGACGAGGTCAGGGCCACGCCCGCCTCGGCCAGGAAGGCGGCGCGCCGCTCGGAGGCCTCGGCGGCGGCGCGCGCGGTCTGCTCGCGGATGAGCTTCACGCGCTCCTCTTCCGCCCGCCGCCGCTCCGTGAGGTCGCGCGCGAAGATGTAGACGAGCCCCTCTTCCGCGAAGGGCGCCGCCGTCCAACCCAGCCAGCGATGGCCGCCCCCCTTGGAGGCGAAGCGGTTCTCGAAGTAGGTGATGGCGGCCCCGCCGCGCAGACGCTCGAGCTGCTCGCCGGTGGGCTCGCGGTCGTCCGGATGGACGAACTCGAGGATGGGCCGCGCGGTCAGCTCCTCGTCGCTGAAGCCCAGCGTGCGCTCCCAGCTCGGGTTGAGCTGCTTGAACGTGCCCGCGAAGTCCGCGATGGCGAGCATGTCGAGGGCGAGGTCGAAGAAGCGGTTGCGCTTGGTCTCCGCCTCCAGGCGGAAGGCGGCCTCGGCCAGCCGCCGCGCGTGCTCGCGCTCCTGGAGCAGGCGCATCTGCTCGGCCTGGCGCCGGACCTGCTCCGTCTTCTTGTAGAGCTCGACGAAGACGGAGACCTTGGCCTTGAGGATCTCCGGCACCACCGGGGTGCGGATGAAGTCCACCGCCCCCAGGGAGTAGCTGCGGAAGACGTGGGCCTCCGCCTCGTTCATCGCGGTGAAGAAGATGATGGGGGTCTGCTGCGAGCGCGGGCGCGAGCGGATCATCTCCGCGGTCTCGAAGCCGTCCATGAGCGGCATGTTCACGTCGAGGAGGATGACCGCGAAGTCCTGGTGGAGCAGGGCCCGCAGCGCCTCCCGCCCCGAGTACGCGCGCACGAGGTTCTGGCCGAGGTCGCCCAGGATCGCCTCCAGCACCATCAGCTTGTCGGGCCGGTCGTCGACGAGCAGGATGTTGACGCGATCCGGCCCGGGGCCGGCCGCCGACGGCTCCATTCCCTCCTCCCCCGCCTCCATCGGCCTCGTCCGGGTGGGCATGGACGTCCTAGCGGTAGAGCCAGACCCGCAGCAGGGAGAGGAGCTGCTCGGTATCCACGGGCTTGGCGATGTAGTCGGAGGCGCCCGCCTCCAGGCACTTCTCGCGGTCGCCCTTCATGGCCTTGGCGGTGAGGGCGATGATGGGCAGGTCCCTGAACCGGGGCCGCCGGCGGATGGTGCGGGTGGTCTCGTAGCCGTCCATCTCCGGCAGCATGATGTCCATCAGCACGACGTTCACGTCGGGGTGGCGCTCCAGCAGCTTGACGGC
This sequence comes from Vicinamibacteria bacterium, assembly GCA_041481445.1. Lineage (GTDB taxonomy): Bacteria > Acidobacteriota > Vicinamibacteria > Fen-336 > Fen-336 > AA29. The sequence continues at coordinate 8,905 of JBGPBV010000184.1, forward strand.
GTCCGGCCCGCTCTCCGCGGGCAGCACCTCCATCTGGTGCCGCTCCAGGATCGAGGTCATGGCGAAGATGTTGCGGACGTCGTCGTCCACCAGCAGCACCTTCTTCCCCGCCAGCAGGGTGTCCGACTGGTGGAGCGTGTCGATGATCTGGCGCTTGCTCTCCGGCATGGTGGCGGCGTTGCGGTGCAGGAAGAGGGCCGTCTCGTCGAGCAGGCGCTCCGGGGAGCGGACGTCCTTCAGGATGATGGTCTGGGCCAGCCGCTTGAGCTCGCGCTCCTCCTCCCGCGAGAGGTCCTTGCCGGTGTAGACGATGATGGGCAGGGAGCGGAGCCGGGGCTGCTTCTTGATCCGCTGCAGCAGCTCCAGCCCCGGCATGTCGGGCAGGAGCAGGTCGAGGACCATGCAGTCGTAGTGCTCGCGCTCGAGGGCGGCGAGCGCCTCCTCCCCGGTGGCCACCGCCACCGAGCTGACGTCGCGGTTGCCGATCAGCTCCAGGATGCTGTTGCGCTGGATCTCGTCGTCCTCCAGCACCAGCAGCTTCTTGACTCGCCGGTCGACGAACTCGCGCACGGTGTCGAAGGCGCCGGCCAGGGCCTCGCGGTCCGCCGGCTTGTGCAGGAAGCCGAGCGCTCCTTGCTGCAGGGCGCGCTCCGGCTCCTCGGCCACGGAGATGAAGTAGACCGGGATGTGCCGCGTGGCCGCGTCCTCCTTGAGCCGCTCCAGGACGCGCCAGCCGTCCACGTCGGGAAGGCTGATGTCGAGGGTGATCGCGCTGGGCTTGAGCTCGCGGGCCAGGACCAGGGCGCGGGCGCCCCGGCTCGTCACCACCGCCTTGAAGCCCTTCTCGTGGGCGAGGTCGTACAGGAAGCGCGAGAAGGCGAGGTCGTCCTCGACGACGAGGAGGACGCGGTCGCCCGGCCTGATGTCCTCGCCGTCGTCCTGGATGTCCTCGGTGGGGGAGGGCTCCGGGGGCGCGAGCACGATCTCGCTCCGCGTCACCGCCGGGGTGAGCGCGGGGGGCTTCTGGGCGCCCCCCCCGGGGGCCGGGCTTCCCGCGCTGGAGGCGGAGGAGGCCTGGGAGCGCGGGCGCGACGGCGCCGCGTAGCTCTGGGGCACGTAGAGGACGAAGGTGCTGCCCTCGCCGGGGGCGCTCTTCTCCAGCGTGAGCTCGCCCCCGAGCAGGCGGGAGATCTCCCGGCTGATGGCCAGGCCGAGGCCGGTGCCTCCGTACTTGCGGCCCGTCCCGCCCATGGCCTGGTGGAAGGCCTCGAAGATGACCTGCTGCTTGTCGCCGGCGATGCCGATGCCGGTGTCGGACACCTCGAAGGCGACCACCGAGCGCGCCCGCGACAGGACCGGATGCTCCGGGGCCCAGCCGCCGGTGGCGGGGCGGATGCGCAGCGTCACCTCGCCCTTGTCGGTGAACTTGAAGGCGTTGGCGAGGAGGTTCTTCAGGACCTGCTGCAGGCGCTGGGCGTCGGTCTGCATGGCCTTGGGCAGGCCGGGATCCATGTCCAGCTTGAAGGCGAGAGAGCGCGACTCCGCCACGTGGCGGAACGTGCGCTCGACGTATTCGGCGAGGTCGGCGAAGGAGACGTCGCCGACGTCGACGGTCACCGTCCCCGACTCGATCTTGCTCAGGTCCAGGATGTCGTTGATGAGCACCAGCAGGTCCCGGCCGGAGCCGTGGATGGTCCGCGCGAACTCGGTCTGGCGCGGGGTCAGGTTGCCGTCCGGGTTGTCCGCGAGCTGGTTGGCCAGGATGAGCAGGCTGTTGAGGGGCGTGCGCAGCTCGTGCGACATGTTGGCCAGGAACTCCGACTTGTACTTCGAGGTGAGCGCGAGCTGCTCCGCCTTCTCCTCCAGGGCCCGCCGCGCCTGCTCGACCTCCTTGTTCTTGCGCTCGACCTCGACGTTCTGGGTGGCCAGGAGCTTCGCCTTCTCCTCCAGCTCCTCGTTGGTCTGCTGCAGCTCCTCCTGCTGGCTCTGCAGCTCGCGGGCCAGGCCCTGGGACTGCTCGAGCAGCTCTTCCGTGCGGCTGTTGGCCTCGATGGTGTTGAGGACGATGCCGATCGACTCCATGAGCTGGTCGAGGAAGGCCAGGTGCGCCTTGGTGAAGCGCTCGAAGGAGGCCAGCTCCATCACCGCCTTGACCTCCCCCTCGAACACGATGGGCAGCACGATGATGTTCAGGGGCGTGGCCTGGCCGAGGCCGGACGAGATCTGGACGTAGTCGGGAGGCACGCGGGTGAGGAGGATGCGCTCCTTCTCCAGCGCGGCCTGGCCCACCAGCCCCTCTCCCAGGCCGAACTCGCTGGCCACGTTCTTGCGCTCCTTGAACGCGTAGCCGGCCAGCAGGCGCAGGCGCGGAGGGCCGCCTCCGGCCGCCCGTACGGTGTAGAACACCCCGTGCTGGGCGGAGACCACGGGGGCGAGCTCGGAGAGGATGAGGCGGCCCACCGTGAGCAGGTCCTTCTGCCCCTGCAGCATCCGCGTGAACTTGGCCAGGTTGGTCTTGAGCCAGTCCTGCTCCGCGTTGATCTGGGTCGTCTCGCGGAGGTTGCGGATCATCTCGTTGATGTTGTCCTTGAGGGACGCCACCTCCCCCAGCGCCTCCACCTGGATCGAGCGCGTGAGGTCGCCCTTGGTCACGGCGGTGGCCACCTCGGCGATCGCGCGCACCTGGGTGGTGAGGTTGGCCGCGAGCTGGTTGACGTTGTCGGTGAGCCGGCGCCAGGTGCCGGCGGCGCCGGGCACGCTGGCCTGGCCGCCGAGCTTGCCCTCCACCCCGACCTCGCGGGCCACGGTGGTGACCTGATCGGCGAAGGTGGCCAGGGTCTCGATCATGCTGTTGATGGTGTCGGCCAGGGCCGCGATCTCGCCCTTGGCCTCCAGCATGAGCTGCTTCTTGAGGTCGCCGTTGGCGACGGCGGTGACGACGCGGGCGATGCCGCGCACCTGGTCGGTGAGGTTGGCGGCCATGAAGTTGACGTTGTCGGTGAGGTCCTTCCAGGTCCCGGAGACGCCCCTCACGACGGCCTGGCCCCCCAGCTTGCCTTCCGTGCCCACCTCGCGGGCCACGCGCGTGACCTCGGAGGCGAAGCTCGAGAGCTGATCGACCATCGTGTTGACGGTGTTCTTGAGGTCGAGGATCTCGCCCTTGACGTCGACGGTGATCTTCCGGGTGAGGTCGCCCGCCGCCACCGCCTTGGTGACGTCGGCGATGTTGCGGACCTGGGTGGTGAGGTTGGAGGCCATGAAGTTGACGGAGTCGGTGAGGTCCTTCCAGACCCCGGCCACC
>JBGPBV010000185.1:0-12104 GCA_041481445.1 Vicinamibacteria bacterium
AGCGCGCGATGTCCGCCGTGCGGCGCACCTCCTCGACGAAGCTGTCCGGGAAGGACATGGTTATTCCTTCAGCTCCACGACGGTGACCCCACCCCGTCCTTCGGCGCCGACATGCACTTGAGCGACGTGCGGATGTCCTTCCAGGAACTCCGCGACCGCCCGCCGGAGGATCCCCTGTCCGAATCCGTGGATGACGCGAAGCTCCTGCCTCTCCGCGAGCGCAGCGTCATCCAGCGCCTTGTCGAGCTTGGGAAGCGCCTCGTCGACCGTCAGCCCGACCAGGTTTGTCTCGGCCCTGCTCTCGGCGTGGCCTCTGCTCTCGGCGTGGCCAGCCGAGGCTCTGTAGCGGCTGGCCGCGCCGAGGCCCGACCGTGGGGTGTCCGTTGTCCGTTGCTCGCCCGTTCGTTGCATGCCCGTTCGTTGCATGCCCTGCCCGACCGCGACCAGCTCCGTGGTCGGGACCCGCATCCTCTTGCCCGACACGGCCAGTTCCGCATCCTCACCGTGCAGTCCCATGACCTCGCCCGTCACTCCGAGCGACCGGACCTTCACGCGGGTCCCGATGGCGACCGGCGTCTCCGCCACCTCCGGCTCCCGCTCGGCCGCGCCGACGTCCGGCGCCGCCAGCACCTCCTCCTGCGCCTGCCGCACCAGCCGCGCGACCGAGGACTTCGCCCGCGCCACCGCCGCCGCCCCTGACTTGCGCTCCGCCTCCAGGCGCCGCACGGTCTCGTCGATGGTCAGGGCGGCCTTGCGGACGGCCTCCTCGCCCCGCCGGCGCAGCTCGCGGGCGAAGGTCTCGACCTCGCTCTTCTTCTTGGCCGTGATCTCGCGCTCGGCCAGGCCCACGCGGGCTTCCGCGGATTCGATCTCGAGACGCCGCCGGGCCAGGTCCGCTTCCGCCGCCTTCAGCGTGGCCTGGTCCTCCTCCAGCTTCTTCAGGAGGGCTTCCGCCTGCGCCTGCTTCAGGTCCAGGCGCGAGCGCGCGTCCCTGACCGTCTCGACGGGCAGCCCCAGCCGCTCCGCCATCTCGAGCGCGAGCGATCGGCCGGCCGTGCCCAGCTCCAGCCGGTAGGTCGGCTCGTAGGTCGCGGGGTCGTAACCGAACGAAGCGGGCGCCACGCCGGGCGTGGCCTGCGCGTAGGCCTTCATCAGGCCGTGGTGCGTGGTGGCGATGACGGTCGCCCCGCGCGCCCGGAACATGTCCACGATCGCCACTCCCAGGGCGCCGCCCTCCGTCGGATCCGTGCCCGCCCCGACCTCGTCCAGAAGCACGAGCGCGGGCGTGGCGAGGTCGCGCGTCATGGACACCACGTTCGCGAGATGGGCCGAGAACGTGGACAGGTTGGCCGCGATCGACTGCTCGTCGCCGATGTCGGCGTAGACGCGGCGGAACACCGGCAGCGACGAGCCGGGGGCGGCGGGGACGTGCAGGCCGGACTGCGCCATGAGGGCCAACAGTCCTACCGTCTTCAGCGCGACCGTCTTCCCGCCCGTGTTCGGGCCCGAGATCACGAGCACGGAGGCGCCGTCCGCGACGGAGATCGTGACCGGAACCGGCTCCCGCGCCGAGCGCCGCGCAAGCCCGATGCGCTCGACCACCGCCGCCATCAGCAGGGGATGGCGGGCCGCCGCCAGCCGGAGACCCTCGGAGGCGGGCACGATCTCGGGGGCGATCGCGTCCATGTCCCGCGCCACCAGGGCCATCGCCTGGACGAAGTCCAGCTCGCCCAGGACCTCCACCGAGCGCGCGAGCGCGTCCGCGCGGGCACGGACCCGCGCGGTCAGGCCGCGCAGGATCCGCACGACCTCCTCGCGCTCCTCCTCGGCCATGGAGACGATGTCGTTGTTCACCTCGACCGCGGGCATGGGCTCCACGAACAGCGAGGCGCCGGAGCCCGAGGAGCCGTGGATGATCCCGGGGATCTGTCCCCGGTGCTCGGCCTTGAGCAGCAGGACGTAGCGGTCGTTGCGCGTGGTGACCAGCCTGTCCTGCAGGAGCCGCTCGGCCTCCTTGCCGTGCAGGTACGACTCCATGACGGACTGGAGCTGCGACCGCAGGCGCACGAGGGTGCGGCGAATCTCGGCCAGATGGGGGGAGGCGTCGTCCGCGACCTGGCCTTCGGGCAGGATCGCGCGGCGGATGGCGGAGGCGATCTCGGACGCGTCGGCCACGTCGCCGGCGAGGCGCGCCAGGCCCGGCGCTCCTTCCGCCCGGGCCACGCGCCGGCCGATCTCGATGGCGCCCTCGATGAACGACGCCACGTCGGCGAGCACGAGCGGATCCAGGAACGTCCCCTCGACGCGCGCCTCCTGGAGGGCGGGGGCGATGTCGGGCAGGTCGTGGTAGGGCTGGCGGCCGAGCGTGCGCAGCACGACCGTCCCTTCGGTGGTCCGGGCGAGCGCGGCCCGCACCGCTCCGGGCTCCGTCTCGGGAGCCAGCGCGCGGACGCGCACCTGTCCCGCCGCCGAGCCGGTGTGGCTCAGGACGAGCGCCCGAATGGCCTCGAATTCCAGAGTTCGGAAAGTATTACTGTTCATGCCTTCCGGCATGCTCGCCGGACGTGTCCTGTTGTCGGCTCAAGCGCGACGGAACCCGCGTCGGATCAACCGTAAGCCTCCGCCGCTCTGCGAGTTCGGGAAGTGTCGCCCAGACGGGGATCCTGTCCAGCGCTCCCGGCTCGGCCCGCCTCGCCCCCGATTCGCGCCGCGCCAGGACAGGACTCGCCTAGAAGATGAGAAGAATCAACGATTTTGTCAAGCTTTCAGCGGCTTTTTTCGACCGCGGGCTCGGGGGCCGTCGCGGAGGCCGCCGGGGGTGCATCCGTGGGACGCCGATCGGCCAGCCGGACGGCCGAGCGGAGGATCGTGCAGGCAAGATGCCCGGCCCCGAAGCCGTTGTCGATGTTGACGACGGCCAGGCCGGCCGCGCAGGAGTTCAGCATGGCCAGGAGGGCGGCCAGGCCGTCGAAGGAGGCGCCGTAGCCGACGGAGGTCGGGACGGCCACGACGGGGGTGGCGATCAGGCCGGCCACGACCGAGGGCAGCGCGCCTTCCATGCCCGCCACCACCACCACCACGTCGGCCTCGCGCAGGTCGGCAGCACGGCGGAGCAGGCGATGGATCCCGGCCACGCCCACGTCGTAGATCCGCGTGACGGTGGCGCCCTGGAAGGCGGCGGTGATCGCGGCCTCCTCCGCCACCGGGAGGTCCGAGGTGCCGGCGCAGACGACGGCGACCCGTCCCGGCAGCGGCGGCACCGGTGCCACCTCGACCGTGATGCACCGCGCGGTCTCGTGGTGCACGGCGCGGGGCAGGCATGCGGCGACCAGGCGGTGGGCGTCCGCGGTGGTGCGCGTGACCAGCACGTTGTGGCCGCGGGAGGCGATGCGCTCCGCGATCGCCGCTACCTGCTCCGCGGTCTTGCCCGCCCCGAACACGACCTCCGGCCAGCCCGTGCGGGCCTGGCGCGCGTGGTCGATGGTGGCGAAGCCGATGTCCTCGGCGCCATGGCCGGACAGCCGTGCCCGCGCGTCAGCGGGGCTGACTCGCCCGTCGCGCACCGCCTGCAGCAGCGTGTCCAGCTCGGATGGGCTCACGGTCGCAACCCAAAAAACCTTCGAAGGTTGACGAGTTCGCCGGCTTGAACAGATACTAATGACTATAGGATCAGTGGCGACACGGCACAACACTCTCCGGTGAGGGGGGCCGTGGGGCGGCAAGTCGAGTCACCGGAGCCGGCGGATCCTGGCCGGCGAATCACGACCCAGTGGAGGGGATGAAGGTGGCGATGGCCGACCGGCGCCAGCGGACGGCGACGGTGCCCGCCGTCGCGCGAGGAGGATCGATTCGGACATCATGAGTCTTCTTGAATTCGCGATCCTGGGACTCTACTTCCTGACTCTGGTCGTGCTCGCCGTGTTCGGCCTCCACCGCTACATCATGGTGTTCCTGTACTACAGGCACCGCGACCGCCGGGCGCGGCCGGTTCCGCTGCCCGCGCGGCTGCCCCGCGTGACCGTGCAGCTCCCTCTCTACAACGAGATGTACGTGGTGGAACGGCTGGTGGACTCCGTCTGCCGGATCCGGTACCCGAAGGACCGGCTCGAGATCCAGGTCCTCGACGACTCCGTGGACGAGACCCGCGAGATCGCGCGCGCCGCCGTCGAGCGCTGGCGCGACGAGGGCTTCGACATCCACTACATCCATCGCGCCGACCGCCACGGCTACAAGGCGGGCGCGCTCGACTTCGGCCTGGGACAGGCCACCGGCGAGATCGTCCTGATCTTCGACGCCGACTTCGTGGCCCCGCCCGACATCCTCGAGAAGGGCCTCGGCCACTTCGAGGACCCCGGGGTCGGGATGGTGCAGGTGCGCTGGGGGCACATCAACCGCGACTACTCGCTGCTCACCCAGGTGCAGTCCGTCCTCCTCGACGGGCACTTCATCCTCGAGCACGGCGGGCGCAACCGCGCCGGGCGCTTCTTCAACTTCAACGGCACCGCCGGCCTCTGGCGGCGCGCGGCCATCGCCGACGCCGGGGGCTGGCAGCACGACACCCTCACCGAGGACCTCGACCTCAGCTACCGCGCGCAGATGAAGGGCTGGCGGTTCGTGTTCCTGCAGGACGTGGTCTCGCCGGCGGAGATCCCGGTGGAGATGAACGCCTTCAAGAGCCAGCAGCACCGCTGGGCCAAGGGCTCGATCCAGACCTGCAAGAAGCTGCTGCCGAAGATCCTGGCCTCCGACCTGCCCCTGGCCATCAAGGTGGAGTCGACCTTCCACCTGACCGCGAACTTCGCCTACCCCCTGATGATCCTGCTCTCCGTCCTCATGTTCCCGGCCATGATCATCCGCTACAACATGGGCTGGTACGAGATGCTGATCGTGGACGTGCCCCTCTTCATCGGCGCGACCATGAGCGTGTGCTCGTTCTACCTGGTGAGCCAGCGCGAGATCTTCGGCGACGACTGGCGCTCGCGCCTGAAGTACCTGCCCGCCGTGCTCTCGGTCGGGATCGGCCTCAGCGTCAACAACACCAAGGCGGTCGTCGAGGCCCTCGTCGGGCACGAATCCGAGTTCACGCGCACGCCGAAGTACCACGTGGAGGCGGCGGGTGACGACTGGCGCCTCAAGCGCTACCGCGGCAGCCTCAACTTCGTGCCCTTCGTGGAGCTCGCCCTCGGCGCCTACTTCACGGCCATGGCCTACTACGCGATCGTCAACGGGATCTTCGGGACCCTGCCCTTCATCTTCCTCTTCCAGTTCGGCTTCCTCTACGCGGCCCTGCTGTCCCTGTTCCAGGGCTTCGGGAAGCTGGACGTGGTGCGGGAGCAGGAAGCCTAGTCCCTTCGGCCGGGCGCCGCGCACGCGTGCCGCGGCCTATACTTCGGCAGCGGCATGGACATCCGAGGCAAGAGCGTCCTCATCCTCGGCGGCTACGGCCTGGTCGGGCAGGCGGTGGCGCGGCGGCTGCTCGGGGAGCGGCCGCGCGAGATGACGCTGCTGTCGCTCAAGCAGGAAGAGGCGGAGGAGGCGGTCGCGAGCGTGCGGGGGGAAGCCGAGGGCGTGGCCCTGCACGCCGCCTGGGGCGACGTGTTCGCGTTCGCGGACCTCAAGGACCGGCCGCGGCGGGAGGTCTACGCCGACCGCGGGCTGCGCACGCGCATGATCGAGAGCCTGATCGACCCCCTCTCGGACGCGGCCGCCGGCCAGTACTACCTCTACCAGCTCGTGACCGGCCGCCGTCCGGAGATCATCGTCGATGCCGTCAACACCGCCACCGGCATCGCCTACCAGGACGTCTACCGGACGAGCCGCAACGCCTACGAGGCCCTCAAGACGGGCGGCGACCTGCGCGAGAGCCTCGAGGCCCTGCTCATCGCCGACTACGTGCCCCAGCTCATCCGCCACGTGCAGGTCCTCTACCAGGCGATGGTCAAGGCGGAGACGCGCGCCTACGTGAAGATCGGGACCTCGGGCACGGGCGGGATGGGCTTCAACATCCCGTACACGCACTCGGAGGAGAAGCCCTCGCGCGTGCTGCTCTCCAAGAGCGCGCTCGCCGGCGCCCACACCCTGCTCCTGTTCCTGATGGCGCGCACCCCCGGCGGCCCGATCACGAAGGAGATCAAGCCCGCGGCCGCCATCGCCTGGAAGCGGATCGGCTTCGGAGAGGTCCGGCGCGGCGGACGTCCGGTGCCCCTCTTCGACGTCGATCCCGCGCGCGCGCCGCCGCTCGTTCCCGGCACCGCCTTCCGTCCCCACGATCCCGCGCAGGGGGCGGCCACCGGCCAGACCCTCCGGAGCGTCTTCATCGACACCGGGGAGAACGGCACCTTCTCCCTCGAGGAGTTCAGCGCCATCACCACCGGCGAGCAGATGGAGTTCGTCACCCCGGAGGAGATCGCGGACGTGGTCGCGCACGAGCTGCTCGGCGGCAACACCGGCCACGACGTGATCAACGCCCTCGACAACGCGGTCATGGGCCCCACCTACCGCGCCGGCCTCATGCGGCACTGGGCCCTCGAGAAGCTGCGCGCGCTGGAGAACGCGCACGGGGTGTCGAGCGTGGCCTTCGAGAACCTGGGCCCGCCCCGCCTGAGCAAGCTGCTCTTCGAGGCCCACCTGCTGCGGCGCGAGTACCAGACCATGGAGCGCGTGCGGGGGAGCGAGCCCGGCGAGATGGCCGGCCGGACCTCCGCGCGCGTCGAGAGCGACGCCGCCCTCCGCCGCGACATTGTCTCCATCGGGATCCCCGTCCTGATGGCGGACGGCCGCCTGCTCCGCGGCCCCGAGTGCAAGATCCCGCCCGTCACGCGCGAGGACGAGGCCTTCGCCGTCACCCCCGAGCGGGTGGAGGCCTGGGCGGAGGCGGGATGGGTCGACCTGCGCGAGGCCAACATGGCGCGCTGGCGCGACCGCTTCCGCCGCATCCGCGGCGAGATGGACGACATTCCCGAGCGCGACACCTCCTCCCGGTTCCTCCGCGACCGCCAGTTCTGGGGCGCGGAGGAGAAGATCCAGCCCGGCAAGGTCGTGGGCTGGATCTTCGCCGTCGAGGAGCAGGGCGCGCGGATGAAGTAGGGATGGCCACCGTCACTGCCGACACCTCCGACGTGGCCAGCCGCGGCGTGCGGCGCGTCCTCTGGATCACGCTGCTGCTCAACCTCGTCGTCAGCGGCAGCAAGATCCTGGTCGGCAAGCTCACGGGGAGCCTCTCGATGGTGGCGGACGGCTACCACAGCCTGATGGACGGCTCCAACAACGTCGTGGGTCTGGTCGTCACCGCCTTCGCGTATGCCCCTCCCGACGAGGGCCACCCGTACGGCCACCGCAAGTTCGAGACCGCGGCCACCCTCGTCATCGGCCTCGCCCTCCTCGGCCTGGCCTACAACGTGTTCGAGCAGTCGCTGAGCGCGACCGGACGCACGCACCTTCCGGAGATCGGGCTCCTCAACTGGACGGTGATGGTGGTGACCCTGGGCGTGAACCTGTTCGTGGCCTCCTACGAGACGCGGCAGGGCCAGAAGCTGGGCAGCGCCTACCTCATCGCCGACGCCGCCCACACCCGCTCCGACATCTACGTGACCCTCGGCGTGATCGCGTCGTTCGCGGGGGCGAAGGCGGGCGCGCCCTGGGTGGACAGCGTGGTCGCCATCGGCATCGCCGCCTTCGTGGCGATCCTGGCCGTGCGCATCCTGATCGGCTCCTTCCACACCCTGACCGACCGCGCGGTCATCCCCGGGGAGACGCTGTCGCGAGTGGTGCTGGCGGTGGGGGGCGTGCACAGCTGCCCGGAGGTGCGCACGCGCGGCGGGCCGGGCGCCGTCTACGTCGACATGATCGTGCACGTGGACGGCCAGATGACGCTCCGCTCCGCCCACGACGTGGCCGACCGCATCGAGGCCGCGGTCAAGGCGGAGCACCCGGAAGTGGTCGACGTCGTGGTGCACCTGGAGCCGTCGGAACCACGGCGATGAAGGAGCGGGCCCGGCGCCCGCTGCTCGTCCGTCTGGAGGCTTCGGAGCTCGCTCCGGCGGCCTCCGGGGCGCCCCCGCGGCTGCTGGGCCGCCTCGACCTGCCCGCCGTCCGCCGCGAGCTGGAGGAGGCGGGCGTGCTCTCCGCCCTCGCCGCCCGCGGCTATCCCGATCCCGTGATCCGGATCGAGGTCGAGGCGGGCGAGCACCGCCTCGTCGTCGCCCCCGCGGAGGGCGGCGGGAGCCTGGTCGACCTGCGCCTGGCGGAGGGGGCCCTCGCCTCCGAGGATCCGCTCCTGCGCGCGCACGGCGTGGCCCTCCTCTCCGTGATCGCCGTGCACTGGCTGGCCCTGCAGGACCCGCGCGCCGCCTTCACGGCGGAGCGGCCGCGGCTCCCCGGGCAGAGCCACCCCGGCCTCGGGCTCGGGCGCCACCTCTACACGCGCGTGCTGGGTTGGGCGGAGGCCTGGGGCAAGGACGCGCTCGTCAACGTGCCCGCGTACTTCCACAACGCGAGGTTCTACGCGCCTCCGTTCGCGTTCCTCTCCGCGGCCGAGCAGGGGCGGTTCGAGGCGCTCGTGCGCGACCTGGCCGGCCGGCCGGTGTCCGAGGCCTCGGCGGCGGTGGAGACGGGTCGGGTCGTGGACACGTCCACGGGCGAGCCGGTCGTCTGGGCGCCGGGCCCGATGGCGGCCACCCTCCGCGCCCCCTTGCGCGCGTACCTCGCGTCCGAGGACTACGTGCGGGCGGCGGCGGGAGCGCGCACCGCCCATCGGTACGGTCTGCGGTAGCGGAGCCTAGCGCTTCTCCCCCCCGCAATCGTCGCAAGGGCAGAGCCCGCGCAGCAGGCGGAAGCTGTAGATGCCGGTGCTGTGCCCGTCCTGCCAGGTCAGCCCGAGCGCGTAGTTTCCGACGCCCTCGAGGTGGACGAGCTCCTGGCCGTGCAGGTCGAGGTAGCGCGCGACGGGCGCGTGGCCCTGGCATCCCGCGCACGGGCACCAGCTCCGGAGGTAGTCGAGCGGATAGGCCGAGGTGTGGCCGTCGTCCCAGGTGACGACGACGCGGCGCGCGCCCTTCTCGTGGCGCACCTCCGTCGGTTCCGGGTGCGGGGTCCAGGCAGGCACGTCGGGATCGTAACAGGGGAACGAGGACGGATCAGGGCAGGTCGAACTTGACGTCGTGCGTCTTGAGGTCCTGGCCGACGTTGTCGCGGATGGTGAGGCGGGCGATGTAGGAGCCGGGGGGGGCGTCGCTGAAGTTGAGGGTGTTCGTGAACTCGGCGGAGGCGCCGGTGGCCTGGTCGGTCCGCTCGCGCAGCGTCTCCAGGCCCATGCGGCTCAGGGCGGGGAGGGTCTTGCCGTCCGGCCCGAGCGTCTCCAGGTCCTCGGCCAGGTCCATGCGGTAGCCGTCGCCGTCGGGCTTGACCGCGAAGCCGGTGACGCGGACCTTGATGCCGACCCGCACGCCCGCGCCCGCCGGCTCCTTGGTGAGGTCGATCGTCTCGACCTTCAGGTTCTCGCCGCCGCCCGGCCCCCCGCCGGCGCCGCCCCCGGGCCCGCCACCTCCCTGGGCCGACATGGCCGCCTCCCCCTCGAACTTGATGTCGTCGATCTTCCACTGGCCGGACTGCTTGACGAGCTCGTAGGTGACGGTCTCCTTCGCGCCCGAGGCCGCCATGAGGAACCCCTCGAGGTGACCGCGGTCGTTGTTGATCGAGCGGTTCGAGAACGTCGTGTCGCTGTTCTCCTTGAGCCCGGGATGGCGGCCCACGAAGGCGGCGAAGTCGGCCGAGGTGTGCGACTGGCGGTAGGCGTCGCTCATGCGGCCGTAGGCGGCGTCGAGATCGCCCTTCTTGATGTCGGCGATCTGCGCGTGCACGGCGTCGACCGCGCCGCGGGTGCCGACGAACGCCGCGCCGAAGATCAGGCCGAAGATGACCACCCCGAGGGCCAGGCACCCGCAGCAGCCGAGGCCGATCCAGAAGACGGGGGAGCGGCCCTTCCTGGGCGCCAGCGGCGGCGCCCCCATCGGCGGCACCGGCGAGGCGGGGAAGACCACCCCTGGAGGGGGCGGGCCGGGCATGCGCGGCGGTGGCGGCGGCGGGGGCGGCGGAGCGCCCGCGCGCGGCGGGAGCGGCGGCGGTCCTCCGCCCGCGGGCGGCCCCGGCGGCGGGGGCGGCGGCGCCAGCGGGCTCGACTGGATCACCGTGACTTCCGGCATCCCGCCGGTGACGATGGTGGCCCCGACGTCGTCCTCCGCGCCCTCGATCTCCACGTGGTAGGCGACGGCGCCGAAGCGCAGCTCCTGCCCGTGGCGCAGCGTGCTCTCGACGATGCGCTGGCTGTCCAGGAAGGTGCCGTTCGCGCTTCCCTGATCGACGACGGCCCATTCGTCGCCGCGACGCTCGATGCGGGCGTGGCGGCGCGAGACGGATCCGTCGCTGACGATGATCTCGCAGGTCGGGTCGCGGCCCACGAGGCTGGTCTCGCTCGTCACATCGACGGCGGGCCCGGACGCGGGGACCAGGCGCAGAGCGGCCATGAGCTTCCTCCTCGGTCGGCGCGGGCGAAATTAGGCTGGGCGCGGGGATTCTAGGGGGGCAAGTCCGGCCCCGTCAATGAGCCAACGCACCCCCCCGCCGCCCGCCCGCCGTGTGTGTCGCGCCCCTTCGTTGACCGGCGTCGGTGAAGGATCCTACAATCGGTCTCTTCCGTATGGGCCCGCGATCCCTCTTCGACCGGCTCTACGACGGCCTGGCCTCTCTACGCCTGGCCGTCGTCGTCATGTGCAGCCTCGGCCTCACCTGCCTGCTGGCGACGATCTACGAGTCCAAGAACGGCACCGCCGCCGTCCAGCGCGAGGTGTACCAGACGGGATGGTTCGCCGGCATCCTGGCCCTCCTCGGCGTCAACATCTTCTGCGCGATGATGAAGCGCTACCCGTGGAAGCCGCACCACACGGGCTTCGTCATGGCGCACATCGGGATCCTGACCCTCCTCGTGGGCTCGCTCGTGTCGCTGCATTTCGGCATGGACGGGAACATGGCCCTCTACGAGGGGGAGACGGGCGACCGGGTGTCCCTCCTCCACAAGTCGCTGCAGGTCACGATGCCCGGCCGCGCGCCGGGCGTGTTCCCGGTGACGCTCGAGAAGAGCCCACCCCGTCCCGGGCACGAGCGCCGGTTCGCGCTCCCCGGCGGGGACCTCACGCTCGTGGCCGAGGACTTCCTGCCCCACGTCGAGGTCAAGGAGGAGTACGCGGCGTCGGCGGACGGCCCGCCCGCCCTGCACTTCCTCCTCGACAACCCGTTCGCCAAGCAGGACGGCTGGCTCTCCCTCGAAGGGCCCGCCACCTCGCGCGCCAGCTTCGGGCCGGCCACGGTCTCGCTGCGCCCGGTGGCCTCGGAGGCGGAAGCGCGCGCGGCCGCCCCGCCCTCCGGCGGCAACGAGGTCGCGTTCCTCCTCGCCCCCTCCGGCGTGCTGTCGTATGCGATCGGGACGCGCGAGGGGCCCGGGCCGCGGGGGACGGTGAAGGAAGGCGAAGCCGTCGAGACGCCGTGGATGGGGATGAAGGTCGTGGTGCAGAAGCTCCTGCCCCACGCCGAGCACCATCACGCGATCGCCCCCGCGCCGGTGCCGGCGCGGGACGAGCGGCAGCAGCCGGCGGTGAAGGTGCACCTCGAGGGCCCGGCCGGACGCTCGCCCTCGGAGTGGGTGCCCTGGACGGAATCGCGCGTCCTGGCCGTGGCCGGCCTCGGTCCCGCGCGCGTGGGCTACCGCGCCCCCGAGGTCACGGTGCCGTTCAAGATGACGTTGCTCGACTTCAACTCCGACAAGTATCCGGGGTCGAGCATGGCCGCGACGTACGAGAGCTGGGTGCGCCTGGACGACCCCGAGCGGGGCGTCTCCGAGCACCACATCTCGATGAACCACCCCCTCCACTATCGTGGCTACATCTTCTTCCAGAGCTCGTTCGTCGAGGGGGAGCCGATGATGTCGATCTTCTCGGTCGCCCGGTCGCCGGGGCTGCCCCTCGTCTACGTGGGGACGACCCTGATCGCCTGCGGCGTGATCTGGATGTTCTACCTCAAGCCCTATCTCGCCCGGCGGCAGGCCGCCCGGGCCC
>JBGPBV010000186.1:0-11976 GCA_041481445.1 Vicinamibacteria bacterium
CCGGAGGCGCTGTCCACGTTCCTGCCCTCCGCGGCGGGCCTGGTCGCGCTGTCGGAGGTCGTCCTCGACTTCTCGGGCAAGACGCTGAACGTGCCCGCGTCGCTCTCCATTGCCGCCGGGTCCGTCACCGCCGGAGACACCATCCTCGTCGCCCAGGTGGAGCGCGCCCTGACCGGCACCATCCCGCGCCTGGCCGTGGTGGCCCTGGCCCAGCTCGACGGCGACCGCGTGGCCACCCGGCCGTATCTGGGGCTTCCCGGGATCGTCGAGGGCGGCCGCTACGTCTTCTATCGCTCGGCGCCGGTCGGCTTCGTGGCGGGCACGGCGCTCGCGGGCGGCAACCCCGTGCGCGCGCTGATCGAGGCCGGCGCGCCGTGGCCGTTCATCGCCCTGAGCCGCGCGTCGGGCAGCTTCATCATCGCCGTGCCCCCGGGTCCGGTGGAGCTGAAGGCCTCGGTGCCGAAGACCGCGCTCTTCGGGTCGGCGACGGTCGGGGTGAACGAGGGCGAGACCAGGCAGCTCCTCTTCATCCTCCAGGGCCTGGCCACCACGCTTGCGATCACCCCCGCGGACGGGACGGTCGGCGTGCCCGTGAACGTCCCCTTCGAGATCCAGTCCACGGCACCCCTGCAGCAGGACACCGTCACCACCGAGAACATCCGCCTGCTCAAGGGCAACCCTGCGGACAACGAGGCGGTGAGCCTGCGGCTCGTCCTCGGACAGAACCGGACCACGGTCAGCGTCATCCCGGAGCCGCCGCCTTCCGCTCCCGGCAGTCCCGCCGCGACCGCGCTCGAATTCCTGACGAGCTACACGCTGAGCGTCTCCGGTCTCAAGGACGGCTTCGGGACCGCGCTGCCCCCGGTGGCGTCGACCTTCACCACGCGCGACGATACGCCCGAGGCGCGGGACCTCACCAAGCTCGTCTTCTCGGTTCCGGACGCGAGCGGCATCGTTCACATCACCGCGCCCGCGGGCACCCTCGCTCCGGGATCCACGATCCTCATCATCAACTCCGGCAACGGCTACGTGCTGACCCTCACCGCCGGCAACGACGGTGAGGTCAACGGGGAGCTGGAGGCCACCGTCGCCGACCGCCTGCTGATCACGATCACCGATCCCGAGGGCCACGCCACCAGCTTCGAGCGCAGCCAGTTCTACGACGCGGAGACGGGGGCCACGGTGGTGGGGGCGGGCGGGGGCGTGATCGTGGGCCCGAACGGCGAAGAGCTGCGCATCCCCGACGGCGCCCTCGACAAGCCGGTCAAGCTCAAGGTCACCACGGTCGGCGCGGCGGACCTGGAGGCGGCGTTCGCGGGCGACTCGCGCCAGCCCGAGCTGCCCGGCGCGCACTTCGGGACGGCGCTGAAGCTCGAGGCCTCGGAGCCGGTCGTCTTCAAGAAGGAGGCTCACCTCGCCTTCCCGCTCCCCGATTTCGGCGCCGTGCCGGAGAGCGAGAGGCCGCCGAAGGCGGAGGACGCTTTCTACCAGGCCTATCGCCGCATCACGGGTCCCTGTCGCGACGGCGCCACCGAGTGCGCGCCCTCCGAGCACATCGTCTACTTCGAGACCCTCGACAACGCGTTCGTCGAGGGCGAGGGCGCGAACCGGAAGCTGGTCACGCCGTCGTACCCGTTCACGGGGTACGCGAACGGATGGTCGCGCTGGGATCCGGTCGTGGGCGCCGGCTTCGACGCCCTGGGCGGGGCGGTGGGCGGCGCCGCCATCGGCGTGGCGGCGACGGCCTATGCGATCGTGATGTGGACGTACACCGCCCTCCTGCCCGGGGCGTCGGTGTCCGGCGTGATCACGGGGCGGGTCCTCCAGCCCGTCATCAAGGACGGCCAGACCGAGCCCGAGTACCAGGGAGTGGGCGGGGTCAAGGTCCAGCGCGACGACACCGACCAGGAGGCGACCGTCGCCTTCAGCCAGGGTGGCGACGGGCGGTTCACCTTCTACGACCCGCATTTCACCGGCGGCGTGGTCGAGCTGCGCGCGGAGGTGGGTGGCCAGGTCTACAAGGCCACCGCCTACGCGATCGAGCGCGCCGACACCAAGATCCTCAGCGACCCCGGCCTCGCCCCTCTCGTTCGTGGTGGGTACTTCAAGAACATAGCGACCGCGAACATCACGCTTCCGCCGCAGCCGAGGGATCAGCCGAAGCCGAAGCTCGGCATCCACGTGATGAAGGAGACGGCCGGCACGAGGGCGGAGGTGTCTACCGCGATCGCGGGCACGCCCCTCGTCATCGGGTTCACGAGCAATGACGACAACGGCGCCGCCTCCACCGTCACGAGCACGACGGTGAACGGCGCGGCCAAGAACGTGGTGAAGGAGACGGCTCCTCCACCGGTCCTGCCCATGGACTACCTGCTCCAGGACCCCGGCACGGAGGACGGGAAGTTCGTGCCCACGCAGGCCGGCAGCTACACGGTGACCGCGACCGCGCTTCCGCCGTTCGGGCCCGCCATCACCGAGCAGATCGTGTTCCGTGTCCTGGCCGCGGGAGGGAAGGAGACGGAACCCCTGCCCGGTCCTCCCGGCGTCATCAGCGTCGTGCCGCGCAAGGACGCGGGCGGCGTGCCCATCACCGTCTTCCCCGAGATCACGTTCTCGGAGCCGGTCACGGGAGTGCCCGGCAACGTGAAGCTGTTCGACTCGAAAGGCATCCCGCATCCCATGCTCAAGCTCTCGGGTGTGGGCGTCAATGCCGCCGGCGACGTCGTGACGTTCGACACCGTGACCGCCTCCAGCCGGGTCACGTCCCTCACCGTGGAGCCCGCCGGAGGGCTCAAGTACGGCGAGCAGTACCGGCTGGTGGTGGATGGCGACATCCAGGACCTCGACGTGCCCACGCCCAGCGTTCTGGTGCCGTTCGAGAGCACGTTCAAGACGTTCCTGCCCGCCCCAGTCGGCGGCTCCGCGGACCAGACGCCAATGGTGGGCCTCGCCGTCCTGGACGACCGCGCGTACGCCCTGGAGACGCAGTACGCCGGGGGCACCGGCGGGCTCCAGAACGGCGTGCTGCACGTCTACGACATCACCGACCCCTTGCAGCCGACGGACATCCCGCCCGGAGCGGTGATCGGGTATCCGCCCCGCGACCTCGCCGCGGAGACGCGCACGGTGAAGGACGACCAGGACAACGACGTCCCGCAGAAGCTGGTGGCCCTGGCCGCCATGTCGCGGACCTACTACCAGCTCCAGGGCGAGCTCGTGTACTACCAGGAGCTCATCAGTACGCCCGGCAACGTCTTCCTCTACAACGTGGACTCGGACACCCCGCGCTGGGTGGGAGCGGTGAGCCTGACCCAGAACATCCTCGACGGGTACATCTCGCGGGTGGCGCTGGACGGCGACTCACTCTTCGCGGCCACGTTCCGCAAGGGCATCCAGGTGGTGAGCCTGAGCCAGGCCATGGCGGGCTTCGAGGACGAGATGGCCACCCCCGCCCAGGCGGTGGAGGTGCGGAAGCAGCTCTTCACCGGCGGCTACCGCAACTACGCGGTCGTGCAGACGATCCCCATGACCGCCGACCCGCCGATGTCCCCCGTCCTGCTCAGCCTCAACGATCTCAAGGTCGGGCACGTCCTCCTGGACGGCTCTCCCGCCCGCCTCGTGATCGCCACCGGGTCGAGCCCGGCGGTCGGCCTCGTCATCGTGAACCCCGACGACGGCGAGAAGATCTACCAGGGCAAGCTGGAGGGCGCCGGCGGCAGCATCACCTGGGGCACCGCCATCGCCCTGGCCCAGATCGACGGCCGCCACCTCGCCCTGGTGGGGGGCCTGGCCTCGCTTGGCGGGGCCTCCGTCTACGGCGTGGCGGTGGTGGACATCGGCGATCCACGCGCTTTCCAGGTCCTGGGCTGGGTCAAGGTCGATCACAGCATCGGCGACATCGTGATCAAGGACACGACCGCCATCGTCTCCGGCGACCGCGGGAGCAAGGCCCCGGACGGCACGCCGGGGGTGGCGACGCTCATCAACCTCGCCGATCCGGCCCAGCCGTTCGTGGCCGGGACGATGAGTGGCATCGGCTCACGGATGAGCCTGGCCGGGGACATCCTGCTTTCCACTCAGCGCGATTTCCTGAAGGGGAACGCGGGCAGCCTGAGCGGAGTGAAGACGGCGACCCTGGGCGTGGCTCCGCTCATCGGCCGGCCTCCCGTCTTCGCGGTCAACCGGGCGAACAAGAGCCTGGAGCCGAACAAGCTCCGGCTCCAGGTGGTCCCGGCCACCACCGAGGTGACCACCGCCGAACTCGAGGTGTTCCGCGACGGGACGCCGTTGTCGCCGACGATCCCGATCCCCGCCTTCTCGGGCAGCACGACCTACGAGTTCACGACCGGAAGCAGCTTCAGCGCGGACAGCCGCTACCAGGCCCGCCTCGTGATCAACCGGGGCCTGGGCGGTCGCGAGAAGATCGGGGCCAAGCAGACCCTCCGTCCCGCCCGCATGGATCTCCTCGGGACGGCCGAGGAGACGATCACCGGCCAGGAGCCGCTCGACGTCATCCGGATGTTCAACGCCGCGCCCAAGGTGACGATGACGCTGAAGAACTTCAGCCTGCTCGGCATCGGCGACAACGTCAGCGCCAACGTGGAGGGAACGGTCTCGAGCGCGGTCGCGCCCATCGAGAAGATCGTGGTCAACGAGGACGTCATCACGGTCACGCAGACGGGCACGGGCACGGAAGGCCGAGGGCCGTTTACCGGGAAGTACACGGCCTCGGTGGCGGTCGGACCGCAGGCGGAGCTCGTCACCGCGTACGCCGTCGACGCGCTGAACCACGTCAGCACGCACTCGATGGGTGTCTATCCGAAGGACCGGATCCTGGGCGTCATCCCCGGGCGCGAGATCCAGATGTTCGACCCGCTCATCCCCGGTCCGACCGACGCCGCGCCCTATCAGTTCCGTATCGAGCTCAAAGACAAGGGCTCATCCGACTCCACGGCCAAGGTCAAGGTGGGTGACGGCGAGACGGCCAAGGTCTTGACCCTGAAGAAGCAGGGGGACACGTTCCGGAGCGACCCGCTGCTCGCGCTTCCCGAGAACCTCCGGCTCCCCGCCAGCGCCGGAGATCCGGTCAAGAACACGCGCCTGGTCATGAGGATGGGGGTCAAGCCCGGGATCCTCTACGGGACGGTCGAGGCGAGGGCCATGGTCTCGGGCATCGTGCTCGTCCCGCCGGGACCGTCTCGGGTCGCAGACTTCGTCGATGCCGGCTCGGGGCAGGGCTACGTGATCGAGGTCGGCAAGATCGGCACGTCCGGCGCGTCGTTGTCGGCCACGGCCACGAGCCTGGGCGGCAGCATGGAGACGCTGCCCCCCGGCGCGTCCCCGACCAACCAGACCTTCACGCTCACCCAGGTGAGTGCTGATCCGAACAGCCCCGGCTACAACCTCTACCGGGGGACGGGCTCGGAGAGTCTCCTCCCGGTCCTGGACGGGATGGCGGTCACCGGTTCCGGCAAGGCCCAACGCGTGCTGCCCTTCGGCCGCCTCAAGGTGGCAACCGCGGCAGACGACCTGATGCTGCCGGTCGGGGCCGGCGCGGACCGGGTGAGGTGGGAGACCGTGGACGTGCGTCCGCTCTACGCCGAGGGACTCCTCGACATCCTCTTCGCGTTCCTGACCGGCCCCGCCCTGCCCAGCTTCTGGCAGGTCACCCAGTCCGCGACCTTCTTGCGTGGCAACACTCCCATCACCGGGCTGCGCGTGAGCGGGTTCCTCGATCGGCGGACCGGCCTCGTCGATGGAGACGGCGGCATCACGGCCGTGGTACCCGCGGGCGAGAACAACTACACGCCGACCAACTTCCCGCAGATCAGCGACGCCGAGGGCAAGGTCCGATTCCGGGTGAAGGCGAAGGCGGTGGAGGAGGACAGCTCACAGCCACTGTCCGGCGTGGTGCTGTCACTGACCGACGTCGTCGGCATCCGCGCCATGGCCCTCCTCGGCAGTGGCGGTGCACCGACCCTGCCGGCGCTCGCGGATGTGACGTCCGAGGACGGCAAGGCGTTCAAGACGACGCCGGTCGTGGCCGGCTACGTGAGCGCGGGAGGCGTGCCGCGGCGGCACAGCGAGTGGTTCAAGCGGCTCTCCAAGCTGATCGTCCAGCAGGTCGTGGGCGGTGATGCCGACTACGACACGATCAAGCAGCAGATGGGGGCGCGCCTCCGCGACAAGGGCATCATCCTGAGCGCGGAGGAGCTCGAGGACTACTTCTCGTTCTTCATCCTGGGCGCGATCGTCGGGTTCCCGCGGGGGGCGGTGGGGGCGCTCAAGGACTCGATCGTGGGCGTCCTCGAGCTGCTGGGATCGGTGGGGCCCCTGATGAAGTTCCTGGTGCCCAAGAGCGGGACCGAAGCCGTGCTGCAGCTCGCCTTCTCCCCGATACCGGGCGGATTGTTCATCGCCAAGGGGGTCCTCGCCGTTCCGTACCTGCTGGAGCAACGCGAGAAGCTGGCGAAGATCAAGCCTCTTCTCCTGAAGGCGGTCGACTTCCTGTCCCGCGAGGAGATCCAGGCCCAACTGACCGTGGCCCTGGTCAATTCCGTGCTCGGCAGCTATCAGAAAGAGCTCGGCAAGCTCGTGGGCTACCTGGGAATGACCGAAGGCACTCCCGGCTTCCGGCCGCTGGTGCTCGGCTACAGCATCGGGGCGATTGGTGGGTACCTCACCGAGTTTGGCGTCGAGCTCTTCGGGGCCTCGCTCGTGGGCGAGGGCGTCGGGGCGGCGCTGCCCATGATGCTCAAGGCGGCCCAGACGGGGGCCAAGGGAGAGAAGGTCGTGGTGGCGATGAAAGCCATCAGCAAGGTCTTCCTGGCCGGAGAAGAGACGGGGAAGATCGCGAAGACGTTCAGCATGGTCATAAAGTTCCTCGACGCCCTCGGTCCCAACGTGCTCGAGCGCTGGATGTTGAAGATCGCCGAATTCGAGGGAGGCCCGCAGCGGGTGTACACCCTGATGGTCAAGTTCGGTGAGGTGGCGGACGGCGAGGCGCGGGTGTTGGCGGTGGCAAGAGGGCTGTCGGCCGACGTGGCCCCCGGCGTGCACGGCGTCGAAAACGTCGTGGAGACACTGGTCGTGCTCGAGAAGATGGCGGCGGATGTGGAGTTCCGGGGGGCGACCTCCCGGCTCGTCCTGGTGAGCGCGGAAAACGCCGAGAGCTTCGCCAAGGCCGTGGGGAGGGCGGTGGACGTCGCCAAGAACGATGCACGGCTCGCCCCCGCCATCGAAGACCTCTTCCGTGGGACCGAGGAGGCCGAAAAGTACTGGTCGACGCTGGGCAGACAGAGCGGCTCCGACCTCGAGGACGCCCTCCGTGGAGCGGCCGAATTCCTGGAATGCCCGCCATGAGCAAGCGGTTGTCGTCCAGCCGGTCGATATCCAGCCGGGCCGCCGCCGGATTCTGTCTGCTCACGCTCGTCCTGTCCGGCGCACCGGTGTCCGGCGCCGAGCCGTTCTGTCCGCTGACCTTCCGCAACCTCGTCATGAAGGAGCTGGGCGGGGCGGAGTTGCTCATCAACGCGGACAAGAACCTCAAGGCGGTCAAGGATGTCCCGGGGCTGAAGGTGGCCTTCCGCCGCCTCCGCCAGGACGAGGTCGCCCTCCTCGAGCAGGGAGTCGATGCGGAACAGAGCATCGAAACGCTGTTGCGCGCCGTCGTGAATCCGAACGTCACCAAGGAGGAGATGGCCAAGGCGCTGACCAAGAGCGAGTTCCTTCGCGGAGGTTTCGGCCAGGGTGCCGACGAACGGTTCATCGGCGTGTTGCAGTCCAACGGCACGCCGTTCTCGACGAATTGGATGATCAACCTCCCGGCCGGCAATCGCGGCCACTATTTCGAGGCGGCGGCAGCCTACAACGCGATGACGGACGGGATTCGTTTCCTTCCCGGGTACGGCTCGGGAACGCTCGTCGTGAACAAGAGTGACGTCCTGGGAATGGGCTTCACCGCGCTCACCACCGCCGGCGAGCGCGTCCAGGGCGACCTCGTGACCAAGATCCCGACGGGAGTGCGCTACTTCGACTGGAAGGCGCAGTATCCACCAGGGCTCGAATATGATCTGGATCAGTTGCGCCGGGTGAAGGACGCCCTGATGGATCGTAAGGTCGAGGACGTCATCTTCGCCATCGAGGACGGCTCCGTTCCATCGCAGACCTGGCTGAATGCAGTGACCGCCTACAATGCCGAGCTCGTCACGCAGGGACGGAACCCCATTCGGATTGGCTTCGTCGGCACCTTCTGACCGCGTCATGCCGCTGCCCAAACAGGCCTGGGCGCGTCTGCTCGAGGAGACCGACGTCTTCAAGCAGACCGAGCTGCGGGACGAAGTGGTCGCGGGGCTCGGCCGGAAGGACACCGAGGCCCTCGTCGCGAAGTGCAGGAACGGTTCCCCGGCGGAGCGCTACGCTGCCGTCGGCGTGCTCATGGAACTGGCGCGCCGCCCGGGCAACCGCTTCCCAGCTTCGCTCCGGCGCGACTGGGCGGACGTCGTGACCAGCTTCGCCCGCGAGCAGTTCCCGAACACGCCGCTCGGCGTGCGCAGCTTTCAGGCGTGGCGCGAGCTGGATCGTGGCGCCGCGGAGTCCTACCTCGTCGATGATTTCCCGCTGGAGAACGCCCGGGCCGAATCGGGATTGCTCTTCGTCATCGGCCAGCTTCGCGCTTTCGGATCCGAACGAGCGGGGCGCAAGCTCCGGAAGATGAAGGACCTGGCCCCCACCGGCAAGGTGGCCGAGGAGCTGGAGGCGGCGCTCGGGGTCCTCGAGCCACCTACGAAGGAGAGGCTGGCCGCCTTGGCGCGCGAGTGGCGCGCCAAGCGGACCGGGCCCGCCCTCGACCGGCTCTTCTCCGCCCTGATGAAGGGCAAGTCTCCGGGAACGGTGCCGATCGAGGAAGTCATCGAGCTGCTCGGGCCTCCCACGAATCGCTTGAAGCGTACTCTCTACTACGAGCCGGCCCTGGTGATCGAGGTCGACAAGAACCAGCGCGTTGTCGGCTTCCATTTCGCCTGAGATCACGCCAGGGGCCTCCCCGGGTGCCGTGAGCTGGCCGTTTGCCAATCGCCAGCCCCAGCGGCGATAGTGGCGGCCGAGGAACCGCCCAGATGCCCGCCTCCGCCTACGACTCCTTCTACTTCCGCGACCGCTACGGCTCGGCGGCCATGCGCGCGATCTGGGACGACCGCGCGATGGTCCAGCGCTGGCTGGACGTGGAGGTGGCCCTGGCCGCGGCCGAGGCCGAGCTGGGCCTCGTCCCGCGCGCGGCCGCGCGCGAGATCGCCCGCCGTGCCCGCGTGGACATCATCGACCTCGGGGGCATGAAGCGCGAGTTCGACACCACCTGGAACCCGGTCGTGCCCCTGGTGAACGCACTGCGGCAGGTGATCAAGCCCAGCGCGGCCCGCTGGGTCCACTGGGGGGCGACGAGCAAGAACATCATCGACACCGCCCTCGCCCTCCAGATCAAGGACACCTACGGCGTGGTCACGACGGAGCTGGACGCGATCGCGGCCGAGCTCGCGCGCCTGGCGCGAAAGCACCGCGACACCGTGATGGCGGGGCGGACGCACGGCCAGCACGCGTTGCCCGTC
The DNA here is from genome assembly GCA_041481445.1 of Vicinamibacteria bacterium. Lineage (GTDB taxonomy): Bacteria > Acidobacteriota > Vicinamibacteria > Fen-336 > Fen-336 > AA29. The sequence continues at coordinate 9,603 of JBGPBV010000186.1, forward strand.
ACCTTCGGCTACAAGGCGGCGGTCTGGCTCGACGAGGTCCTGCGCCAGCGCGAGCGTCTCGAGGCCAGCCGCCCCCGCGTCCTGGTGGGAGAGTTCGGGGGCGCGGTCGGCACGATGGCCGCGCTCGGCCGCGACGGGCTGCGCGTCCAGCAGCGGCTGATGGCGCGCCTCGGTCTCGGCGTGCCCCTCATCGCGGCCAAGACGGCGGGCGACCGCTTCGCGGAGTTCTTCCTCGTCCTGGCCATGATCTCGTCCACCCTGGGCAAGATCGGCCAGAACGTCTACAACCTGCAGGTCACCGACGTCGACGAGGTCGTCGAGTTCACGGAGGGCAAGGTCGGCAGCACGGCCATGCCCCACAAGCTCAACCCCGTCGCCTCCGGCTCGATCGTGCTGCTCGCGCGGCTGGTGCGCTCACGCGCGACCACGATCCTCGAGTACGTCCACTCCGAGTGGGAGGACGACCACCGCCAGGGCGAGACGGCCTGGGCCTTCCCGCAGGAGGTGTGCCTCCTGCTCGGCGCGCAGCTCGTCCTCTCGCGGCGGCTCCTGTCCACGCTGATCGTCAAGCCGGAGAACATGCGGCGCAACCTGGACCGCAGCGGGGGCGTGGTGCTCTCGGAGGCGGTGATGATGGCGCTGGCCCCCAAGATCGGGCGCGACCGCGCGCACGCGCTCACCCTGGCCATCTCGCGCGAGGCGCTGCAGAAGAACGTCCCCTTCCGCGACGTGGTCGCGACCCACCCGGAGGTGCGGCGGCACCTCGGCGCACGCCAGATCGCGGCCGCCCTCGACTACAAGAAGTCCCTGGGCCTGGCCGGCCACTTCGTCGACCGCGTGCTCGCCGTGTACGAGCGGGGGAAACGTCCCGCCGCTCGGCGACGCTAGAAGCTCACCTTCAGGCCGGCCTGGATGCCCCGCTGCAGCGGGTACCCGGTCGTTCCCGGGAAGGCCAAGGGCGCCGTCGGGTTGCCCGCCACGTCCACCGCGACCACGCGGTTCACCCCCGACACGTTGAGGTGGTTGGTGATGTTCTTCGCCTCGACGAACAGCTCGGGACGCACGCGGCCGAGGGGGATGAACCGGACGTAGCGCAGGTCGATGTTGAACACGGTGCCGAGGCGCCCGGTGTTGCGGTCGATGCCGATGGGCCGGTCGTCCTGCACACCGTCCAGGTTCAGGTCGCGGTTGGCGCGGATGTTGAAGGGCAGGCCGCCGTTGGCCTGCACGATGAACCCGAGCTGGTTGTTGTTGGCGATGGCCGGCCAGGCGCCGCTCCCCGAGACCTTTGGCTGGATCAGGCCGCTGAGCACGAAGGTGTGGGTCTGGTTGAACGGGGTCACGCCGTTGTCGCGGTCGATGCTCGTCGGATCGGACAGGCGGTCGTCCTGGCTGCCCACCACGTAGGTGCCGGTGAGGGGCGCGTTGTCGGTGCCCTTGGCCAGGGTGTAGCTGGCCTGGGCCTGGACGCCGTGGCTCATCCGCTTGTTCACGGTGACGGTGAGCGCGTTGTAGGTGCCCTTGCCGACGGAGCGGAACGTGTCGGTGTGGTTGAAGGCGGGGTTCACGCGCGTCTGCGCGTTGACCGCGGTCGAGAAGATCGGCCGCCCGTCGGCCAGGGTCAGCCCGGTCGGGATCAGGTTGGTGTCGACCAGGACCGGCATGTTCCGCCCGATCGAGCTCACGTAGCCGAGGGAGACCGCGAAGTCGCTCGAGAGCGCGCGCTCGATCTGCACGTTCGAGAGCACGGTGTACTGGGTCGAGAAGTCCCCGTCCATGGCCACGATGCTCTGCAGCGGCCGCGCGAAGCCCGGGGGCAGGTCGTTCAGGGTGGACGGGAAGGGGGGCGCCCCCGCGGTGGTCGGGTTCAGCGTCGCCGTCAGCGTCCGCGGGTCGCCGTTGCGCTGGATGGCGTCCTCGTAGAAGTTGATGAGCGGGGGCTCGTACATGATCCCGCTCGAGGCCCGCAGCACGGTGCGCGCGCTCCGGTCAAGCGTCCAGGAGAACCCCGCCCGCGGCCCGAAGTTGTTCTTGTCGACCTTGAACTCCGAGGAGAGCGGGTTGGCGGGGAAGGGCCGCGCGTCGGGGATCTTGAAGAGGTCGTAGCGGACCCCGAACAGCACCTTGAATCTGGCGCTCACGCGCAGGTCGTCCTGCACGAAGAGCGAGACGAAGGTGGAGTGGTAGGCCACCTCCGGATTGCCCACGAGCTGGGAGAAGGTGGAGTAGCTGCGCGGTGTGGCGCCGCTCTTGGCCGAGAGGTAGGCGTCGATGGTCGGGAACGTATAGAGCTGGAACAGGTTGTTCCGGCGGAAGTCGTCCACGTACTGGACGTCGAAGCCGGCCTTGAAGCTGTGCCGTCCGCGCAGCACCG
>JBGPBV010000187.1:0-11950 GCA_041481445.1 Vicinamibacteria bacterium
CCTCCTGCCGGCCCGCGCGGTTGGTGACGTAGGCGTACTGGTTGCCGATGGGCGACCACGCCGGATCGCCTTCCGTCCGCGACGTCGACAGCACGGAGCGCAGGGGCGAGCCGTCGAGGGGAACCTCGACCAGGTCGAAGTCTTCTTCCTGGACGGCGAACGCAAGCATCCGGCCATCGGGAGAGACCGCCGGATACTGCTCCGAGCCGCTGGTGGCGGTGAGCGGGTGGAGCTCGGCGCCCTCGGTGTCCGCCATCCAGAGATGGGCGCCGGGCGTGTGCGTGCGGAACTCCGCCGAGAACACGATCCGCCGAGAGTCCGGCATCCAGGTGAAGGGCGCGGGATCGGGCAGCGGCGGCAGCGCGAGCAGGGCCCGTCGCGGTGCGTCATCCCCCATCGGCAGCACCCAGAACTCGGGGTTCGCATAGCCGGCCTCGGCCCCGCTCGGGTCCGACGTGGCCGCGCCCCACAGGCCCAGCCGTCGTCCGTCGGGCGAGAAACGCAGGAACCCGCGCGCGAACTTCCGGTCGGCGAGGGGCGTGGCCGTGTACCGCTTCGGCTCGGCGTCCGCGGGCGAGGCCACCCACAGGCCCTGGAGGAAGTTGCCCTGGTAGTTCTCTTCGCGCAGCAGGAAGAGCGTGCGGCCATCGGGGGAGAGCGCGCCCGCGCTGACGTTGCGCAGCCTCAGCTCGGGCGCGCCGCCGGCCGCGCCCACCGACCACAGGCCCTCCGACTCGCCGGCCTGCGAGACGTAGAAGACGCGACGGCCGTCCGGGGACCAGAACGGGTCCTTGCAGTCACGCAGCGCGCGCGTGAGCTGAGCGGCCATGGAGGAGCCGAGGCTGCGCGTGAAGACCTGGAGGATTCCGTCCTTCTCGCCGACGTACGCGATCGTCCGGCCATCCGCCGACCACGCGGGGGAGCCTTCGTAGCCCGGCTCCGTGGCCAGCGGCGTGAATCGATAGCGAGCGAGGTCGGGCGCGGCTTCGGAACGGAGCGTGAGCCAGCCCGCAATGGCCAGCGCGATCCCGCCCAACGCGACCGCGGACGCCGCGCGCAGGCGGCGGGCCGGCGCTTCGACCGGCGCCGCCCCCACCGGCACCGGCGCCGCGTCCGTGCGCAGGGGCACGGAGAGGGTCTCCAACGCGAAGGCCAGGTCCGGCGCGGATTGGAACCGGGCGTCCGGCGACTTCTCGAGACACCGGCGCACGATGCGCTCGAGGGCGGGCGAGATGTCGGTCCGGCCGGCGGAAAGGTCCGGCGGCTCCTCGCGCAGGATCGACGTCATCGTGTCCGCCTGGGTGGCGCCCTGGAACGGACGGCGGCCCGCGATCATCTCGTACAGCACGACACCGAACGAGAAGATGTCGGACCGATGGTCGACGCGTTGCCCCCGCACCTGCTCCGGCGACATGTAGCCCACGGTCCCCAGCACCGTGCCCTCATCCGTGCTCGGGACGGGAGCGGATGCCGTCTCCGCTTCGGAGGCGGCGGGCTCCTTGAACTTGGCCAGGCCGAAATCGAGAATCTTGACGCGGCCGTCCGGCGATAGGAAGAGGTTCTCTGGCTTGAGGTCGCGATGAATGATGCCCTTCGCGTGCGCGGCGGCCAGACCCTGCGCGATCTGCACGGCGTAGTCCACGGCGCGGCGCGGGGGCAGCGGGCCGTCGAGACGATCGCGGAGGGTCTGCCCTTCGAGCAACTCGCCGACGGCATAGGCCACACCGTCGTGCCGCCCTACGTCGTACAGCGCGACCACGTTGGGATGGTTGAGAGCGCCGGCGGCGCGCGCCTCCTGCTCGAACCGCGCCCGGCGGCCGTCGTCGCCGGCCACGGCCGGGGGCAGGATCTTGACCGCCACCAGGCGCCCAATCCGCGTGTCGCGGGCGCGGTAGACCTCCCCCATTCCCCCGACTCCGAGCAGGCCCATGAGCTCGTAGGGACCGAGTCGAGAGCCCGTCTCCAACGTCATTGGCGGTTGCGCGGATTATAGCGCTCGGCCTCGGGCGCCTTGAGCCGCGGAGGCTCGCGGGTCTAGACTGCGGCCCCCGGGAAAGGAGACCCCATGCTGCGTGGTACGGCGCGCGAGGCGGCCGCGGAGTTCCTCGGTACGGCCGTCCTCATCGCGTTCGGATCGGCGGTGGTGGCGCAGGTCGTCCTCAGCGGCCAGTCGCACGGCGGCTACCTGTCCATCAACATCGCCTGGGGCCTCGCCGTGACCATGGGCGTCTACGTGGCCGGGGGCGTCTCCGGCGCGCATCTCAACCCCGCGGTCACGCTGGCCGTCGCCGTCCACCGCGATTTCGCCTGGAGCAAGGTGCTCCCGTACGTCGCGGCCCAGATCGCGGGCGCCTTCACCGGGGCCGCCGTCACCTTCCTGACCTATCGCGCCGCCTTCGACCATTTCGACGGTGGGACGCGCCAGGTCACGGGAGCCCGGGCCACGGCCGGGATCTTCGCCACCTATCCGCAGGACTTCCTGCGTACGTTCCCCGACGGCGTGATCGACCAGGTCGTGGGCACGGCGTTCCTGATCGCGCTCATCTTCGCCCTCACGGACCAGAAGAACCTCGCCCCCGAGGGGCGCCTCGTGCCGATCCACTTCGGCCTGCTCGTGGTGCTCATCGGGATGACGTTCGGCTTCAACGCCGGCTACGCGATCAACCCCGCCCGCGACCTGGGCCCGCGGCTCTTCACCTTCGTCGCGGGCTGGGGCAGCGAGGTCTTCCGGGCCGGGAATCACTGGTGGTGGGTCCCCATCGTGGGCCCGCTGGTCGGCGGCGTGCTCGGCGGCGCCGTCTACGATCAACTGATCGGCCGCCATCACCCCGCGGAAACCAAGGCACGGGAGGCGGCGTGAGCAAGTACGTCCTCGCCCTGGACCAGGGCACGACCTCGAGCCGCTCGATCCTCTTCGGCCGCGACGGCCGCGCCGTGGCGACGGCGCAGCGCGAGTTCCCGCAGATCTTCCCGGGACCGGGCCTCGTGGAGCACGACCCGGAGGCCATCTGGTCGTCGCAAATGGCGACGGCGAAGGAGGCCATGGCCAAAGCCGGGGCGGGCGCGAAGGACATCGCCGCCATCGGAATCACGAACCAGCGCGAGACGACGATCCTCTGGGACCGCCACACGGGCAAGCCGGTCGCCAACGCGATCGTCTGGCAGAGCCGCGTCAGCGCGCCCATCTGCGAGAAGCTCAAGGCGGACGGCAAGGAGGAGCTTTTCCGGTCGCGCACCGGCCTCGTCGTCGACGCCTACTTCTCGGGCACCAAGATCAAGCACCTGCTGGACACGGTCCCCGGCCTGCGCGCGCGAGCGGAGAAGGGCGACGTCCGGTTCGGCACCGTGGACACGTTCCTCCTCTGGCGGCTGACGGGCGGGCGGGTTCACGCGACGGATCCGAGCAACGCGAGCCGCACGCTCCTCTACAACATCAACTCGATGCAGTGGGACGACGAGCTGCTCGCGATCCTCGGGGTGCCGCGCGCCCTGCTGCCGGAGGTGAAGAGCTCGAGCGAGGTGTACGGACAGACGGAGTCCGATCTCCTCGGCGGCGCGATCCCGATCGCCGGCGACGCGGGCGACCAGCAGGCGGCCACCTTCGGACAGGCCTGCTTCACGCCCGGCTCGGCCAAGAACACGTACGGCACGGGCTGCTTCATGCTCCTCAACACCGGCAGCAAGCCGGTCGCGTCGAAGAACGGCCTGCTCACGACCGTGGGCTGGAAGGTGGGGGGCAAGGTCACCTACTGCCTCGAAGGGTCCGTCTTCATCGCGGGCGCGGTCGTGCAGTGGCTGCGCGACGGCCTGAAGGTGATCGCGAGCTCGCCGGACGTGGAGGCGCTCGCCCGCGACGTCCCCGACTCCGAAGGTGTCTATCTCGTGCCCGCCTTCGTGGGACTGGGCGCGCCCTACTGGGATCCCTATGCGCGCGGCACCATCATCGGCCTCACGCGCAACACGACGGTGAGCCACGTGGCGCGCGCCGCCCTGGACTCGATGGCCTTCCAGACCCGCGACGTGCTCGAGGCCATGCAGCGGGACGCCGGGCTGAAGCTGGACCACCTCAAGGTGGACGGCGGGGCCGCCGCCAACAACCTGCTCCTGCAGTTCCAGGCCGACGTCCTCGGCGTGGCCGTGCGGCGCCCGGTCGTGTCGGAGACGACGGCGCTCGGCGCCGCCTATCTGGCGGGGCTGGCCGTGGGCTACTGGAAGGACACCGACGACGTCGTGAACAACTGGGCCCTCGATCGCGAATTCACGCCCGCCATGACTCCGGCCATGCGGGACGGGCTGTACGGCCGCTGGCAGAAGGCGGTCGCACGCTCGCGGGACTGGGAAGAGCACGCGGGCTGAGATGACGCACGGGCGGCTGGCCCTCCTCGCCCTCGGGCTCGCCCTGTCGCCTCGTCTGGGCGGCCGCGCCCGACGATTTCGTGTGCACTGAGGTCCTCGGCGTGTCCGTCACCGGCGACTGGTTCGGCGCCGGCTTCGAGAAGGGCATCGACGAGAGCCGGTGGCAGGTCCGCTGGCGGTCGAAAGCCTTCGTCGAGCTGTGGGCCGATCCCGCGAGCGACCTGTGGGCGCTGCCCGCCCAGTCGCCTTGCACGCGGCGGTCGGACGACCCGGACCGCGTGATCTTCACGGCCGTCAACTGGGAGTACAAGACCCGCGCGGAATGGGAGGCCAGGCTGGAGGCCGTCGTGGCCACCATCCGGGCCAAGCGGCCGGGGGCGCGGCGCATCGCGCTGATGACCATGCTGCGCGCACCGGGCAACCAGACGTGCGGGAGCGTGATGACGGTGGTCCAGCCCTACGTCGACGAGGCGATCGCGGCCGTGGCCGCGCGCCATCCTGGCCTGGTCGTGGCCGCGCCCAAGGTCTTCCTGAAGACCTGCGAGCCGTTCCTCGACGGCGGGCCCCACTACACCGACGCCGGCATGGCCGCCGTGGCCCAGGTCTACCGCGAACAGCTCGCCGGCGTCGACGGACCGGAAAGGGCCGCGATGAGCGACGAGCAGCAGATCACGCAGGCCATCGCGCAGTTCGTGGAGGCCTACAACGCGGGCGACGCCGACCGCATCGCGTCCTACTACGCGGACGACCTCGTCAAGCTGCGGGCGGGCGCGCCCGCGGAGGCCAAGGACGACACCGTGCGCCGGGTCAGGGACGTCCTCGCCCGCTTCCAGGGACATCTCGAGGTGCACAACGACGAGATCACCGTGGCCGGGAACATGGCGTTCACGCGCGGACGCCTTCTCATCACGCTGACTCCGCGCGCGGCGGGCGCGCCGCAGACGATCGAGCGGCGCTATCTCGAGGTCTGGCGGAAGGACGCCGGGCGCTGGCGCGTCATCCGCACCATGGACAACGCGGGATAGTGCACGTGTACGCGAAGGAGGGCGTGTTCCCGGTGGCCGTGACCGCCCGCGACGGCGGTGGCGGCGTCACCACCGTGGGCAGCTCGATCACCGTGGGCAGCCTGTCCGGCCGGTGGCGGCTGTCCGAAGGCGGCGAGAGGTTCTACGAGCGCGGCTTCGACATCACGCACACGGCCTCCGACCTGAGCGGCCGGCCCTTCAGCGTCCCCGACCAGGGCTGTCTCGGCGACCTGCACGGCCGTGTCGTCAGCCCCCGCACCATCCGGTTCGACTTCACGGGCTGCGACGACAACGTCGTCCTCATCGAGGCGACCGCGGCCGGCGACCTGCGCTCGATCCCGGGCACGTACACGCATCCCGATGGCCCGCCGCAGGCGATGGTCCTGACGCGAGAATGAGGCGCTGGCCTGGATCTCAGGGCAGCCGCACCCGCGCCACCTCGTCCTCCGTGTAGGCGTACAGGATGAACGGCTGCGTCAGGACGAGGTCGCGGATCTGCGCCATCGAGACGCCGAGGGCGCGCGCCCTCGTCTCGTCGACGTAGATCTGGCTGTTCTCGGCCCCGTAGTAGGTGACGAGCTTCGCCGCGGGGTCGAACCGGTCGTGGATGAGCTTCACGACGTCGTTGTTGTAGTGGCGGGCGCGGCCGGGGGGCGGCTCCGGGGGCATGCCGTGGTCGGCGGTGATGGCCACGAGGTAGCCCTCTGGACCCGCCTTCTTCGCCATCGCCTCCAGTACGCGCCCGACCTGGAGGTCGATCGTGGTCACCGCCTCGCGCAGCTCCGGGGAATCGGGCCCGTAGGCGTGGCCAACGTAATCCGCGACCTTGAGGTTGGCCAGCACGAGGTCGGTGACGTCGTCCGCGCCGATCGGCTCGTGCTCGATCATCGAGACGAGGGTGTCGCCCTCGAAGCGCGCAAAGGGCGCGCTGCGGCGGATCTCGTCCGCGTTGCCGACGGGGTGGCCCATCCACTTGCCGTCCGTTCCCTCCCAGAGGGTGCGCGCGTCGAACGCCTTGACGTAATCCGGCAAGAGGTAGCACTTCGGGTCGGTGGCCCACTTCCCCGTCAGGCGGTCGTAGCTCGCGTAGATCACGGGCCGCCCGTTGAAGAGGCAGGCGCCGTGCCCCGCCAGCGCGGTGGCGTTCGGCGTGCTGGACTGGGTGACGATGACGGCGCGCCCATCCGTCTCGTAGCTCCAGCGGTCGGCGAGAGCCGGCGTCATCAGGTTGACGGGTGACAGATCGGCGAACGGCTCCGCGACCTTGCCCGCGATGCGGTCCCAGGCGCCGTTGGTCACGATCCCGTGGAACCGTGCGTCCGTACCCGTCGCGATCGTCGCGTGCCCGACGGTCGTGATCGTGGGCAGGTGGCTCACACGCGCGCGCTCGAAGGAGGCGCCCTCGCGCCGCAGGCGGCTGAGGTTCGGGAGCAGCGCGGCGTGGCGGTCGAGGTAGTCGGCCCGGAACGCGTCGAGCACCAGGAGCACGACCGCCTTGGGCGCGGGCGCTCCCGGACGGAGGGCGGCCGCGAGCGCGTGTCCCGTCACGCCGGGCATGGGCAGGCCGAGGGCTTGCGCGATCGTGGGCACGATGTCCTGCTGGGTCGCGGCCTCCGTCAGACGTCCGGGCCGCACGTAGCGCGAGCCCCAGAACACGATGGGAATGCGCGTGTCGTAGCTCCACGGGCTCCCGTGCATGAAGGGCACGTCCGCTCCGGGACGGGTGAGGATCTCGCCCTCGCGCGGCACCACCATGATCTGGCCGCTGCGTCCCGGGAAGTAGGCGCGGGCGAACATCTCGAGGAAGGTGGTGCGCTCGCCGCGGGCACGCTCCGCGCGCGTGGGGGCGGCCGGCGCCACCGCCTGGGTCGCGGCCGTGCCCAGGAACGGTCCGGCGAGAAGGAGGACGGCCAGCACGAGCGCGGTACGCGGACGAAGCCGGGTCATGGATCCTCCAGGAGACGATTCTCAGCCCTTCACCGCGCCCGCGGTGAGGCCGGAGACGAAGAAGCGCTGCAGGAGCACGAAGGTCGCGATGACGGGGACGAGGCCGATGAAGCTGGCCGCGGCCACGAGCTGCCATTCCGTCTCGTAGCCGCTCTGGAAGCTGAAGAGGCCGACCGGGATCGTGAAGTGGCCTTGCGAGTCGAGGAGCACGAGGGCCAGCGCGAACTCCGCCCAGTACCAGGCCAGGTTGAAGGTGGCGGTGGCGCCGAGCCCGGGACCGACCAGGGGCAGGGCGACGCGCCAGAGCACGCGCGGACGCGAGGCCCCGTCGAGGCGGGCCGCCTCCAGGAGCGAGGTCGGCAGCGCGTCGAAGAAGTTCTCGAGCACCACGATGGTGAAGGGGAGCTGCACCGCCGCGTAGACCAGGACGAGGCCGGCGTGGGTGTCGAGCAGGCGCAGGCGGCCGATCAGGCCGTAGATCGGCACCAGCAGCACCATGGGCGAGACCATCTGCATCGCGAGCAGCGCCGTCCGCAGGGAGGTGCGGCCGCGCACGTCCTCACGGGACAGGACGAAGGCGGCGGGCACGCCGAGGAACAGCGTGGCGAGGGTTGCCGTGATCGCGACCTTGAAGCTGTTGAGGAGGTACCAGGGCACCTCGGTGCGCCCGAGCACGAACGCGTAGTTGTCGAGGCTCGCGTCGTCGGGCAGCCACTGCGGCGGGAACGCGTACACCCCGGCCTTCGTCTTGAGGGAGACGGAGAAGAGCCACAGCAGGGGCAGGACGAAGGCGACGGCCACCGCGGCCAGCGCGGCGGTGTACGGCCAGCGGCGACCCCGCGCGCTCACGCCGCCTTCCCTCCGCGCCGGATGAGCCGCACGGCGATCAGGGCCAGGCCGAGGTTCAGGGCGAGGAGGATCACCGCCACCGCGGCCGCGCGGCCCGCCTCCATGCTCGCGAACGCCGACCGGTACATGAAGAGCGAGATGACCTCCGTGCGCCGCGCGGGTCCGCCGCCGGTGAGGGGGAGGATGAGGTCGAAGGTGTTGAGGGTCTGGATGGTGACCAGCGCGAGGTTCAGGGCCAGCACCGGCCGGAGCGGGGGCAGCAGGACCACGCGGAAGCGGCCCCACTTGCTCAGCCCCTCGAGGTCGGCCGCCTCGTGCAGCTCGCGCGGGATCCGCTGCAGTCCCGCGAAGAGCAGGATCATGCTGAACGCGCAGCCGCGCCACCCGTTGGCGACGATGAGCGACGTGAGGGCGAGGGGACCGGAGGAGACGAGAGGCAGCGGGCCCTGGCCGATCCGCGAGAGCCAGTAGTTCACGATCCCCGAGCGGTTCTCGATGAGCAGGATCCGCCAGAGGACGCCCACGAGCACGCCGGGGATGATCCAGGCGCTCACCACCGCGACGCGCGCGGCCAGCGTGAAGCCCGCGCGGTGGCGCCGCGCCGCGTCGAGCAGGACGGCGATGCCGAGCCCCATCCCCATCTGCAGCGTCACCGAGGCCACCAGGAACACGAGGGTCACCGCCACCATGCCCGGGAAGGCGGGATCGCCGAGCACGCCGCGGTAGCTCTCGAGCGTGTAGGCGTAGGCCAGGCCGTGCGTGCGCGTATTCGTGAAGGACAGGCGCACGAGGTCCAGCATCGGGAACGCGACCAGGGCCGCGATGACCACCAGCGCGGGCGCGAGCCAGCCGGGACTGGCGGCGCCGCGGCGCGGCCAGAGGAGGGCGGCCGCGCCCAGGCCCACGAGCGCCATCGGGATCGCGGCCACCGGATCGAGGCCCGCCCGCGCGCCCGTCGCGCCACGCGGACGCGCCGCTTCCACCTGCACGGCGCGCCAGGCGTCGTCGAGCGCCGCCTCCGGGGTCTTGTCGCCGGACACCGCGTAGCCGACGGCGAGCTGGAGCTGCTCGGAGATCGCGGGATACAGCGGCACGCCCGGCCGCGCCCGGCCATGCGCCACCATCGCGCCGAACTTCGCGTACCAGGGATCCTCGCGGAAGAAGGCCACGTCGCGGTAGGTGCTGCGGCGGACCGGGAGCTGTCCCGTCACCTCGAGGATGCGGCCGGCGTTGCCCCGGGACTCGACGAACTGCAGGAACTCGGCGGAGGCGCGCTGGCGCGCCGGATCCTTCGCGAACATCACCCAGACCCAGCCGCCGGTGCCCGTCGTCTCCTGCGCGCCCGCGGCCTGCGGGATGGGCGCCACGTCCCACTTCGCGAACTCTGCGGGCGGGAGCCCGCCCTGGAGATCGCGGAGCTGCCAGTTGCCGCCGAGAAACATGGCCGCGTCGCCGGCGATGGCAGCGGACGTGAGCTGCTGGTAGTCGTTGTGACCGAGCACCGCGCGCGGCGAGGCGCCGCTGGCGAGCGTCTCGCGCAGGAAGCGCAGGACGCGGATCATCTTCTCGCGGTTCGGGGCCTCCCCGAACACCGGCCGCCCTCCCTCGTCCACGAGCTCACCGCCCTGGCCCCAGAACATCCCGAGGTGATCGAAGACGGCCGCCTCCCAGCGTCCCGCGTTGTAGAGGTACCCCGCGATGTGCTTCTCGCGCGCGATGCGCGAGGCGGTCTCGATCAGCTCGTCCCAGGTCTTCGGCGGCACGGGGACGAGGTCCTTCCGGTAGTACAGCATCCGGCAGTCGGTGCCGTGCCAGATGCCGTAGACGTGCCCCGCCGGATCGGAGAGGGCCTGGATCGCGAACGGCACGTAGTCCGCGCGGTCGGCGGCCGGCCAGTAGGGGTCGAGGGGCTGGACGTGATGGCCCTCGAGGAACAGCGGCATCCAGAAGCTGTCCACGGACGCGATGTCGGGCAAGCGCTCGGCGGCCGCGGCCAGGAGGAGCTTGGCCTTGTGCATCTCGAGCGCGGGCATCACGGAGATCTCGAGCTGCACATCGGGATGCGCGCGGGCCCACTCGGCGAAGACGTCGCGGAACACGGCCGCGATGGCCGGGCGCGAGGCCAGGTGCGAGTAGTCCTGCTGCGCCCACACCCGCAGGCGCAGGGGGGCGTCCGGGCGGCCCACGCGCACGGGTGTCACCAGCGCCTCCGTGTCCGCCTCGCTCTCCGCCGCCCAGGCGGGCGCGGCCAGCAGGGCGGACGCCACCAGCGCGGGAAGCCACCTCATCGCGCCGCGCCCACCTTGAAGTACACGGGATTGGTGATGGCCACCGGCATCGCGTCGGTGGCGTAGACGTGCACGCGCGCGTAGCCGTCCTTGGTCACCGTCCGCTCGAACCGGATGGCCGGACCGCCGGCCACCGCCGAATCGACGACCGCACCGTCGCAGACGAGGTCGACGCGGGCGCGCGCGAGGGCCTCTGGAAGCGCGACCTCGAGGACGGCGGTCGCGCCGCGTTCGACGGTGAGCGTGTCCCCGATCCGCGCCTCCCTGCTCCCCGCGCGCGCCACCAGCACGGGAGGAGCGGTCGCGCCGTCGGCCATCACCACCACCCGTCCCGCGCGGATGCCCTCCAGGATCGCCGTCTCCGACAGCTCGCGCGCCCACACGCGGACGCTGGCCATCCCGATCGGGTGATCGGGCGAATGCCAGTCCGAGGAGCCGACCGCAGTGATGCGGCGTCCGCGCCGGAGGAGCGCGTCCCACGTCGTGATCGCCCCCAGCATGGCCGGGACCGAGCTGTCCGTGATCTCGATGGCCTCGATCTCGTCCGGAACGAGGTGGTCCCAGGAGCAGCCGAGGCAGTCCGATCGCGGATGGTTGATGGCGAAGACGGCGCCGCGGGCTCTCACCGCACGGACGAGGTCCTTGATCCGCTCGTCCCCCGGGATGAGGCGGAAGTCGACCCAGTCGCGCCATCCGCCGATCCCCCAGACGCTGGCGTGCCCGCCCGGCGTCGTCACCTCCTCCCCCACGATGCGGAGCAGCCCCGGCTCGTCGACGCGGTCGAGCTGGTGCGTCGTGTTGTTGTGGTCGGTGATGGCGACGAAGTCGAGGCCGGCCTCGCGCGCGCGCCGGCAGACCTCGGCCGTCGTGTGCCGGCCGTCGCTGTGGACGGTGTGGAGATGGAGCGCGCCGCTGTACCACGCGGAGCCCGTGCGCAGGGGACCGGTCGGCCGCGGCGCGAGCGACGGGACGGGCGCGGCGTCGGGAACGGCGGACGTCTCCGTCGTGATCGTCACGTCCACGCCTCGGGGCGAGACCTTGTAGAGGCCGAGCATGACGTGCCACTCGCCGGCCGGGATCGGGCCCGGCCAGTATCCGCTGCTCGCCTCGCTCGCGCCGATCGTGATCTCGGACTTCGCCCCTCCGCTCCAGCCGCGGAATGCCGGCGTGCCGAGGTCGAGCGGTCCCGGCTCGAACAGGCCCAGGTCCACGACGTTCGTGCCGTCCGCCTTGTCGTAGCTGTACGCGATCCGGAGCCGAGTCGTGCCCACGGGCACCGCGACCGGCACGTACTGGTAGCGACCGGTCTCGCGGTCCTGCGGCGTGTAGTGGAGGCGCCGCTCACGGCGCTCCAGGGCCGGAGCCGGCGACGGCGCCTCGGTTGCCGCCGCGAGGCCCGCGGACAGGACGACGCCGAGGAAGGGGGACCGCATGAGCCTGGCCGACCATTGTAGCGGGCGAGGTCGGATATGCTGCGCGCCATGC
>JBGPBV010000188.1:0-11751 GCA_041481445.1 Vicinamibacteria bacterium
ACGCCTCGACGTCGCCGCCCCGGGCGCGGGCCACGGCCTGGGCGTCGTCCTCGCCTCCCACCATCCGCTCCGTTAGACGCTCGGTGTCCCGAACGGTTAGGCGATCCAAGCGCTTGAGCCTCAAGGCCCTGGCCCCGGCGTCCGGGAGACCGCGGGGCAGAACTCGCCTTCCAGGCGCCGGTCCCACCAGGCGCCCGTCCGGCGATGGGTGGCCAGGGCGGTGAAGTGGTAGTCGTAGACGAGGGCACGGACGTAGCGAGGAGGATGGCCGGCGAACGGGTCCGACGCGAGGAGGCCCAGGACCGCCGGCGATCCCTCCAGGAGCCGCCCGAGCAGCCGCTGGAGCCACGGGCTCTGGTCGCAGTCGGCGAGGGCGGCGAACCACATCTGCCAGTCGAGCCGCGGCTGATGCGGTGCCACGAAGCCGGGCCGCCGCGCGGGATCGCCCGGCTTGTACCGGAACTCGTAGGCGCGCCAGGTCTCCCCGTCGTCGCTGCCTTCCACGACGATCTCGGGACGGCGCGTGGTCATGACCGCGAAGAGCCCATAGCTGTTGACCGAGCGCAGCGGCGACGCGGCGCGGGCCAGCCAGACGACGGGGGCCGGCCAGGGCAGGCCGAGGCCGAGCGCGGCCTCCGAGAATTGGAGAGTGGAAACGGTCACGATCACGGCCGCCAGCGGCGCCAGCAAGGCACGCGGCCAGGGCCCGAACAGGGTCGCCGGGGGCTCGGCGGACGCCGACGGACGCCATCGTGCCGGCAGCCACCCCGGCTCGACCAAGAACAGGCAGAGGGCGACGGAGAGGAGGTTGAAGAACGCGTAGTTGCCCGTGAGAGCGATCAGGAGCTGCAGGAAGAGGAAACCCGCAACCGCCACGCGGCGCCACCGGGAGGGCAGCCAGATGAGCCAGGGCAGGACCAGCTCGATCGCGAACATGACGACGGTGGAGGTCGTCTGGAACCAGGCCGGGAGATGGTGGGCGTAGTAGCCGATCCAGGTCGGCAGCGGCTGCGTCTCGTAGTGGAACTGAAGCGCGGTCAGCCCGCGCCAGGTGGCGTCGCCGCTGCGCAGCTTGACCACGCCCGATCCGAGCATCAGGCGGAACAGCAGCCACCGGTAGAGCCACACCACGAGGAGCGGGGCCGGGCCCGGGGCACGGCGCACGATCCCGCGCGGGGCCAGGAGCACGGCCAGCAGGCCGGCCTCGAGCAGCAGCGCGTCCCACTGGAAGGAGAGGAAGTCCTCGCCCGCCGCCGCGAGGGACAGGTACAGCGCCCACAGGACGAGCATGACCACCGAGCGCGCGCGGCCGATCAGGGGGAGGAGCGACAGCGCGGCTCCGGCGACACACACGCCGACGAGGGCGGCATCGGAATCGTCGAGCCAGAAGACGGTGGGAAAGACCCAGTAGCGCGAGGGTCCGAGGCGCTCGCGGGCGAGGAGGAGCAACTCGTGCAGGGGGAGGATCCCGTGCGACCCGACCAGGCCCGTCACCTGGACGGCCAGGGACGCGAAGGCGGCGAAGTACACCACGCCCAGGAGCCGCAGGAAGGCGTCCCGCATCCACTCGTGCGGATCGGGCCGGGGGCCGGTGGCGGGCTCGCCCATGGGCCGATGATCCCATGGCGCGCCGGAGGGCCGGCCGGGTTATCCTGGTCGTTCGGAGCCGGAGGTATGACGATGCTCGAAGATGCCCGGGTCGCACGCGGACCGCACGACAAGCACGCCGTTCATGCGCGCATCGTCCAGCGCCTGCAGGCGCACGCGGAGGACGTCACGCGGCTCGTGGCCGGCCTCTCCGACGAGGACCTGTCCCGCCCGACCGTGCCCGGCAAGTGGTCGGTCAAGGAGGTCCTCTGCCACCTCGACCGCATCCACGAAGTCTTCGACGAGCGCGTCGAAGCCATGCTCACGCAGGACACCCCGCCGATCTCGTCCTACGAGCCCGACGGTGACTCGGCCTTCGACGCGCGCGTGAAGCGCCCGGCGGCGGACACGCTGGCCGCCTTCCTGGCCCGCCGCCAGCGACTGGTGATGCGGCTCGAAGAGCTGCGGCCGTCCGACTGGCACCGTGCCGGCCGGCACCCCGAATACGCGGCCTACGACGTGCACTTCTGCGTCGAGTACATGGCCCACCACGAAGCGCACCACCTGTACCAGATGTTCCAGCGGCGCGCGCCGATCGGCCCCATCCCGCACTGAGTCGCCCGGGCGGCCACGGTCGCGCGCGCCTGGCCCGGCTCTTGCAGCGTCAGGCCCACAGAGGGAGGACCCTCGGGAGGGCCGATGCCAACCGAAGTCTGGAGGCCAGGGGACTATCGCTTGTGTCCCGCGTGCGGGGCGCGCCACAAGGTGCAGGATCTGCGCTGTACGAAATGCAATGCCGTCCTCGCGGGGACTCCCGTTCGTCACGGGTCGCTGGCTCCGGCGACCGTCAGCGGCGCGCGATCCAGCGGCAGTCTCCGTGCCGTCCTTGCCGTCGGACTGCTGGTCGCGGTGGGCGCCGGTCTCTGGATCCGGACCCTGTTCCGCGGGGCGAACCTGCAGGAGTCCGTCCAGGCGTCGGGCACGGCGCCGAGCACCGTCCCGGAGGCGATCCCCGATCAGGCGCCGAGCTGGGCGCCTCCCGTCCTCCAGTACCCGCCGATCGTGGGCTACAACCGGGGCGGCGTGCCGCCCAGCATGGCCGCGCTCGCCATGCAGGCCTCTCCGGTACCGTCCGCGGAGGGACCGAGCGCGCCGGCGGGCATGACCTCGATCGCCCCCCCGAGCGAGCCGACGCGCAAGACCGCGTTCACGAACGAGGACCTGGAGCGCGGGAGGTCCGCGGCCACCGTGACCGCGGCCGGCGCTACCGTCCCCGCCGTGCGACCCAGCGCCGTCGCCGGCGACGAGGCGCGCGACTGGATCTCGCAGGTGCGCGACCGTGGGAATGACGTCCAGAAGGCCCAGGCGCAGGTGCGGCGGCTGGAGACGGAGGTCGAGCTCGAGCGGGCCCAGGCCGCCCGCCTGACCGGCGACGCCGAGGCGCAGGAGAAGGCGCAGAAGGACGTGATGTCCGCCCTCGACGACCTCGAGAAGGCCGAGCAGAAGCTGGCCGACAAGCAGCGCGGCCTGGACGAGGCGAAGGACCGCGCTCACGCGGCGGGCGTCCGCTTCGAGGGCTAGCCTCTCCGTCCGCCGGCGCGGCGGGCGCGCTCGCGGAACACTCCCGCCGGATCGCGCACGAACCCGAGAGCGGCCAGGATCGCTTCGACCTCGTCCGGAGGACATCCGGCCAGGCCGGCCAGGAAGGCGATCACGAGGGGCCGGCCTTCGCGATGCCCGCGGCGGGCGGCGGCCGCGAAGGGCTCGGCACGATCGGCGCGGAGCGCGCGCGGGCCCGCCGGCACGTACCCGCAGGCGAGGTAGAACGCGGCGGGCACGCGCGGGTCGACCCGCACCGACGGCGCCCCTCCCAGCAGCGGCACCGATCCCGCTTGCCGGTGGACGGACCACAAGAGCGCCCGCGTGCGCACCGCCTCCGGCCGCAGCAGCGAGGGCAGGAAGACGGCCAGCCGGCCCAGGCTGACCCCGCGCCGCGCGAGCTCGCGCCGGTCCGCCGCGGAGAGAGAGGCGAGCTGGGACGCGACCTCGCGCCGCGCCACGGTGCCCAGGCCGGCGCCGAGCGCAAACAGCAGGCCGCGCGCGGGGCCCGACAGGTCGGTCGCGTCTCCGCTCTCGAGGCCGGGAAGGCGCGCGCGCAGCTCGCCCTCGATCCAGCCGGCCAGCCGGCGGCGCACGCGCTCGCGTTGGGCGGGGTCGAGGAGGTCCGAGGCCAGAGGCTCCACGCGCGGGGCGAGCGGACCCTCGCCGGCGAGGAGCCGGCCGACGGGCGATCCCCGCCAGAGGACCTGGCCTTCCGCGCCCAGGGCCAACGTCGCGTCCGGGTCCTCCGCGAACGCGCGCACGCGCTCGGCCATGTGCGTGCGCAGGGCGCGGTTGGCGGCGGCGCGCAGGGAGCGGGCCTCGCCGAGGCCGGGATCCGGCTGGAAGCGGAAGCCGAGGAGGCGCCCGACGGCCAGCCCCTGCACCGAGACCTCGCCGTCGAGGGCGACCTCCACCACCGCGCCCTCCGGGTCCAGGCGCGATACGACCGCCGCCCCCCGCTCCACGAACTGCTCGGTGAGCCGCTCGTGCAGCGTGTCCGAGAGGCGGTCCTCGACCGCGCGCGTCCGCTGCTGCCAGTGCGCGGCGTCGGCCAGCCAGCCGTGGCGGTGCGAGACGTAGGTCCAGGTCCGGATGTGGGCGATGCGCGCGAGCAGCGCCTCCACGTCGCCCTCGAGGCGGTCGATGGCGGCCACCTGGGCCGCCACCCAGTCCTCGGGCAGCCGCCCCGCCGGCCCCCGGAGATGCCGGAAGAGCTGGGCGAGCAGCCGCGTATGCGCCTCCGTCATGACGTTCCGGAAGTCGGGGACCTGGGCGACGTCCCACAGCAGGCGCACGGCCTCCGGCCCCTCGGCCAGGCCGCGCACGTCGGGAAGGGCGGCCAGCGCGGCCAGGGCGCGATGATCGTCCGCCTCGCGCATGCGCACGAGGACGGGCGAGGGCGGTCGCCGCTCCAGGCTGGCCACGAGCGCGGCGGGCGAGGCGAAGCTCAGCTCCGAGCTGCGCCAGAAGACGCGGTCGAGCGGCTCGAAGAGGTGCCCCTCGACCGCGGCCACGAGCCGCTCGTCGAAGGGCGGAAGGTCCAGGGTCGGCCCGAAGGTGCCGTCGCGCGCGTGGCGGCCGGCGCGGCCGGCGACCTGCGCCACCTCTGCCGGCCGCAGCGGCCGCGGGCCCTTCCCGTCGAACTTGCCGAGGGCGGTGAAGGCCACGTGGTCGATGTCGAGGTTGAGGCCCATCCCGATGGCGTCCGTGGCCACGAGGTAGTCCACCTCCCCCGCCTGGTAGAGCGCGACCTGCGCGTTGCGCGTGCGCGGCGAGAGGGCGCCGAAGACGACGGCGGCGCCCCCGGTCTCGTGGCGGACGCGCTCGGCCACCTCGTAGAGATCGACGAGCGAGAAGACCACGATCGCGCTGCGGCGCGGCAGGCGGTCGAGCTTCTTGTGCCCGGCGTAGGTCAGGGTGGAGAGGCGCTCGCGGGCGATGAAGCCCGCCTCCGGGACGAGCCGGCACAGGAGCGGCTTGATCGTCTCCGCCCCCAGGAACATCGTCTCCTCGCACCCGCGTGCGTGGAGGAGACGGTCGGTGAAGACGTGGCCGCGCTCGCGGTCGGCGGCGAGCTGGACCTCGTCCACGGCCAGGAAGTCGACCTTGCGGTCGAGGGGCATCGCCTCGACCGTGCAGACGAAGTAGCTCGGAGAGGACGGCACGATCCGCTCCTCGCCCGTGACCAGCGCGACCGCGGCGGGGCCGCGCAGGGCGACCAGCCGGTCGTAGTTCTCGCGGGCGAGCAGGCGGAGCGGGAAGCCGATCATCCCCGTCCGGTGGGCGAGCAGGCGCTCGACGGCATGGTAGGTCTTGCCGGTGTTCGTGGGCCCCAGCAGCGCGATCACGGCCGGCATACCCCATTAGACCGTAGAATCGGCGCTTCGACTCGGGAGGTGTCATGGCCGCTGCCCCCGCCGTCCTCCGCCGCCTGCCCGTCGCCGTCCTCGCCGCCGTGGCCCTGTCCCGCCCGGCGGGCGCGGCCGCGCCGCGGCCCATCGGCGAGACCGACCTGTTCCGGTTCGTGTGGGTGGCCGACCCGCAGATCTCGCCCGACGGCCGCCGCGTGGCCTTCGTCCGGGTGACCGTCAACGAGAAGAAGGACGGATACGACACCACGGTCTGGATCGTGGACGCGGACGGCGCTCAGGCGCCGCGGCCGCTCACCACCGGCCCCCAGGACCTCGCGCCGCGCTGGTCCCCCGATGGCCGCCGCGTGGCCTTCACGCGGGCGGTCGAGAAGGCGGGCAAGCTCCAGCCCCCGCAGCTCTACGTCATGGCCATGGACGGGGGCGAGGCCCGGGCGCTGACCGACCTCCCCAAGGGCGCGGGCTCGCCGTCCTGGTCGCCCGACGGGCGCACGATCGCCTTCACGAGCACGACCAGCGCGAAGGACCTCGAGCGGGCGGCGGGCGGCCGGAAGACCGCGAGCGGCGAGGAAGACCGCGAGAGCGACGTGAAGGTCGTCACGCGCGCGGGCTATCGCAGCAACGGCCGCGGCTTCCTGGACACGGCGCGGCCTGGACACGTCTGGACGGTCGCGGTCGTGGACGGCCCCGACAAGCCGGCGCCGCGCCAGGTGACGTCGGGCGAGTTCGAGGAGGCCTCGCCCGACTTCTCACCGGATGGAGCGCGGATCTTCCTCGTGTCGAACCGCGTGAAGGAGCCGTCCTACGCCTCGCCGGACAGCGACGTCTTCGCGGTTCCGGCGGCGGGGGGCGAGCCCACCCAGGTCGCCAGCATCGAGGGGACGATCGGCGAGTTCACGCTCAGCGCCGACGGACGGAGGATCGTCTTCCAGGGCGTCCCGCGCGGGGAGCCCGTGCGCTCCTACGACCAGCCCGAGCTCTACGTCGCCGACGTCGGATCCAGCGCCGCGCCGCGCCTGCTGACCGGCGCCTACGACGCGGACGTGGGCGGGGGGCTCACCGGCGACCAGCGCGCGCCCCGCGGGAGCCTGGGCGCGGGCCCGGTCTGGACCGCGGACGGCGCGTCCGTCATCGTCCGCACCGCCGATCACGGCCGCGCGAATCTCCACCGCGTCGACCTCGCGAGCGGGAAGCTCGAGGCGCTCACCACCGGGGACCAGGAGGTCGTGGCCTACAGCGCCACCCCGGACGGCGCGCGCCTGGCCCTCGTGATCTCGACGCCGACCGACGTCGGCGACCTGTTCGTGCTCGACGCCACCCCTGGCAAGGGACCCGCGGCCGGCGCGGCCGCGGCCGCTCCCCGCCGTCTGACCCGGTTCAACGAGGCGCTGTGCGAGGAGCTGCAGCTGGCCACGCCGGAGGAGATCACCTATCCGAGCTTCGACGGCAAGACCATCCAGGCCTGGATCCTCAAGCCGCCCGGCTTCGATCCGCAGAAGCGCTATCCGCTGATCCTGAACATCCACGGCGGCCCGCACGCGGCGTACGGGGCCACCTTCGACCACGAGTTCCAGTGGATGGCGGCCAAGGGGTACGTCGTCCTCTACCCCAACCCGCGCGGCAGCACGTCCTACGGCCAGGAGTTCGGCAACGTCATCCAGTACCGCTATCCGGGGGACGACGCCAGGGACCTCATGGCCGGCGTCGACGTGCTCGTGAAGCGGGGTCTCGTGGACGAGGCGCACCTCGGCGTCACCGGAGGCAGCGGCGGCGGCGTCCTCACGAACTGGCTGATCACCCAGACCCGGCGCTTCGCGGCCGCCGTCTCCCAGCGCTCGATCGCGGACTGGGCGGGCTTCTGGTACACCACGGACTTCACGCTGTTCCGGCCCAACTGGTTCAAGGGCGCGCCCTGGGAGGACCCCAGGGACTACGCCGCGCGGTCGCCGATCACGTTCGTGACGGACATCCACACGCCGCTCATGCTGATCGAGGGCGATGCCGACCTGCGCACGCCGCCCGCCGACGGCGGCGAGCAGCTCTTCCGCGCCCTCAAGTACCTCCATCGCCCGGTGGTGATGGTCCGCTTCCCGGAGGAGAGCCACGAGCTGAGCCGGTCCGGCAAGCCGTGGCACCGGGTGGAGCGCCTGCGCCACATCGTGGGCTGGTTCGACAAGTACCTCCAGGGCAAGACGGTCGAGGGTTACGACGTGCCCTGACCGGCGCCTCCCGCACCCCCGGCGGGCTTGCCCGTCGCCGCGACGCACGCTACCCTAGGGGTTTGGCCGGACGAGCGGTATCGACACCGGGAGCGGCCGGGAAGGGAAGGGCACGGGAAGGATGAAGGTGCGCAACGTTCGAACGGGGCTGATGGCGGCGCTGGTCGCGACCGCGCTGTCCTGCTCGGGAGGAGGGTCCTCGCCGTCGGCTCCGGCTCCCGGGCCGTCCCCGAGCGCGGCCGCGCCGTCCCCCTCGGCCCCGCCCTCCAGCCCAACGCCAACCGCCACCGCCTGCAAGTTCGGCATGGGCACGCCGGACACCTTCTGCGCCCGGCGCTCGCCCGCGCTCCTCGACACCGTGGACGGAGCGATCGACAAGCTCGTCCAGCAGCATCCGGACTGGTTCAACGTGAACGACATCAACGGCCCCGGCGGCTACAAGGTCCTCCGCAACCCCACCGACTACTACCAGGGCGTGGTGGCCAACCTCCAGGCCGCGGGCCTGTGCGCGGAGACGGACACGACCAGCGTGTCCGTGCGCAACGGCGTGGATTTCAGCGAGGACTACGACATCCTGCTCGGCAGCGGCTTCATTCGCCGAGGCAGCGGCAGCTATCGCCAGACCTGCGAGCCGCCGTCGTTCCCTCTCGACCTCTCGCTCGTGATCTCGTACGTCCGGGTGGGCTTCTACAGCATCCGCTGCCCGGACGGCGTGGCCACGCCCCGCAACGGGGAAGACAAGCTCCCCGTGGGCTGCACCGGCTTCGTCACCGCCACCGCCAAGACGAAGGACAACCTGGACGTCAACCCCAACCTGGTCGGCGATCGGATCGAGTGGAGCCTGGACCAGGAGAGCGAGCACGTCCGCGTGAGCGACTTCGCGGACGTGGACTTCAACAAGATCGTCTTCGGGGTCGACCCCGGCCACTACATCCTCTGCGCCCAGATCAAGGCCTTCCGCGGCTGCCAGTTCGGAGAGGTCGAACCCCCGACGGCGCCCGCGCCCTAGGGCTTTGGGATGCGGATCGTCTTGCTGATCATCAGGGATCCCGAGAGGGCGTAGACGAGCACGAGCGGGTGCAGGTCCCACCCCGCGACCGACACGATCCCACCCGGTAGCGCGGCGTCGATCGCCCCGCACGCCGCCAGGACCACGAGGACGAGCACGATCAGCAGGCTGGTGGGGATCGGCGTCCCCTCGAAGTAGGTGACCTTCCCGGCCTCTCCCGAGAGCTTCTCCGCCGTGACGTTGTAGCGGGCCAGCCGGCTGATCCCGCAGCCGACGAAGAACAGGAGCACCAGGCAGTCGAGGAGGCCGGTGAGCCCGACCGCGAAGCCCAGGCAGGCCGGCGCCACCCCGAAGCTGACGACGTCGGCCAGGGAGTCCAGCTCCCGGCCCATCACCGAGGCCTCGTGGCGCCAGCGCGCCACGCGCCCGTCCATCACGTCGAAGAAGAGGGCGGCCACGATGAAGGCCCCCGCCGCGTAGACCTTGCCGATCGACCCCGCGCGCACGTGGTCCATGGAGAGGAAGATGGCGGCGGTGCCGCTGCCGCCGTTGGCGAGGGTGAGGACGTCCGCGAGGTGGAAGTCGCGGATCATCGAGAAGTGCCGCTTGCGCGGCGCGGTCTCGCTGCTCATGATGGATCGCCTCCCAGGCTATCATGGGGGGTTCGACACCACCGCCATGGACGCCATCTACCGCAGCGACGTCAACCGCGACGTGCCGCCCGCCCGCGCGGGCGAGTTCGCGCCCGTGCCCGTGGGGCCGCTGCGCGTGTGGCCACCGGTGGTGCTCGCACCCATGGCCGGCGTCACCAACCCGCCCTTCCGGACCCTCTGCCGGCGGTATGGGGCGGGCCTCTACGTCAGCGAGATGATCACCGCCCGCGCCCTGGTCGAGGGCAACCGCAAGACCGTTCTCATGGCGTCGTTCTCGCCCGAGGAGACGAGGCGCAGCCTCCAGCTCTACGGCGTGGACCCCCACTACGTCGGGGAGGCCGTGCGCGTCCTGGTGGGCGAGGGCCGCGTCGACCACATCGACATGAACTTCGGGTGCCCGGTGCGGAAGGTGACGAGCAAGGGGGGCGGCGCCGCCATCCCGGTCAAGCGCCGCCTGCTGCGCGCGATCGTGCGCGCGGCGGTGGGGGCGGCGGGACCGGTGCCGGTCACCCTCAAGTTCCGCATCGGCATCGACGAGGAGCACCAGACCTATCTCGACTCGGGGCGCATCGGCGAGGACGAGGGCTGCGCCGCGGTCGGCCTGCACGCGCGCACCGCCGCGCAGCTCTACGACGGCCAGGCGCGCTGGGAGGCGGTGGCGCGGCTGAAGCAGGCGGTGAGGGCGATCCCGGTGCTGGGCAACGGCGACATCTGGGAAGCGGAGGACGCCCTGCGCATGATGCGTGCGACCGGGTGCGACGGCGTGATCGTCGGCCGCGGCTGCCTGGGGCGGCCGTGGCTGTTCCGCGACCTCGCTGACGTGTTCGAGGGCCGCGCCCCCGCCAACCCGCCGGACCTCGGCGGCGTGGTCGACGTCATGCTGGAGCACGCGCGGCTCCTCGCCGCCTGGCTGGGGGAGACGGGAGCCATGCGGGCCTTCCGCAAGCACAGCTCCTGGTACACGAAGGGATTCCGCGGCGGGGCGCCCTTGCGCGAGCGCCTCATGCACGTGACCCGCCTGGCCGAGCTGGAAGAGGTCCTGGCCGGCGTCGACCGCACGCAGCCGTTCCCGCCCGACGCCATGCGCGTGGCCCGCGGCAAGACCGCGGGCACGCAGACGGTGTCCCTGCCGCCGGGATACCTCGACGACCTGGACGACGCGACGCCGCCGGGCATCGAAGCGGAAGCCGCGGAGTCGGGCGGCTGAGCACGCGGCCCGGCCGGCGGGAGCTGCTCCTGGCGGCGGCGGCGACGCTGGCCGCGCTGGCCCTGGCCGCCGCGGTGGAGGGTGCGCTCCGCCTGCTTCATCCCACCCCCTGCCCCAGCGCGACGACCTCCGAGCTGATGGCCTGCCTTCATACGTATTCCGAGGTCTACGGGTGGGAGCTCCGGCGCGGCGTCCGCCTGCCCATCTCGGGCGGCCACATCTCGACCGACGCCTTTGGGAGGCGCACCCTGGCCCGGGAGGGGATCGTGGCGCCGGGCCGGCCGCGCCTGGTCTCCCTCGGCGATTCCGTGGCCTTCGGCCTCGACGTCGACGACGAGGCGACCCTGGCCGCTCAGCTCCAGCGCCTGGAGCTCGGCACGGGTCCCGGCCTGGCCGTCTTCGACCTCAGCGTCCCCGGCTACGGCACGGACCAGGAGCTGATCAAGCTCGAGCGCGAGGGCCTCGCCCTGCGGCCCTCGATCGTCCTCCTGAACTTCTGCCTCGCCAACGACCTCGCGGACAACGCGCTGCCCGCCTTCCTCTACGACGGCATCCATCCCAAGCCGTACTTCCGCCTCGAGGGCGGCTCCCTGCGGCTGCACGACGAGCACCTCCGCCTGGCCCCGCCGGCGCGGACGGCCTTGTGGCTGTCCGAGCACTCCGTCCTCTTCAACGCCCTCTCGCCCGGGCGCGCAACGCGCGTGCTGGCGGCGCGGACGAACGGAGAGGCGCCGGTCCACTGGGAGACCCGCTATACCGAAGTCATGGCCCGGCCCGCACCGCTCCTCGATCTCGCCGTACGCCTGATCGAGAAGATGAGCCAGGACGCTCGCGGAGTGGGCGCGCGGCTGGTCGTGGTGAGCCATCCGACCCGGCGCAGCTACACCGACCCGACGTCGCCACTGGAGACGGAGCTGCACGACCGCCTGGCGCGGGCGGGGATCCCGTTCGTGCCCCTGGCCGGGCGCTATCGCGCGCGCGGCCTGGAGTTCGCCGACCTGGCCCTCGACGGCATGGGACACCTCGGCGAGGGGGGCCAGAAGGTCGCCGCCGAGGCCATCCGCGACATCCTGGACGAGACCGGACGTGCCCTCAGCGCTTCCCC
>JBGPBV010000189.1:0-11618 GCA_041481445.1 Vicinamibacteria bacterium
CTCGGTCGACCTCTGCCAGCGGATCGTGGAGGCGGCGAAGACGGAGCTGGGCCTGACCACGCTGGCCGTGGAGTGGGTCCCGGTGACCGTCGAGAGCCGCTTCCGGGCCGTGCAGCAGGGCGACGTCGACCTGCTGTGCGGGGCGGAGACGGCGACCCTGGCCCGAAGAGGCGAGGTCGCCTTCTCGATTCCGACCTTCCCCGGCGGAATCGGGGCACTGCTCCGGGCGGACAGCCCCTCCGGCCTGCGGGAGGTGCTGTCCGGACGACCGTCCGAGTTCCGGCCGACCTGGCGAGCCCATGCCGGCCAGATCCTGCAGGCCCAGACGTTCTCCGTCGTCGCCGGGGCGACGAGCGAGGGTTGGCTGGCCGGACGGCTCAAGGACTTCCAACTGACGGCCAAGGTGGCTCCGGTGGACGGCTACGAGGCCGGCGTCCGGGGCGTGCTCGATCGGAGCTCCAACGTCTTCTTCGGTGACCGCGCCATCCTCCTGGACGCGGCCAAGCGCAGCCCCTCCGCGGGGGACCTGGTCGTCCTCGACCGCCTCTTCACCTACGAGCCGCTGGCCCTGGCCCTCGGGCGGGGCGAAGAGGACTTCCGCCTCGTCGTGGACCGTACGCTCAGCCGGCTCTACCGGTCCGGGGAGATCGGCGCGCTCTACGCGCAGTGGTACGGACGGTTCGACGACGACGCGATGACGTTCTTCCGCCTCAGCGCATTGCCGGATTGAAAGCCACGGAGCAGACCACATGATCCAGCGAAGCATCAAGCGCCTCAGCCTGCGGGCGCTCGTCGTGGACGACGAGCTGACCAGCCCTACCGCGGAGGGCCGAGCCGCGCGGGCCCTCGTGGAGGAGCTGCAGGGCCGCGCCATCGAGGTCGTGGAGGCGACTTCCGCCGAGGACGGCACCTCCGTGATCGTGTCCGATTCGGCCATCCACGTGATCCTCATGGACTGGACCCTGGGCGACGACAAGGGCCACGCCCGGGCCAAGGGCCTGCTCAAGCTCATACGCTCGCGCAACGACAAGATCCCCATCTTCCTGATGGCGGAGCGGGGCGAGGCCTCCGCGATCCCCATCGACGTCATGGAGATGGTGGACGAGTACGTCTGGACGCTGGAGGACACCGCGGCCTTTGTCGGGGGTCGAGTGGTGGCGGCCGCCCGCCGCTACCTGGAGGTGATGCTGCCCCCCCTGGCCGCCGCCCTCATGAAGTTCACCCAGGAGTACGAGTACTCCTGGCACACCCCCGGGCACACCGGCGGCACCGCCTTCCTGAAGTCGCCGGTGGGCCGCGTCTTCTTCGACTACTTCGGCGAGAACCTGCTCCGGTCCGACCTCTCGATCAGCGTGGGCGACCTGGGCTCGCTCCTCGACCACACGGGGCCCATCGGCGAGCACGAGAAGTACGCGGCCCGCGTCTTCGGGGCCCACCGCACCTACTGCGTCACCAACGGCACCTCCACCTCGAACCGCGTCATCTTCATGGCCGCCGTCGGCCGCGACCAGGTCGCGCTGTGCGACCGGAACTGCCACAAGTCGATCGAGCACAGCCTGGTGATGACGGGTGGGATCCCGAACTACCTCGTCCCCCTGCGCAACCGCTACGGGATCATCGGGCCCATTCCCCCCGCGCGGCTCAAGAAGGAGGCCCTCAAGGCCGCCATCAAGGCCAATCCGCTCGTCACCAAGGGCATCGAGACGCGGCCCGTCTACTCGGTCGTCACCAACTCCACCTACGACGGCCTCTGCTACAACGCCCGGCGGGTGGAGGAGCTGCTCGACCCGAGCGTCGACCGCATCCACTTCGACGAGGCCTGGTACGCCTACGCCCGCTTCAACCCGATCTACCGCGACCGCCACGCGATGCACGGCGACCCCAAGGACCACAAGGGACCCACCGTCTTCGCCACCCACTCCACGCACAAGCTCCTGGCCGCGCTCTCCCAGGCCTCCCTCCTGCACATCCGGGACGGGCGCAGCCCGATCCCCCACGCGCGGTTCAACGAGTCGTTCATGATGCACGCCTCCACCTCACCCTTCTACCCGATCATCGTCTCCAACGACGTCACCGCGGCCATGATGGACGGGCCGGGCGGGCTGGCCCTCACCGACGAGTCGATCCAGGAGGCGGTGGCCTTCCGCCAGACCATGGGCCGCGTGCACCGCCAGTTCGCGGGCAAGAAGGACTGGTTCTTCAACACCTGGAACGCGGACGCGGTGAAGGACAGGAAGACGGGCAAGAAGGTCCGCTTCGAGGAGGCCTCCGCGGAGCAGCTCGCCACCGATCCCGACTGCTGGGTGCTGCACCCGGGCCAGGGCTGGCACGGGTTCGGCGACCTCGAGGACGGCTACTGCATGCTGGACCCGATCAAGGTCTCGGTGGTGACGCCGGGCGTGGCCGACAAGGGAGGCCTCGACAAGCGGGGCATCCCGGCCACCCTGGTGACCGCCTACCTCCACCGCCGCGGCGTCGAGGTGGAGAAGACGACCGACTTCACGATCCTCTTCCTCTTCTCGATCGGCATCACGAAGGGCAAGTGGGGCACGCTGCTCAACGCCCTCCTCGACTTCAAGCGCGACTACGACCGCAACGCGCCGCTGGCGGAGGTGCTGCCCTACCTCGTCACCGGCCATCCCGACACCTACGCCGGCCGCGGGCTCCGCGACCTCGCCGACCAGATGTTCGCGCAGCTCAAGGACTCCAGGCAGACGCACTGGCTGGCCGAGGCCTTCTCGACCCTGCCCACGCCCGTGATGACGCCCAGCGCGGCCTACCAGCAGCTCGTGCGCGACCAGATCGAGCACGTGCCCCTGGACGACCTGGCCAATCGCGTCCTCGCCACGAGCGTCGTCCCCTATCCGCCGGGGATCCCCATGCTCATGCCCGGCGAGTCGACCGGCGCCAGCGACGGCCCGTACCTGGGCTACCTGCGGGCCCTCTGGGCCTGGGACAAGCGCTTCCCGGGCTTCGGGCACGACACGCACGGGGTCGAGAACCGGGACGGCACCTACTACGTCCAGTGCCTGAAGAAGGGCGCAGGAGGCGCGGCCTGAGGTGCGCATAGTCGTCGCTCTCGGCGGCAACGCCCTGCTGCGGCGCGGCCAGCCGATGACGGTGGCGGTGCAGCGCGCGAACGTCAAGATCGCGGCGCAAGCGCTGGCACCCATCGCCCGGACGCATCAACTGGTCATCAGCCACGGCAACGGCCCGCAGATCGGGCTGCTCGCGCTCCAGGGGGTCGCCTACAAGGCGGACGAGGCCTACCCGCTGGACGTGCTCGGTGCCGAGACGGAAGGGATGATCGGCTACATGATCGAGCAGGAGCTGGGCAACCTGCTCCCGTTCGAGGTCCCGATCGCCACCATGCTGACCATGGTCGAGGTGGACGGGAACGATCCCGGCTTCGAGAACCCCACCAAGTTCGTCGGTCCCGTCTACGACGAGCGCGAGGCCCTTCGCATCGCGGCCGAGAAGGGATGGGTGTTCAAGCCCGACGGCGCCAAGTGGCGCCGCGTCGTGCCCTCCCCGGTGCCGCAGCGCATCTTCGAGAACCGGCCCATCAAGTGGCTGCTCGAGCACGGCACGATCGTGATCTGCGCGGGCGGAGGCGGCATCCCGACCATGTACGAGCGGGGGGCGGAGCGCAAGCTCATCGGCGTCGAGGCGGTCATCGACAAGGACCTTTGCTCCGAGCTGCTCGCCCGCGAGGTCGAGGCGGACCTGTTCGTGATGCTGACCGACGCCGACGCCGTCTACGCGGACTGGGGCAAGCCCACGCAGCGGGCCATCCGGCGGACATCCGCGGGGGCCCTGGCCGAGATGCCCTTCGCCGCCGGCTCCATGGGGCCGAAGGTGGAGGCGGCCTGCCGGTTCGTGAAGGCCACGGGACGGACGGCAGCCATCGGGGCGCTTCCGGACCTGACTCTTATCATCGCCGGCGAGGCCGGCACCACGGTGGACCCCAAGGCGACGTCCATCGAGTACGGGACGTGAGGCCGTGAGCGGTCCCGCCCGGAAGATGTCGCTCGTCCAGGCCACCATGCTCGTGGCCGGCAACATGATCGGCACCGGCGTCTTCCTCCTCCCGGTCAACCTGGCCTCCGTCGGCGGGATCGCGATCGTCGGTTTCCTGGTCGCCACCGCCGGCGCGGCCGCCCTCGGACTCGTCTTCGCGAAGCTGGGAGAGCTGGATCCACAAGAGGGCGGGCCCTATGCCTACGCGCGGGACTTCCTCGGCCCCTACGTGGGCTTCCAGACGAACTACGTGTACTGGTTCGGCAACTGGATCGGCAACATCGCGATCGCGGTGGCCGCAGTCGGCTACCTGGCGGAGTTCTTCCCCCAGATCAGCCGGCCCCCCGCGGGCGTCTTCGCCACCGCGGGCGTGATCTGGGTCCTCACCTTCGCCAACATCCTGGGGCCGCGCGTGGTGGGGGCACTGGAGACCTGGACCATGAGCCTGGCCCTCATCCCGATCCTCGGGATCGCGTTCTTCGGCTGGCTCTGGTTCGACAAGGCGGTGTTCCTCGCCGGCTGGAACGTGAGCGGCGGCTCCAGCATGCACGCGATCTCGCGCTCGGCCTCGATGGCGCTCTGGGCCTTCATGGGCATCGAGAGCGCGGCCGTCTCCGCGGGCGTGATCGAGAACCCGAAGCGCAACATCCCGCTGGCCACCCTCATGGGCCTCGGCCTCTCCGCCGTCGTCTACCTGCTGAGCTCGTCGTCATCATGGGCATCATCCCCAACGCCGAGCTCCGGACCTCCCATGCGCCCTTCGCGGAAGCGGCCCGGATGGCGGCGGGGACGGGGGGGATGGTCGTCATCGCCCTCTGCGCGGTCCTCAAGTCCCTGGGATCGCTCGGCGGGTGGATGCTGCTCGTGGGCCAGTCGGCCAAGGCGGCCGCGGACGACGGGATGTTCCCGGCCGGCTTCGCGCGCCTCAACCGCCACGGTGTCCCCGGCCGCGGGCTCGTGATCGTCGCGGTGCTGATGACGATCGTGCTCTTCGCGACCACGTCGCCGACGCTGGCCGGCCAGTTCAACCGCATCGTCGACCTCGCGGTGATCCTGGCCGTGATCCCCTACATCTACGCGTCCGTCGCGCTCGTCAAGATCGTCTACGACCGCCACCTCTCGCGCCGGACCTTCCGGGCGTTCAAGTGGATCGCCCTCGCCGCCGTCGGCTACTGCCTCTGGGCGGTGGTGGGGGGTGATCCCAAGACGGTCGTGAACGCCATGGTAGCGCTCCTGGCCAGCGTCCCCCTGTACCCGTTCTTCATCCGCTCGATGGAGGCGGCGGCGGCCCGGAAGCAGGCGCTCGCCGCAGGTGCGGCGCCCGATCCTGGTGCCCCCGCATTCCCATGACCACCTCGAATTCGCGCCAGCGGTACATACGAGACAGAAAGGAGTCATCCATGCGCCGAGTCATGCCGCCCGCTCCCTCCCGTCCGCGGAGCGGCCTCCTCGAGGGGTGCGCGATCGCGGCCCTCTTCGCCCTGGGCGCGGCCAGCGCCGCCGCCCAGAGTCCTCCGCCCTCGCCCGCGCCGGCCCCGTCGCCGGCCGCCTCGCCGGAGGCGGAGGAGGCCCGGACGACGGGCCTGCCCCACGGCGTCGACTGGAAGTTCAACCTCGACGGGAGCTGGGCCAACTTCGGCTTTGCGAACTCCTTCTACAACAACCCCAAGCCCGAACAACCCTCCGGCAACCTCAGCGACAACTGGTTCGAGGGGTCGGTGAAGCCGGCCATCACCGGCACCTACACCGCCAAGAACTCCTCGCAGCTCTACGGGATGCTGAGCGCGGTCGGCGAGCGGACCTATGGCGCCGGACCGAGCGTGGTGGGCGAGGATGCGTCGTCCTTCAAGGTGGAGGACCTCAACCTCGGCTGGCGGTCCGGGAAGTCCATCGGCAAGAGCGAGAACCTCCTCGAGCTCACGGTGGGGCGCGCCCGCTATCAGCTCGGGCACGGGTTCCTCCTCTGGGACGGCGCGGCCGAGGGCGGCAGCCGCGGCGGCTACTGGACCAACGCGCGCAAGGCCTTCGAGTTCGCGGCCATCGGCCGCCTCAAGCCCGGCCATCACACCTTCGAGGCCTTCTACCTCGACAAGGACGACGTTCCCGAGGCCGACTCCGGGAGCCGGCTCTGGGGCCTGAACTACCAGTACGCGATCGGCGAGGACACCACCCTCGGCGCGACCTACATGAAGTGGTACGCGAAGCCGGAGGAGAAACCGCAGCGCGACGGGCTCAACGTCTACAACGTCCGCGCCTACACCGCGCCCTTCCCCGGCCTCAAGGCGCTCTCCTTCGAGGCCGAGTACGCGCGCGAGGACAACGGCAACGCCCTGGACTCCAACGCCTGGACGGCCCAGGCCGCCTATCAGTTCAACGGCCACTGGAAGCCGAAGCTGTCCTACCGCTATGCCTTCTTCGAAGGAGACGACCCCGCCACTCCGGCCAACGAGGCCTTCGACCCGCTCTTCCTGGGTTTCTACGACTGGGGCACGTGGTGGCAGGGCGAGATCGCCGGCGAGTACTTCGTCTCGAACTCCAACCTGGCCTCGCACCAGGTGCGGCTCCACGTCGCGCCCAGCGAGTCCGTCGGGACCGGGTTCATCTTCTTCAAGTTCCTGGCCGACAAGGCGGCCAACCTCGGCCCCCAGGTCACGGACAAGGACATCGCGTTCGAGGCGGACTGGTACATGGACTGGAAGGTCAACAAGAACTTCACGTTCAGCTTCGTGGGCGCCTTCGCCAATCCCGGCAAGGCCGTGGAGCAGGCCTTCGGCCGCACCAAGAACTTCGCCTACGGCATGTTCTACGTCGCCTACAGCTACTGAAGCGGGAGCTCGATTCGGAAGCTCGGCCTCCCATGACGCTCTTCCACGTCGCCGTGACCGGGCGCGACCGGCGGCACCTGACCGCCCTCGGGGCCAAGCTCCGCGTGGTGGTGGTCGGCTACCGCGAAGAGGCTCACGGCATCGTCGTGGACGCCTACGTGGCGTCCGAGAAGGTCGGGTGGCTCGAGCGGAAGGGCTACGGCGTGACGCTCCTGGAGGCGGTGGACGCGCACGCGCGCGAGCGCCAGGCGGAGGGGCGCGCGGCCGTGGACGCGCGGCTGAAGCGGGGGCGCTACGGAGACGTCATCTGGGGCGGCGGCTACCTCACCGCCGACGAGGTCGAGAAGGCCATCGCGCTCGGGGAGAGGAACCACCCCGGTTACTTCGAGCGCATCCCGCTTCCGAACCTGACCTGGGAGAAGCGGCGGTGCCACGCCGTCCGCATCGGCAAGGGGGGCGGCCGGGGACGCCCCGCGGTGTGCTTCATCGGCGGCGTGCACGGCCGGGAGTGGGGCAGCCCCGACATCCTCGTCTACTTCGCGATGCGGCTCCTCCGCGCCTACCGCGACCGGAAGGGCATCCGGCTGGGACGGAGCACCTTCACCGCGGCGCAGGTCCGCCGGATCGTGGAGACGATGGATGTCGTCCTCTTCCCCCAGGTGAACCCCGACGGACGGCGCTTCAGCATGGAGCGCCATCCGATGTGGCGTAAGAACCGCCGGCCGGCGCCACGGGGCCGCGGCGCCCACTGCGTGGGGGTGGACCTCAACCGGAACTTCCCCTTCCTGTGGCGCTTCGACCGCCACTTCGCCCCGGAGACCGTGCAGAGCTCCTTCAAGCCGGGCGACTACGAGACCTACGCCGGCCCCCGCGAGGCCTCCGAGCCCGAGACCCGGAACGTGATCTGGCTGCTGGACCGCTTCCCCCGCATCCGATACCTCATCGACCTGCACTCCTACGGCGAGACGCTCCTCCATAGCTGGGGAACCGACGACAACCAGTCCGAAGACCCGCAAATGAGCTTCCGGAACCGTGCCTACGACGGCAAGCGGGGCCTCATCCACGACAACGTCTATCGCGAGCACATGCCGGCGGCGGACGAGAAGGCGGCCGTCGGGATGGGCCGTCACGTCGCCGCCGCCATCCACCGGGTGCGCGGCCGCAAGTACCTGGTGCAGCAATCGGTCGGCCTGTACCCGACGTCGGCCTCCTCCGACGACTACGCGTACAGCCGCCACCTCGTCGACGGGAGGAAGGGTAAGATCATCGCCTTCACGATGGAGTGGGGCCGGAGCCGCGCCACCACCCCCTTCCATCCGCCTTACGAGGAGATGCGCAAGGTCATGCGCGAGGTCACCGCGGGCCTGCTGGAGTGCTGCCTGCGGGCGAGGCCGGAATGAGCATCCCGACCCCGTCCGCCGTGGTCGCGCCGGAGGACCCGGCCCGGTCCTCGAAACGCGTGCTGGACCCGATCGACCGCGTGTCCGAGGTCCTGTTCGGGCTGATCATGGTGCTCACGTTCACCGGCTCGCTGAGCGTGGCCACCGCTGGACATGCCGAGGTCCGGGAGATGCTCATCGGCGCTCTCGGATGCAACGTCGCCTGGGGCGTCATCGACGCCCTCTTCTACCTGCTGGGCATCCTCGCCGACAAAGGGCGCGGCCTGGCCGCCTGGCACGGCGTGCGCGGGGCCGCCGATCCGGAGGAGGGGCGACGGCTCATCGCCCACGCCCTCCCCCCGCTGATCGCGTCCATCCTGGATCCGCCGCAGCTCGAGGCGATGCGCCAGGGGCTGGGCCGGCTTCCCGAGCCGCCGGAACGCCCACGCCTGCACTCGGAGGACTGGTGGGGTGCCCTCGGTGTGTTCCTGCTCGTGGTGGCCTCCACGCTTCCGGTGGTGATTCCCTTCATCCTCATGCACGACGCCCATCGGGCGCTGCGCGTCTCCAACGGCGTGGCGGTGGCGATGCTGTTCCTGTGCGGGTATGCGACCGGACGCCTGACGCGTTATCACCCCTGGGGGACCGGCCTGGGGATGGTCGTGGTGGGGAGCGTCCTGGTCGCGATGACCATGGCCCTGGGCGGTTGATCGCCTCGCGTCACGACACGCGCGGCGGCAAGACGTAGAGGGTCATCGCGAAGATCAGGTAGACCATCAACACCAGCGCCCCCACGAACCAGCTCGAGCGCCCGCTGTTCGTCACGAGCGACGCGGTCATCGTCGCGATGAGCACCATCACCACCGCCCCCGGCCAGAACTGCAGGGTCATCGGGGAGGGGCCGACGACGTAGCTGAGGAGGACCAGCACCGGCGCCACGAAGAGCGCGATCTGGGACGCGCTTCCCAGCGCGATGCCCACGCTCAGGTCCAGCCGGTCCTTGCGCGCGCCGGAGAAGGCGGAAGCCATCTCCGCCGCCGCCCCCACCAGCGCCACCACGATGAAGCCCACGAAGGCGGGGGTCATCCCGAACACCTCCGCCGCCTTCTGCACCGACTCGACGAACACCTCGCTCACCAGGGCCACCAGCACGGTGACGCCGGCCAGGATGGCCAGGGCCGGACCGATGGGCCAGGGCGCCTCACCCGCGGCCGCGTGCTCGGCCCCGGCGAAGAGCTCACGGTGCGTCTTGAGCGAGAACACCAGGCCGAGGCCGTAGGCGGCGATGAGCAGCACGGCCAGGCCCACGCTCACCTTCTCCGTGAACCTCGCCCCCGCCATGGAGTCGGCGTCGGCCACCGCCGAGGGCACGAGGAGCGCGACCGTGGCCAGGAACAGGAGGCCGGCCTGCAGGCGCGCGTTGACCCGGTTGTACTCCTGGACGTGGTACCGGAGGCCGCCGAGCAGGAACGACGCTCCCAGCATGAACAGCGTGTTGGTGACGATCGCCCCCGCGATCGACGCCTTGACCAGCATGTACTGACCCGCGCGCAGGGCGGCGAACGCGATGACCAGCTCGGTCAGGTTGCCGAGGGTGGCGTTGAGCAGGCCGCCGACCGCGTCGCCCGTCCGGGCCGCCACCGCCTCGGTGGCGTGGCTCAGCAGCGCGGCCAGGGGGACGATGGCCAGGATCGACAGCACGAACAGGAGGGTGTGGCTCTCGGGCGCGAGCTTCTGGCCGCCCAGGACCACGGGAACGAAGACGAGCAGCCACAGCAGCGGATTGCGACGGACCTCGGCGAGCAAGAAGGTCATGGGAATCCCTCCGAGCGCGGGCTCCATGGTCGTCGGTGGCGCCGCCCCGCGGAAGTAACAGCAAGGTAACTTACCGTTGCACCTTGCAGTTTTCGGATAGCCCCCGCCTCCGAGCCGGAATAAGCTGATCGGCGAGGAGGACCCATGCCTGCCCACACACGTATCGAGCACGACCTCCTGGGCGACAAGGCGGTGCCCGCCGACGCCTACTACGGCGTCCAGACCGCCCGCGCCCTGGAGAACTTCCACATCTCGGGGGTCGAGTTGCGCCTGTACCCCAACCTGATCAAGGCCTTCGCGATGGTGAAGCTGGCCGCCGCCCGCGCCAACTTCGACTGCGGCCAGTTCTCGAAGGAGATCCTCGCCGGGATCGAGAAGGCCTGCCAGGAGGTCATCGAGGGGAAGCTCCACGACGAGTTCCGGCTCGACGTCTTCCAGGGCGGGGCCGGCACCTCGACCAACATGAACGCGAACGAGGTGATCGCCAACCGCGCCCTGGAGATCATGGGCCACCGCAAGGGCGAGTACGCCCACTGCGATCCCCACGACCACGTCAACTGCTCGCAGTCCACCAACGACGCCTACCCGACCGCGCTCCACGTGGGGATGGCGCTCGGGAACGTGCAGCTCGGGGCCGCCGTCGGAGAGCTCATCGCCTCGTTCCGGGCCAAGGGCAAGGAGTTCGCCTCCATCCTCAAGATGGGGCGGACCCAGCTCCAGGACGCGGTGCCCATGACCCTGGGGCAGGAGTTCGAGGCCTTCGCGGAGACGCTCAGGGGCGAGGTGCGGGCGCTGGACGCCGTCCAGCGCGTGCTGTGCGAAGTCAACATGGGGGCCACCGCGATCGGCACCGGCCTCAACGCGCCCGCCGGCTACGCGCAGAAGTGCACGGAGCACCTGGCCCGGATCACCGGGATGCCGATCCACCTCGCCGAGAACCTCATCGAGGCCACCCAGGACACCCAGGCCTTCGTCTTGTACTCCTCCTGCATGAAGAGCCTGGCCATCAAGCTCTCGAAGGTGTGCAACGACCTGCGCCTGCTCTCCTCCGGCCCGCGCTGCGGCCTGCGCGAGATCAACCTGCCCCCCAAGCAGCCGGGCTCGTCGATCATGCCGGGCAAGGTCAACCCGGTCATCCCCGAGGTCGTCAACATGGTCTGCTTCCGGGTGATCGGCTCCGACCTGACCGTCTCCATGGCCGCCGAGGGCGGGCAGCTCCAGCTCAACGTGTTCGAGCCGGTGATCGCCGCCTGCATCTTCGAGGCGCAGACGATGTTCGTCAACGCCGCGCGAACCCTGCGCGTCCACTGCGTCGACGGAATCACCGCCAACCCCGACGTCACGCGCCACTATGTGGACTACAGTATCGGTACGGTCACTGCCCTCAATCCCGTGATCGGCTACGACCGCGCCACCGCGCTGGCGGCGGAGGCGATGAAGACCGGGCGCGGGATCCTGGAGCTCCTGCGCGAGAAGAAGATCCTGAGCGAAGAGCAGATCGCGAAGGTCCTCGACCCCGCGGCCATGACCGGCCAGGGGAGGCCGTCATGAGGTTGCGGATGGCCAGTTAAGGGAGGTC
>JBGPBV010000190.1:0-11300 GCA_041481445.1 Vicinamibacteria bacterium
CGCCCGGGACGCCTCGCCGGCCCCGAGCACTACTACCGCCCGTACTGGATCGGGCGCAGCTAGCCGCTTCCGTCCGGGACCTCCGCCGTCATCTTCATCCCGTATCGCGGGCGGAGGGTCATGAGCGCGAGCGGCTCCACGAGGTGGCCCGGCACCAGGCGCAGGCGCCAGCGCTGGCCGATCGTGGCCAGCAGCAGCACCCCCTCCATCCACGCGAACGGCTCGCCGATGCAGCTCCGCGCGCCGCCGCCGAAAGGCATGTAGGCGAACTTCGGCCTTGCCGCCCTGGCCTCCGGCGTGAAGCGCTCGGGAAGGAACCGCAGCGGGTCGGGCCAGAACCGCTCGTCCCGGTGCACGACGTACGGCGGCAGGGCCAGGATCGTCTCCGCGGGCACCGGGTACCCGCCGAGCACGAGGTCGTGAGCGGCGCGCCGCCCGATCCCCCAGGCCGGCGGGTAGAGGCGCATCGACTCCGCCAGGACCCTCTCCGTGCCGGACAGGGCAGGCAGGTCCTCCGCGGTCGGTAGCCTCTCGCCGAGCACGCTCCGCAGCTCCTCGCGCCACCTCGCCTCCGCCCCCGGGTTCTGGGAGAGCAGGTAGAAGGTCCAGGTGAGCGCGTTCGAGGTCGTCTCGTGACCGGCCAGCAGGAGGGTCATGACCTCGTCGCGGAGCTGGCGGTCGGTCATGCCGGCGCCGTCCGCCTCCTCGTCCTGTGCGCCCAGGAGCATCGAGAGCAGGTCGCGGCGAGGGGCGGGGTCGGCGCGGCGCTCCGCGATCAGCCGGTACACGAGCCCGTCCAGCCGCGCGACCGCGCGGTCGAAGCGGGCGTTGCTGGGCAGGGGCAGCTTCTGGATGAGGCCGAAGAACGGCAGCGAGAAGCGCGGGAACAGGGCGAGGATGGTGGCGACGTCCCGCCGCACGTCGCCCGCCACCGCCGCCACGTCGACCCCGAAGAGGGTGCGCGCGGCCACGGAGAGGGTCAGCCGCATCATCTCGGCGTCCAGGTCCAGGGTCTGGCCCGGCCGCCAGCGCTCACGCGCCTCCACCGCCAGCGCGACCATCTCCTCGCCGTAGCCGGCGATGCGCTGGCGATGGAAGGCGGGCTGGGCCAGGCGTCGCTGGCGGGTGTGGAACTCGCCCTCGCTCGTGAGCAGGCCCTCGCCCAGGAACAGCTTCGCCCACTGGAGGGCCCGGCTCTTCGTGAACTCGTGCTGCCGGGTGACGAGGACCTCCTTGATGAGGTCCGGGTGCTTCACGAGGTAGACGGTCCGCGGGCCCTGCCGGAAGCGCACCAGCTCGCCGGGATACTCGCGCGCGAGGCGGAGGAGGAAGGCCAGCGGATCGCGCCGGAAGGCGAGCATGTGGCCGAGGAGGGGAGCGCCCATCGGTCCGTCGGGCAGGGCGGCCGTGCTCATGAGGTCGAGAAGAGCGTAACCCGGCCCCGGCGCGCCACGGTATCCTGGCGAACCCGCCTTCGCGGAGGAAGGACGGATGACCGCTCCCGGATCGGACCCGACCGCCCGCTTCACCGACCGCGTGGAGGACTACGTCCGCACGCGGCCGGGCTACCCGCCGGCCGTGCTCGACGCGCTGCGCGCGGACGTGGGGCTGCGGCCCGAGCACGTCGTGGCCGACGTCGGCTCCGGGACCGGCCTCCTCTCCCGGCTGTTCGTGGGCAACGGCAACGTCGTCTACGGCGTCGAGCCCAACCCGGCGATGGCGGCGGTGGCCGAAGCCGACCTGGCCCCGAGCGGCCGGTTCCATCGCGTCGACGGCCGCGCGGAGGCCACCGGCCTGCCCGCCGCCTCCGTCGACCTCGTGGCCGCCGGCCAGGCGTTCCACTGGTTCAAGGTGCCGGAGTCGCGCGCGGAATTCCGGCGCATCCTGCGTCCCGGCGGCGGCGTCGCCCTCGTCTGGAACCTCCGGCGCCTGGATTCGACGCCGTTCCTCCGCGCGTACGAGGCCTTCGTGCGCGCGTGGTCGAACGACTACGACGAGGTCAGCCAGCGCTACGCGGAGGAGACGGCCTTGCGCGCGTTCTTCGGGGAGGGCGGCTGGCGCGAGCACCGATTCGACGACGTCCAGTACTTCGACCTCGAGAGCCTGCGGAGCCGTCTCCTCTCCAGCTCCTACACGCCGCGCGAGGGCGACCCTCGCCGCGCGGCGATGCTGGCCGCCCTGCCCGAGCTCTTCGCCGCCCACGCCGCCGCCGGCCGCGTGGCCTTCGAGCACGACACCCGGTTGTTCGTCGGCCGCCTCTCCTGACCGGCGGCCGCGACATCTATACTGGAAATTCCCGTCTCCTGGAGGGCCCCGGGTGAAGACGCTGGACGGCCTGCTGCCGTGGACGCGCGCGCACGCGGACGAGATGACGGCGCTGCTCGAGGAGATCTGCGAGATCGAGTCGCCGTCCACCGATCCTCCGGCGGTGGCCACCCTCGCCGCCCGCCTCGCCACCGAGACGGAGGCGATCGGGCTCGTCCCCGAGCTCGTGCCGGTGCCGGGCGGCGGCCCCCTCCTGTGCGCCCGGAGCCCGGAGCCCGCGGGCCAGGTCCACCCGGTCATGCTGCTGGGCCATCTCGACACCGTCTGGCCCGTGGGAACGCTGGCGGCGCGGCCGGTCCGCATCGAGGACGGCCTCCTCTACGGTCCGGGCTGCTACGACATGAAGGCCGGCCTCGTGGTGGCCCTGTTCGCCCTGCGTGCCCTCCGGGCGCGCGGGACGAGGCCCCCGGTGACCGTGTTCTTCACGCCCCTCGAGGAGGTGGACTGCGAGCCGTACCGCGTCTTGATGGAGGCGGAGATGAGCCACGCCTGCGCGGTCCTGGACTTCGAGCCGGCCTGGCCGGGCGGAGCGGTCAAGACCTCGCGCAAGGGCTCGGGCGCGTTCACGCTGCACGCCCACGGCCGCGCGTCGCATGCCGGGGCCGACCTCTCCCGCGGCGCCAACGCGATCCTGGAGCTGGCCCGGCAATGCCTCGAGGTCTCGAAGCTGACCGATGCCGTGCGCGGCGTGTCCGCGAACGTCGGCGTCATCCGGGGCGGCCTGCGCTCGAACGTCGTTCCCGACCACGCCGCGGCGGAGATCGACGTGCGGTTCCCCACCGCGGAGGACGGCCGCTGGATCGAGGGGGCCCTCCGCGCCCTCCGTGCCCAGGACCCGCAGGTGAGGCTCTCGCTCTCCGGCGGCCTGCACTACCCGCCGCTGGAGCGCACCCCCGCCGTGGCCCGCGTGTACGCGGAGGCCTCGGCCGTGGCCGCCGAGCTCGGCCTGCCGCTGTCCGAGGTCGCCACGGGGGGCGCCAGCGAGGCCTCCTTCGCGGGCGCGCTCGGCCGCCCCACGCTGGACGGCCTGGGGGGCGACGGGGACGGCGCGCACGCCGAGGACGAGCACGTCGTGCTCTCGTCGCTCCCGGAGCGGGCGGCCCTGGCCGCGGGCCTGATCGCGCGGCTGGCCGCGTCCTCAGCCGGGTAGGGGCGCGTCTCCCGCGCACCCGCCGCCCGCCAGCCGCTGGAAGTTGCCGACCAGCAGCGGGTCGAGGAACGTCCCGGCGCGCTTGCGCAGGACCTCGAGGGCCGCCGGCCGGCTGTGCGGCGCCTGGTAGGGCCGGAGGGTGGAGATCGCGTCGAAGGTGTCGGCGAGCGCGGTGAGCTGCGAGGCCAGGGCCGGCCGGCGCGGGCGGCGCAGCAGGGGATAGGTCGGCTGGCCGTCGTAGCGAAGGTGGTGCTCGTAGGCCACCACCACCGACAGCGGCGGCGCCTCCTCCAGGGCCGCGAGCTGCCAGGCCCCGACCTCGGCGTGGCTCTGCATGACCTTCCAGTCGTCGCCCTCGAGCTTGCCCGGCCGGTTGAGGACGTCGAGGGGGATGCTCATCTTGCCGACGTCGTGGCACAGCCCGGCCAGGCCGAGCGCGTGCAGCATCGGCCCCTGGATCCCGAAGGTGCGGGCCTGGGCGAGGACGAGCAGGGACACGTTCACGGAG
The DNA here is from genome assembly GCA_041481445.1 of Vicinamibacteria bacterium. GTDB lineage: Bacteria > Acidobacteriota > Vicinamibacteria > Fen-336 > Fen-336 > AA29. The sequence goes on from JBGPBV010000190.1 coordinate 3,984, forward strand.
TGCACGAACGTGTACTCGTCGTGGCTCTTCAGGGGCGCCAGCGGGATGACGTCGTGGGCGGAGCGGGCCAGCGTCTCCATCAGGCTCCAGACGATCTCTTCGAGCTTGTGCAGGCTCCCGCGCCGGTCCGTGCGGAACCGGGCGAAGGCCTCGCGCCCTTCCTCGACCTGGACGGCGGAGAGGGGCGCAAAGGAGCCGCTGCCGCCGCCCGTCCCCTCCCCGGCTCCCCCCGCGCCCGCGTCCGCCACCGCCAGCTCGACGCGCCCCACGATCACGTGCGCGGTGCCGGCGGGGGTGGCTCCGGCCGCCAGCGCGGACACGAGCTGGAGGCATTCCGTGGCCTCCAATCCGCGGGCCAGGCTCAGGCGCTCCACGTGCCCGCGGCGCAGCGCGTGCACGAAGTTGCGCTGGTAGAGCCCCGACCGGTGCAGCGGGCGGTCGTCCGCGATGAGGTCGTCGCCGACGATGAAGAGGGTCAGGGACTCGCGGCCGCCCAGCGTTCCCTCCAGGCCGGTGAGGACGGCCTGGACGGCCTGGACCACGCGGGGATGCCCGCTCGCGTACAGGGCGCGGACGTTGATGGCGGCGGCGAGGTGCGCGACCAGGGCCTCGACCGCCATCAGGCCTCTCCTTCGCGCACGGCGGGCGCCCGCTCGCGGTTCATGCGCTCGCAGAGCCGGCGGATCTCGGGGTCGCGCGCGCGCAGGCCCCGCTCCACGTAGGCCTGCCGGGCTTCCGGCGGGTAGAGGGGCAGCGACCGGAAGGCGGCCCGGCGCTCCTCCAGCGCGACCAGGGGCAGCACGGGGTTGCGGAAGTAGCGGTCCAGGCGGGGCAGGACGGCCGGGTCGCCGAGGTCGCCCAGCGCCTTGAGCGCCTTCATCCGCAGCGAGCGCCGGCGGCCCATGAGGTCGAGGCCGTCCACGATGGCGAGCAGCGGATCCACCGCCTCCTTGATCCCGTAGTTGCCGGCCAGCGCCACCGCCGCCTCCGCCAGCTTGGGATCGGGGTCGTTGATGGCCTTCTCCAGGAGGCCGGTCGGGACCTCGGGATCGTAGGCGAGCAGCCACTTGATGGCCTCGAGCCGGACGCGCAGGTCGTGGTGCTCGGCCGAGCGGCGCACCTCGGCCAGGGCGGACGGCGCTCCGACCTTCTGCAGGAGCACGATCATGTTGCGCACGACGTACCACCGCTCGTCATCGAGCAGCTCGGTGGCGGGGGCGGCGATGAGCGGGCCGAGCGAGACGAGCAGGTCGAGGATGCGGCGCCGGCGCGACTTGTCCTTCTCCTCGGCCAAGGCGAGCAGGAACCCGCGGGCCGCCGCCTTTCCCAGGGCGTCCATCAGGCGGCGGGCCACGGCGGCGGAGGTCACTTCGCGCCGCGTGAGGGCGTCGAGCATGGCCCTCAGCGAGTGCGCGGTGGCCATGCCCGCGAGCGCGTCCTCGATCCGGTCGCGGAGGTGGGCCGGCTGCGCGGCGTCGTCCGCCGACCCCCGGAGGTCCTCCGCCAGAATGGTGGCCGCCTCCAGACGCCCGGAGGCCACGAAGGCGCGGAAGAGCCCGTCCAGGCGGACGAGCAACGCCTCCGTCCCTTCGCGGCCACCCAGCCGCGCGAGGAGCTCGACCGACGTCTGGGCCAGCCGCTCGTCCAGCGCGTCGTCGGTCATGGACTCCAGCCGCTCGCCCAGCTCCAGCGCCTGCTCGGGCGTGGCCAGGGCGGGGATCTCGATGGCGGCCGCCTCCAGGAGCGACTCGTGCTCCTCCGGGTTGTAACGGTCGATGTCGTCCTCGCGGAAGAGCACGGACAGCTCCGCCATCAGCGCGGCGTCGGGAGGCGCAAAGGCGCGCGACCGGACGCGGGGCGCGGCCTCGGAGAGGGCGTGCATGAGGCGCAGCGCGTGGCTCGAGAGCGGGGCCTCGTCCTTGATTCGCCGCAGGGCCTGCAACACGGTGTCCGCCGTGAGGCCGCCGGCCAGGGCGGCCAGCGCCTCGGCCGCCGACTCGTCCACGGCGAGGGCGCGGAGTGCCGCCCCCACGATCGCCTCGCGCAAGTCGGGCGGGAGGGCACGGACGAGCTCCGCCACCTGGTTCGCGGCGAGGACGCGCTCGGCCGAGGTCCCGCGGAAGTGTCGGCCCGTGGCCTGGGCGACGCGGGCGCCGAGCCGGGCGCGCTCCGACGTCGTCGCCGCCGAGCCGGCCGGCGAGCCGGACGCCGAGCCCGCGTCGGCGGAGCCGGGTCCGCCCGCGCCGGCGGCGCTCGCGGCCAGGACTTCGCCGACCACGGCGGCCAGGCCGCGCGCGCTGGCCGCCTCTGCCGACTCGAGGAACTGCCGGCCGTCCGCGGAGAGGACGTGCCCGGTGAGGACGGCGCGCAGGAGGTCGTCCCAGAGCGACGCCGGCGGGGGCTCCGCGGAGGTGTCGTCGGTCAGCCTCACCTGGGAGAAGTCCACCGACTCCGCGCGGGCGTGGGTGACGCCGCTCGCCGCCAGCTCGTCGGCAAAGGTGGGGCGGCCGCTCCCGGTGGAGGCTCCGCCCAGGGCGCGGAGCAGGGATTCGAGCTCGGCGGGCTCCAGGCCGCTCTCCAGGCGCAGGAGCGCGACGTCGCGGAGGTAGAGGGCCCGCGCCAGCTCGCGGGCGTGGGACGAGGTCAGCTTCTCCTGCGCGATGACCAGGCCGTCACTGGCCACCCCGAAGATGACGGCGCCGCTCTTGGCCAGGAGGTCCTGCAGCCGCCGCTGGGCGAGGCCGAGCGAGGCCGCGAGGGCGGGATGCCCAGGAGGGTACGCGGCCAGGTTCTTCCAGGCGATCGCGAGCGCGCGGACGAGTTCCAGCACGGGGCTCGGAGGGAGGGAACGATTGTAGCCCAGCCCGCGGGTATCATCCCGGTCCCATGACGGTGCCGGCTGTCTCCGTGAGCCTCTGGATCGGCGTCGGGCTCGGGATCACGCTCGTCCTTCTCGCCGGCGCCGGCGTCCTCGTCTGGACCCGCCGCGCCTGCCCGCCGGAGGAGCGAAGGGTCTCGGCCGTCGAGGCCGTCCTCTGGGCCGCCATCGTGATCACGGGGGTGTGGCTGCGCTTCGGCCACGTGAGCACGCTCAACGGCGGCGTCCTGACGATGGACGAGGCGCAGTCGACGCGCACCTACATCTCCGAAGTGATCGAGTTCGCGCCCGCCGAGTTCGGCGGCACCTACCTGACCCAGGCCTGGCTGCTGGACGGATGGTACGAGCTGTTCGGGGTCGGGACGTACTCGGCGCGGTACTACACCGCGGCCATCACGCTCGTCGGCCTCGTGCTCTTCTTCGCCACCTTGAGCCGGCTCCTCAACCGCCGCGTGGCCGCGTGGGCGGCCGCCCTCCTGGCCGTGTCGACCTACGCGGTCCACTTCGCGGTGTTCGCGGTCGAGGTCGGCATCCTCCAGTTCGGCCTGCCGCTCGGCGCGTTCGCCTTCGTGGTGTGGCTGCGCCGGCCGACGGCGCTCCGTTCCTGCGTGTGCGGCCTGGTGCTCGGCCTCAGCCTCTTCACCTATCCCGGCGTCCTGGTCGGCTACGCCGCCATCCTGGCCGGATGGGCGGTGTGCTGGACGGCGGCGCGAGCCCGCGGGCGCGCCCCCGTCCCGAACCCCTTCGCGCACGTGTCCCCGCGGTCGTGGATCCTCTTCACGGCCTGCTTCGCGGCCGTGGTCGGGACCGGGGCCATCCTCCATGCCCGCGTCTACACGCACATCCACGGGCTGTTCGCGGGCGGCGGATCCCTGGATCTGTCCTGGTCCGGATTCGAGGAGTCGTTGCCCATCGTCCTCCACGACCTGTTCGTCGAGACCACGACCTGGCTCGAGATCTTCCGCCACACACCGTTCGTGGACTGGACGTACTGGCCCCTGGCATTGGTCGGGGCCTGGTGCCTGTGGACGCGCCGGGGGGACTGGGTGAGCCGGGGCGTGGTCCTCTCGGTCCCTCTCGTGATCCTGTTCGCCGTGGTCTGCGGCGCCTATCCCGGCATGCGCCGCGCCCTCTACATCCTGATGCCGGTGTCCGCGTTCGCCGCCCTCGGCGTGGACGCCCTGTACGCGCGGGCCGGGCGGTGGGTCGGCAGCCTCATCGTCGTGCTGGTGGTCGGCCATCCCGTGTACTACCAGATGACGATCGGCCGGCAGGACTGGCGGACCGCGTCCTTCGGGGCGTCCTTCGGCGCGGACCCCATCCCGGACGCCCTCCTGCTCGACGCGCTCGAGAAGCACGAGGTCATCATGAGCGCGGACGAGTACCCGAGCGGCTGGGACCGCAACCGGCTGATCCACTACTGGAAGCTGGCCCGGCGCCACGGGGCCCTGCGCGAGCGCACGCACGCGCTCACGTTCGTGTCCGCGCGCGACCCCGCCCGGGTGGCGGAGCTGGCCGACCGGCCGGACGCGGCCCTGCTGACCTGGTCGCCCGAGCGCGTCCTCCCGGCGATGGCGAAGCCGGCCGGCCTGTGCTTCGGCCTGACCGACCTCCAGCCGCGCCCGGCGCTGATCCCGATCGTGACGGCCAGCCGCGCCACGGCCAGGGACGTCTGCCTGTGGGAGGGCGGCCGGGAGACCGCGCTCACGAGCTGCGTCCGCCTCGGTCACGCGCATCCCCTGTCGCACCTCGTGCACGGACTCGTCTGCGAGAACGCCTACTGCGAGTCCTCGCGTCCGGAGACGAGCTACGTCGAGCCCGGCTCGGTGTCGTTCCGCCTCAAGCCCCCCGGCCGCGGGCCGGTCCGGCTGGTGGTCAGGGTGGCGGTCCTGCCGCCCTGGGAGCGTGCGAACCGCGTGATGGTGAACGGGCACGAGGTGGGCGCGCTCGACCGCAGCGCTCTCGACGTCGCGACCGCGCGCCTCCGCCTCGACATCCCCGCGTCGGCGGAGACGGACCGGGACTTCTGGACGGTGACGCTGGGGCCGGGCGGGCATCCGGGCCAGGTGGGCTGGGACGTCGTCTGGGTCGCCCTCGTGCCCGGCGGACGGGCGGCGACGCCGCCGGGCGGGCCCGAGGCCGGCGAGTGCCCGACTACGCTCTGCGTCGGGCGCGGCGAGGGCCGGGTGTGCGAGGACACGAAGTCTCCGCCGCCGTCCTGAGCGTCCTCAGATCCGCTCGAGCTCGTACAGCGCTCGCGTGTTCTGCACCGTCGAGCGCAGCACGATCACGCTGACCCCGACCAGGGCCAGGGCCCCCAGCACGTCGAAGGTCCGCACGATCCGGCCGGCCAGCTCGAGGTGCGGCCAGGCCCAGACCACCGTGTTCACGACGGCGAGCAGGATCCGCAGCTCCGTCCCGCCCAGCCGCCCGTAGGAGATCTTGAACGTGCCGCGGCTGCTCGCGGCCAGACCGATGTTCACGGACATGAGCAGGTAGGCGATCAGCAGGGCCACGGCCAGGGCGGGCGCGATCCAGCCCGAGGCGGCGATCCCGAGAAGCAGGAACAGGGCGCCGAAGGCGTCCACCATGTGGTCCACGTAGAACCCGTAGCGGGGACGCGTGCGCTCGCGATAGCGGGCCAGCGTGCCGTCCAGGCTGTCGCCCAGCCAGTTCAGCGCGATCGCCACGTTCACGGCGAGGAGCAGGACCGGCCAGCGCGCGGACAGCGCATAGGCGGCGCCGGCGCCGAGCATGGCCAAGAGGCCGAGCGCGGTGAGATGGTCGGGGCCGATGCGGTCCGGGACGCGCGCGGCCAGGAACAGGAGCACGCGGCGCTCGACCTCCGCGGTGAGGCCGGTGAGCTCGCGGCGGGGCTGGGCGACGGCGGCGGTCGTCATGGGCGTCCTTTCCGCGGGCCATTTCGCGCCCGCACAAAGGAGATTACGAGCCCTGCTCCGGCCGCGTTCTGAGGGCCGGCCAAGCCGATTGCAAGCGATATCCAAGGGCCCGGCGGCGCACCCGCGATCCTAGCCGGCGATCACTCCCAGCGATCGCCCCACGCGCGTGAAGGCCTCCACCGCGCGGTCGATGTGGGCGGGAGTGTGGGCGGCCGAGACCTGCACGCGGATGCGCGAGAGGCCGCGCGGGACCACCGGGAAGAAGAACCCCTTAACGTAGATCCCCTCGTCGAGCAGAGCGCGCGCGAAGCGCTGGGCCAGAGTGGCGTCGTCGGGGGTGAAGCGCGAGAACATGATCGGCACGATCGGGTGGACGCCGGGGCGGATCTCGAAGCCCGCCTCCGCCATGCGCTCCCGGAAGACGCGCGTGTTCGACTCCAGCCGGTCGCGCAGCTCGGTCGTCTGCGAGAGCAGCTCCAGCGCGCGCAGGGTCGCCCCCGCCACCGCCGGGGCCAGGCTGTTCGAGAACAGGTACGGCCGGCTGCGCTGGCGCAGCAGGTCCACCGTCTCACGGCGAGCCGCGATGCAGCCCCCCATCGCGCCGCCCAGGGCCTTGCCGAACGTGGTGGTGATGATGTCCACCCGGCCCGTGACCCCGCAGTGCTCGGGCGTGCCGCGGCCGGTGCGGCCCATGAAGCCGGTGGCGTGGGAGTCGTCCACCATCACGAGAGCGCGATGCCGGTCGGCCAGGTCGCATATCTTGTCCAGGGGCGCCACGTCGCCGTCCATCGAGAAGACGCCGTCGGTCACGATCAGGCGGAAGCGGGCGGAGGCGGCCTCGGCGAGCTTGGCCTCGAGGTCGGCCATGTCCGCGTGCTCGTACACGAAGCGCCTGGCCTTGCACAGGCGCACGCCGTCGATGATCGAGGCGTGGTTGAGGCGGTCGGTGAGGATCGCGTCGTCGGCGCCCAGCAGGGGCTCGAAGACGCCGCCGTTGGCGTCGAAGCAGGCCGCGAACAGGATGGCCGCCTCCATCCCGAGGAACTCCGCCACCTTCCGCTCGAGGTCGACGTGCAGCTTCTGGGTGCCGCAGATGAAGCGCACGCTCGACATGCCGTAGCCCCACTCGTCGAGGGCGCGATGGGCGGCGGCCAGGAGCTCCGGATAGCCGGAGAGGCCGAGGTAGTTGTTCGCGCAGAAGTTCAGGACGGTGCCCGGCCGGCCTTCGACCCGGATCTCCGGCCCCTGGTGGCCGAGGATGGGCCACTCCTCGCGGAGCAGGCCCTGGTCGCGCATCTCCTGGAGGGCAGTGGCCGCGGCCTCGCGGAATCGTGGATCCATGGGCGTCGCCTCCTGCCCCGGATTCTCTAATAGATCCGCAGCCCGAGGACGCGCTGCCAGACCGTCATGTGTCTCACTTCGTCGACCAGGATGAAGCCGGCGGAGAGCAGGTAGTCGTTCGTGCGGATGCGGCTGATGAGCGTGGTGTAGGCGCGCTGCGCGGCCACCTCGATCTCCAGGGCCACGCGGATGAAGGCC
>JBGPBV010000191.1:0-11200 GCA_041481445.1 Vicinamibacteria bacterium
GCCTCCCCGGCCCTGGTCCGCTACGAGGCCAGCCGCATGTCGATGGCCTGCGCCTACGCGATCGTGGCCTACGGCGAGGATCCGGAGGCCCTGGCCCGGATCGTGGAATCCGCGTTCGACGAGGTCGACCGCATCGACGGCCTGATGAGCCATTACAAGCCGGACAGCCCCCTCTCGCGCCTCAACCGGGAGGCGGCGGCCGGGCCGGTGGCGGTCGAGCCGGAGCTGTTCGACTTCATCGCCGAGTCGCTGCGCTACTCCCACGACTCGGACGGCGCCTTCGACGTCACCGTCGGGCCCCTGATGAAGGCCTGGGGCTTCTTCCGCGGGGGCGGGCGCATCCCGAGCGACGCCGAGCTGGCGGCCGCGCGCGCCCGCGTCGGCTACCGCCACGTCGTCCTGAACGCCAGGGAGCGGACCATCCAGTTCGACCAGCCGGGGATGGAGCTCGACCTGGGCGGCATCGCCAAGGGCTACGCCGTGGATCGCGTGGTGGCGAGGCTCCGGGCCGCGCGCGTGCCGGCGGCCCTCGTGAGCGCGGGCGGAAGCACGATCTACGGCCTGGGCGCGCCTCCGGGCGACCAGGCCTGGTCGGTGGAGGTCCAGGATCCGGTGGACGCGGGCAAGGTCGCCCTGCGCGTCTCCTTGAAGGACCGCGCGCTCTCCGTCTCCGGCTCCGCGGAGAAGTTCTTCGAGAAGGACGGCGTGCGCTACTCCCACATCATGGACCCGCGGACGGGCCGCCCGGTGCCGGACGTGCTCGGGGTCGCCGTGCTCGCGGAGAGCGGCACCGCCGGCGACGCGCTCGACGACGCCTTCTTCGTGCTGGGCCTCGCGGCCAGCCGGGCGTACGTGGCCCGGCTCCCGGGAACGGAGGCCATCCTGTTCCTGCCCGACCACGCGCGGCCGTGGAGGATGGTTCGCCTGGAGGGACCGCCGGTGCGCGTGCCCACGCCCTCGAGCGGTCACTTCTCGGCGAAGCCAGACGTCCGCAGCGCGACTTCCCCGCGTCGTGCGGTGTCCTTCCGACCAGATCTGAAGGCACCCTTACCGGGCGGCAACCTCGCCGCTCGGCGGCCGAGATGGATTCGCAAGGCCTCCCGGATGATCTCGGCCATGGGTACCTTGCGGCGGCGCGTCTCGCGCCTCAGGCGAATCTCGAGTTCCGGCTCGAGATAGACCGTCGTACGTTTCATATCGTCGACGCCGACAGTATGCGTCACTTCGGCGCGGGCAGGTCCACGACGCCGTAGGCCCCCAGCCGGGGGACGGTGAACTCCGTGGCCCCGTCCGCGACCACGTGCTCGTCCAGGGCCATCTGCCCCTGTCCGGCCACGGAGGCGACGCCCGCCGGGTACGACCCGCGGATCCGCACGCGCACACCCTCGAGGTCGCGCCCGCCGTAGTTGAGCAGGTGCACCCGCGCGTGCGTCCCGTCGGCGAGGAGCCGCGCGATCACGACCTCGCTGCCGAAGATCCGCAGCGACCGGGCCTCGTCGCCCAGCGCCCGCCGGACCTTCAGGGCGAGCGCGCCCGGATCGGCGGCGGCCGTCTGCGGATACTCGGGCGATCCGAGGCGGACGCTCAGGCGGAACTGCGTGGACTCCGCGGGCACGATCCGGAAGAGCAGGTTCCGGCGGACGAAGAGGTTGAGCACCTCCCCCATCGTGGCCGAGGCGTCGTCCACGACCGCGAAGTCGGCCACGTCGGGAAGCGCGGTCGCCGGAGAAGGCAGCGCGGCGAGGAACCCGAGCATCCGCCCGAGGCTCTCCACGTCCGCGGGCTCGATCTTGAGCGCGGCGTCCACGCCGTAGGCGTAGGCCTCGGCGGCGGCCAGGGCGGCCTTCCCCGCCGGCAGGTCGTAGAGGTAGAGGCCGGCGGGAGCGCGCAGGAAGCGCCAGCCGTTCGCGTTGATCCACGGGCTGCGCGTGGCCGAGGCCCGGTCCGCGCGGGCGCGGATCCCGGGGGCGGCCGCCGCCTCGCGCAGCGTGAGGTCGGCCTCGCCCATCGGCACCGCGGTGAGCCCCGCCTGGCGCCAGGCCGGCGCCTGGTCGGAGGGGACGCACACCCGCTCGATGCCCGCCGCCTTCAGCGACGGAGCGCCGTCGACGCCCTGCGTCCAGACGAGGCACGGCAGCGCGGCCAGCCAGAGGAGGAGGCTCACACGCGGACGTCCTCGACCTTGATCTTCGCCTTGTCGGCCACGCCCAGGCCCAGGCGGGCCGCGTACTCCACGTGGCCGGGCTCGCGGATGATGATGTTGACGTTCGGGTCGGCGTCGCGGGCGGGGCCGTTGTCGGTCTTGAGGTACTTCGGCGACCGATCGTAGATGGAGATCGCGCCCTCCGCCTTGCGCTTGTCGTCGATGATGTCGAGGAGCAGGCGGTCGATGGCCACGGGGTCCGTCCCGAACAGGATCTGCTTCGGATAGAAGACGTAGCGCCGCGTGCGCGCGAACGGCCCCCCGTGCCACACGCCGCGCAGGCCGTCCATGATCTGGAGGACGGTGCGGGAGCGCAGCGGCTCCACGGAGGCCAGGGTCCCCACGAACGAGTAGGTGTGGGACTTGCCGTGGTGGTGCGTGCGCGCGACGTTGGAGAAGCTCCCGTAGGCGATGTTCTTGAGGCAGCCGGTGGCGCCGGTGGCCCCGTGGTCCTTCATGTTGGGCACGTTGATGATCTTGGTGAGGCGCTGCGAGCAGAGCCGCATCATGTTCGAGCGCGTGTCCTCCTCGCCGAAGAGGTCGGCCTCGACGTAGGTCGCGGGGTCGTAGCCCCGGTTGTCGGCGTGGCGGTTGGCGGTCTCCGCGGCCACGATCTGCACGCCTTCGGGCAAGCGGGGCGCGTAGTTCACCTCGTCGAGCTGGTTCTGGAAGCGCTCGTAGACGTAGACCTGCGTGGGCGGCACCCCTACCGCGCCCGTCTGGCGGACGATCTCGGCCACGATCTCGTAGGCGGACACGCACCAGGGATGGCCGCCGCAGTTGACCTTGATGCCGACGTGGTCGGAGGGCTCGATGAACCGGCGCCAGGCGGCCAGGGGCGTCTTCTCGCCCGTCAGCGCGCACATCCCGCGCGCCATCATCTCGCGCACGACGGCGTCGTCGGCCGCGCTGGTCACCGTGTCCACGCAGCGGTCGGACTTCACCGCGACCACCCGCCCGGGCCAGGGCCCGGGCATGCCGGGAGCGGCCACGCCCGCATACGGGCTGACGATGCGGAGCTTCGGCAGCGGCTCCGGCGGGAGCCCGGGCTCCGGGGAGGCGGCGCCCACGGGCGGGGCCGGCGTGTCCTTCAGCGACGACGCAAGCGGCGCCGCGGCCAGCAGCCGAACGAAAGCCCTGCGATCCATCGATCACCCCCGGGCGTCTTGTCTTCGGGTCCGCGACACTACTGCGCCGTCCCGCGCGAGGTCAAGGCGCGCCCGGCTCCACACGAGACGGGGCGGCCCTGAACCTGCTAGCGTGTGGCGTCGCGCCGCGACTCTCGGCGCTCGTGGGGAGGAGACATGAAGGGACTCGTGCTCGCCGTGGCCGCGCTGGCGGCGGTGCCGCTCGGGGCGGCGGAGCCCACCGGCGTCGTCGTGTGGTCGGCCTCCGAGCTGAAGGCTCACGGCCAGGCGCTCGCCAAGAAGATGAACGAGAGGAAGGTCGCCACCGAGCGGCTGGCCACCTTCGGCAACCACTTCACGATGATGGCGCACCGCGAGGGCGACGGCGAGGCGGAGGTGCACGAGACCCAGGCCGACTTGTTCGTGGTGCTCAGCGGCGCCGCCACCCTCGTGGTCGGAGGCGAGGCCGTCGACGGCAAGACGACCGCTCCCGGCGAGATCCGCGCGCCCTCGATCAAGGGCGGAGAGAGGAAGAGCCTCGCCCCCGGCGACGTCGTCCACATCCCGGCCAAGGTCCCCCACCAGCTCCTGGTCGCCTCCGGCAAGGAGTTCACCTACTTCGTGATCAAGGTGGAGGGGCAGTAGGGTCCGGCGTCGCCTCCATGACGCGCACCCTGTCCGGAGTGGCCGCGATCGCGTCGGCGGCGCTGTGCCTCGCCGTCGCGTGGGCGGCGCCGGATACGCCGCCGTCGCCGAGCCCCTCGCCCTCGGTCATCCCCTTCGAGGGCAGCTACACGAGGCCCAGGGTACAGGAGCCGGCCTACGGCGGGCATGCGTCCGCCATGGGGCCGCCGCCGGAGGCCGTCCGGGTTCCGGGAGGTCCCTCGCCCGTGCAGTTCGAGGAGGTGCCGGGGCTCACGGAGAAGACCTTCTGCGGCGGACGCACCAAGGACCACCTCCTCGAATCCGGAGGCAGCGGCCTCGCCCTCCTCGACTACGACAACGACGGGCGGCTCGACATCTACGTCGTGAGCGCGTTCGAGCTCGACGAGCGGCGGCAGCGGATCCCCCACCGCAATGCCCTCTACCACAACCTCGGGAACTGGACGTTCAAGAACGTGGCCAGGGAGGCCGGCGTGGACGCGGCGGCCTGGGGCGACGGCGTCTGCGCGGGCGACGTCGACGGCGACGGCCTCCTCGACCTCTACGTCACGAACTTCGGCGCCAACGTCCTCTACCGGAACAACGGCGACGGGACCTTCACCGACGTCGCGGAGAAGGCGGGCGTGCGGGCCGGCGGCTGGAGCACCGGCTGCGCGTTCCTCGACGGCAACGGCGACGGCCTCCTCGACCTCTACGTCGCGCGCTACGCCACCGTGAGCTGGGACGACGTCGTGCGCGCCCAGCGCCTGCTGACGTGGAGAGGAGGGCCCAAGGTGATGGTGGGGCCGGTGGGGCTGCCGGGGGCAACCGACCTCTACTACGAGAACCGGGGCGACGGCACGTTCGCCGAGGTCACCGACGCCCGCGGCCTCACCGACTCCGCCAAGGCCTGGGGCTTCGGCGTGCTGGCCACCGACTACGACGGCGACGGCTGGACCGACCTCTACGTCGCCAACGACTCCAATCCCAACTTCCTCTATCACAACCGCGGCGACGGCCGCTTCGAGAGCGTCGGGCTGCTCAGCGGCGCGGCGCTGAGCGCGGAGGGCCGCGCCCAGGCGGGCATGGGCGTGGACGCGGGCGACTACGACGGCGACGGCTGGCTCGACCTCGTCGTCACCAACTTCGCGCACGACAGCAACACGCTCCGCCGCAACCTCGGCAACGGCACCTTCGCGGACATGACCCAGGCCACCGGCCTGGCCGCTCCGACCTTCGAGCGGATGGGATGGGGCACCGTCTTCTTCGACGCCGATCTCGACGGGGTGCTCGACCTCTTCTTCGCGAACGGCCACATCTACCCGCAGGTGGACGAGTTCCCCGCCCTCAAGGAGAGCTACCGCCAGAAGAGCCAGCTCTTCCTGGGGGACGGACGCCTGTTTCGCGACGTCTCCGACACCGCCGGGGGCGGGCTCCAGATCCCGCGCTCCAGCCGCGGGCTCGCCACCGGCGACCTCGACAACGACGGCGACCTCGACCTCGTCCTGAGCAACATGGACGACGTCCCCACGCTCCTCGAGAACCGCCAGCACACTGGCCACCACTGGGCCGGCTTCCAGCTCGAGCAGGCGGGGAGGAACCCGTTCGCCATCGGTGCCCGGGTCAGGGCAGAGTGCGGCGGACGCGGCCAGGTCCGTGAGGTCCGATCCGGCGGGAGCTACCTCTCCCAGAGCGACCTGCGCGCCCATTTCGGCCTCGGCACCTGCGCGGGGCCGTTGGACGTGGAGGTCCGCCTGGGCGCCCGCCGGTGGACCTGGAAGGGCGTGCCCGCCGATCGGTACACGACGCTCGTCCTGGACCGCCCGCCAGAGCGGCCGACGCGATAGGGGAGCTCGCGCCGCAATTCCACGGTGGGGCCGATCCGGCCCGTGATAGTGTCGGGCCAGATCCATTCGGGGGTGGCCGCATGTTCACCGCCACTGCGAACCTCACCCTTCCGAGCACCGTCACCGGCTCCTGGCCGCGACCGCGCTGGTTCGACGTCAGCATGTGGGGACGGCCGCTCGATACCTGCATGATGGACGTCCGCTTCCGCGAGAAGTTCCAGGACGCCCTGGCCGTCGTGATCAGCGACCAGGAGCGCGCCGGCCTGGACCTCCTCACCCACGCCGATTTCCATTGCGACGAGGACATGGCCGGGCGGGCCTGGCACCACTATCCGCTGCAGCGCTGGGCCGGCTTCGCGGGCGACCACCTGCAACCGGAGGAAACGCGCGCGCCCTGGCTGCACTATCCGCCGGGCACCCTCCTGAGCGAGATCTACACCGCCTGGCGCTGGCCGCGCGTGGTCGACAAGATCGAGCACCGGCCTCTGGACTACCCGAAGATCTGGCGCATCGCCCAAGGCAAGACCCGCAAGCCGGTGCGCTTCGGCACCTGCTGCTCGCAGGTCATGGCTCTCTTCCTCGACATCCACACCCCGAAGTATCGCGACAAGCGCGAGGTCGTGTGGGACATGGCGGAGGCCATGAACAAGGAGCTGCGTGCGCTGCGCGATGCCGGCTGCCGGCTTATCCAGATCGAGGAGCCCACGCTGCACTTCATGGCCAACACGTTCGGCAAGGACCACGAGCAGGTCCGGTTCATGGTCGAGGCCTTCAACCGCGAGGTGGAGGGGCTCGACGACGTCGAGATCTGGATCCACACCTGCTGGGGCAACCCGAACATGCAGCGGGTCATGGAGGACACGAGCTACGCCGCCTCCCTGGAGCTCTACCTCGAGGGCTGCAAGGGCGACGTGTGGACCCTCGAGATGAAGGACCGCGACCAGAGGGATCTGGAGCGCTTCGAGCCCCTGAAGCACGATCTCAAAAAGAAGATCTGCATCGGCGCGGTCAGCCACCGCAGCCTGCAGGCGGACCGCCCCGAGGACGTGGCGGCGGAGATCCGCAAGGCGCTCCGCTACATCCCGCCCGAACGGCTGATCGTGTCGAGTGACTGCGGCTTCGGGCGGCAGGGAGCCAACCGCGAGATCGCGTTCTACAAGGCGACCTCCATCGCGCAGGGCTGCAACCTCGTGCGCCGGGAGCTGGGACTGCCCGTGACGGAAGTGCCGGCGACGGATCCCCGGCTGCAGATCGACGTGGTGCCGCGCCTGACCGGCGGGCCAACCCCGGTCTGACGCCACCCAGGAGCCGTGTTCTGCCACAGGAGGTGGATATGTCGCCTCGTTCCCTTCGGCCGGTCCCTCTCGCCGTCGTGGCGCTGCTCGTTGGAACGATCCAGGCACGCGGAGCGGAAACGGTCGAGCATCCGTTCCCCGGCATCACTCACATCACGCGCGCGGAGAGCACGCCGCGAGACGTGCGCATGCACATCGTGCTCGTCGACCTGACCGCACCGGACGTGCGCTTCAAGTTCACGCCGGAGGGCAAGGACCTCCCGCTGCCCTTGTTCGGATCGCCCGGTTGGCCCACCCCGTTTCCGCTCTTCGAGACGGTCCGGCAGACCACGATCGACTACCTCACCGAGTCGCATGCGCAGGTGGCCATCAACAGCCATTTCTTCGCGCCGTTCCCCGTCCCCGGGGGGAGCACGCAGGGCGCCTTCGCCTACCTGATCGGCCTGGCCGCTTCGCGGGGGAATGTCTACTCCGCGTTCGAGCTGCCCTTCCAGAATTACGCGATCGTCAGAGACTCCCCGGCCATCAACGTCGACCGCGACAACAACGCCGGCATCGTCCACCGCGACCCGGGCTTCGCCGACGGCAAGCACGTCCTGGAGGACGTCACGCTCTGGAACGCGCTGTCGGGATCGGGCCAGATCGTCACGAACGGCGTGAAGTCGATCCCGGTCTACGTCGACGCCACCCATCCCGACGGGCAGCTCGTCGGGCCCGGCAACGCCAACTACTCGAACAGCAACTCCTGGTACAACCTGATCAACGCCCGCACCGCCATTGGCCTCACCCAGGACAACAAGACCCTGGTGCTGTTCACGGTGGACGTGCGCCCGACCTCGGGGCCGAACCGGAGCCAGGGCATGAGGGTCGGTGAAGTGGCAGACGTGCTGATCAACGACTACCACGTCTACAACGCGCTCAACATCGACGGCGGCGGCTCCACGACGCTGGCCCTGCAGGACCCGGTGGACGGCACGCGCCTGGTCGTCAACACGCCGAGCGACACCGCGCCCGGCCGATCGGAAGGCAGCAACTTCGCCGTGTACTCGGACGGCCTCCCGCCCACCACCGCCGCGGTGGCGACGCCGGCCGCCAACGCCAGCGGCTGGAACAACACCAGCGTCACCGTCAGCCTGGAGGCCACCGACCTGCGCAGCGGGATCTCGGACACTCCCACCGGCTGGGTCGACCAGCTCCAGTATTCGCAGGCGGGAGCACAGACGAGTGACCTGCAGGTCGTGGCCGGACACACGGCCTCGATCGAGGTCACGGCGCCGGGGGTCACCGACCTCCGCTACTTCGCCACCGACGCGGCCGGAAACGACGAGGCGCCCACGACCCTCACCATTCGGATCGACGGCGCTCCTCCCGTTCTCTCCGGCCTGCCCGCGAGCGACTGCACGCTCTGGCCGCCGAACCACGACATGGTGCGGGTGGCCGTCGTGCGGGCGGTGGACGTGCTCAGCGGCCTCGCCTCACTCGACGTCACGGCGACGAGCAGCCAGCCGTCGGACCCGAGCGATCCGGACGTCGTGATCAAGTCCGACGGCGGCGGCGGCTTCGCGGTCTGGCTCCGCGCCGAGCGATCGGGCAAGGACGGGGCCCGGACCTACACGATCACCGCTACCGCGAAGGACCTGGCCGACAACGCCACGACGCTGCGGGCCACCTGCGTCGTGCCTCACGACCGGGGCAAGCGCTGAGCCGGGCGTCCCCGTGGGCGCTGGACAGGGGTCCCTAGAGCTCCTTGATGGAGATCCGGCGGAACTGGACCAGCGCCGGCGGCGCGACCCACTGCCCGTCCTTCTTGCTGCCGTGGTGCTGCAGGGCGATCCGCCCCCGCGCGGGCACGCCCGGCAGCTCCGCCTCGTCCAGGACCTTCTCGCCGTTGAGGACCACGGTGAGGCGGCTGCCCTTCATCGTGATCTCGAACGTGTTCCACTCGCCGATGTCGTGGTCGGCCAGCTTCTTCGGCGTGACCCCCGCGCGCACGGACGCCGGCATCTTCTCGTCGGTGCGATAGCCGTAGACCTCGCCCGAGCCGACCGGCCAGCACCAGATGTTGACTTGCGCCTTGTCCACGCCGCGCAGGTAGATGCCGGAGTCCGAGTCGGGCACGGCCATGAGGACGGGCTTGCCCGCGGCATCGCGCTTCGAGGTGCCGTCCGGCTTCACGATGTGCACGTTCGGATTGGTGTAGGGCGTCTCCTTGATGCGCCAGTCCAGGCGGAGGGTGAAGTCGCCGTACTCCTTCTCGCTCCAGAGATGCTTCTCGCCCGCGGCCTCGCTGCCCGCGTCGTAATCGATCACGCCGTCGGACACGCGCCAGTGGCCGTTGTCCCCGGCGGGCACCCGCCAGCCGCTGAGGTCCTTGCCGTTGAAGAGGGGCACGAAGCCCGGCGGCGCATCCTGCGCGCGCGCCTGTGCCGCTCCCGCCAGGATCGCGAGCACGAGGATCGACGACCGCTTGAGAGACATTTGAGTTCCAGCCTTTCTGGCGCGTCGGCCCGAGCGCCAACGGATGGAGTAACTTAGCCCAATTGGCGCGTTCCATGCGAGCGTTTTCACTTGACTCCCCCCCCGAGACGTCTAGGATGGCACCAACCCTAGTCCCTGGAGGCGCTTCATGCCGACTTCCCGTTTGCGGAGCGCGGCCTTTTGGCTCGCGTTGGCGATCGTTCTCGGTCTGTCCTCACACGCGTTTGCCCAGACCGGTGCCGCGTCGATCACCGGCCTCCTGACCGACCAGAGTGGCGCCGCCGCGCCCGGGGTCACGGTCACGGCCGTCAACCAGGCCACCAACGTGGCCTACCCGGCGGTGTCCAACTCCGCCGGCAACTACACGATCACGTCCGTGCCGGTCGGCACCTACGTCGTCAAGGCGGAGCTGTCCGGCTTCAAGACGGCGACCACCAAGCCGTTCGCGCTCGAAGCCAAGCAGATCGCGAGGCTCGACTTCAAGCTGGAGGTCGGCCGTCTCGAGGATGCCGTCGAGGTCAACGCGGATGCGCCCGTCCTGCAGACCGAGTCGGCCACCGTCGGCGAGGTCATCTCGGGGAACACCGTGAACTCGCTTCCCCTCAACGGCCGCAACACCGGCCAGCTCGCGCTGCTCCTGCCGGGGGTCATGACCCCGAACCCGCAGTCCTTCGTGAACCAGAGCCGCAACTTCACCGGCGGCCGGCCCTACGTCAACGGCAACCGCGAGCAGACCAACAACTACCTGATCGACGGCGTGGACATGAACGAGTCGATCGACAACCTGGTGGCCTACCAGCCCAGCCCGGACGCCCTGTCCGAGATCAGCGTGGAGACGAACAACTACGCCGCCGACACCGGCAACGTGGCGGGGGCGGTGCTGAGCAACGTCATCAAGTCCGGCGCGAACCAGTTCCACGGGAACGCGTTCGAGTTCTTCCGCGACTCGAGCCTCGACGCCAACTCCTGGGCCAACAACCGCTCGGGGGCGCCGCGGCAGAAGCGCCGCCAGAACATCTTCGGGGCCACCCTGGGCGGTCCCATCGTGAAGAACAAGGTCTTCTTCTTCGCCGATTACCAGGGGACGCGCTACGACGCCCCCGGCACGGAAGCGGTCTCGGTGGCGCCGCAGTCCTGGCGCAACGGCGACTTCTCGAGCGTGAGCACGGTGATCAAGGATCCCCTGACCGGACTCCCCTTCCCCGGCAACATCATCCCCGCCAACCGCATCAGCCCCGTCGCGCGAGGCATCGTCAACGACACGGCTAACTACCCGCTGCCCAACCGCAGCGTGAACGGCGTATCCGGCAACTTCGTGGGACCGACGAGCACGACCACGCGCGCGCACCAGGGCGACCTGCGCCTGGACTGGAACGCGTCCAACAACGACAAGGTGTTCGGACGGTTCTCGTACTCCACCTACGACTCCAGTAACGACACTCGCGCATTCCCCACCCTCCTGGGCGTCCATCAGACGGGTCCGTTCAAGAACCTCGCCCTCAACTGGAACCGCGTGTTCAGCCCCTCCCTCGTCAACGAGGTCCTGCTCGGCTACAACGAGATCGCGGTGGTCAGCGACACCCTGGACTGGAACGGGATCGGGAACGC
>JBGPBV010000192.1:0-11188 GCA_041481445.1 Vicinamibacteria bacterium
CGCCGCGTGCCTCATCTCGTGAACGCCTCCGCCACCCCCACGCGCGTGTCCGCGGCCCCGTAGTAGAAGAGCCACCTCGGACCTTCGCGCACGAGCCCCTCGACGAAGACGACGTTCGGCACCTGGCCCGTCGTCTCCCACGGATGCTCGGGGGCGAAGATCGGCGTGTCCGACCGGGCCCGCAGGCGTGTGGGATCGCGCGCGTCGAAGAGGGCCCAGCCCGTGCGATACACGAGCCGGTCGTCGGCGCCGTTGTAGACGAGGAGGATCCCCTCCGGCGTGAGGACGGGCGGCGGACCCGGCTCCACCACCCGCGAATCGAAGCGCCCCGGGCGGCGCGGCAGCACGGGCGCGTCGAGGGCCTCCGTCCAGTGCACGAGGTCCTCCGACCAGGCCACCCCGGTCTGGTCGTACGCGCCCGCCGCGTCCGCCATGTAGTACATCCAGTACCGGCCGTTCACGCGCTGGTCGAGGATCGCGCCCGACTTCGTCCAGTGGACGTTCCAGCGGCCGCGGCCCGCGGGCATGATGACTCCCCGCCGCTCCCAGGCGCGCAGGTCCTTCGACGTGGCCAGGGCCAGCTGCGCGTCCGTGCCGTCGTACGCGGTGTAGGTCAGGTAGAAGACGTCCCCGATCTTCACGAGCCGCGGATCCTCGACGCCGCCCCCGCGCTCGTACTCCGCCTCCGGGGCCAGGGCCAGCGCGTCCGCGCGCTGGAAATGGACCCCGTCGGCGCTCGTGGCGAGGGCCAGGCGCGAGGTCTTGCTCGCATCCTGCGCGCGGTACAGCATCACGTAGCGGTCGCCGTCCTTGACCACGGCCGGATTGAACACGCCCGCGACCTCGATCCCGGAGCGCTGCGGCTCGAGGATCGGCTCTCCGCCGTTGAGGCGCGACCAGGGGCCGAAGGGCGGACGGTACTCCCTCGGCCCACCCGCCGCGACCGCGGACAGGGCCGCCGCCGTGGCCAGGAGGGCCCGCGCTCTCAGTCCTCCTTGTGCTTGCAGATCGTGCCCGTATAGGTGCCGCGCGTGCTGCCGGTCGCGAAATCGAAGACCCCCACGGCCACGATCGCGCCCGACCCGCGCTTGTACTGGTGCGTGCCGCCCACCACGTGCACGGTCGTCGTGAAGGCGCCGCTGGCCAGCGAGAGCGTGCTCGTGTCCTGGCCGAGCAGCACGGCGCCGCCCTTGTCGAGCGTGATCGTGCTGTGTCCGGTCAAGGTGGCCACCGGCCCGGAGACGGTCTGGGTCTCGGCCACGAAGTCGTAGGTCGCGGAAAGCCCGCCGGTGAGCGTCCCGTGCGTGCAGATCCCGACCGGGGACGGGCAGCTCGCCGGCGGCACCGCCGAGAACGGCCCCGCGACGTCCTCGCAGTCCTTGGCGTGGGAGGCGAGAGGAAGGGCGACCACGGCCAGCGCCACGGCGACGGCAGATCGGATGCGCATGAGGACCTCCTCTTGTGTGTGCCCGACGCTACGCCGCGGGGCGAGCGCCCGTCAAGCCCGTCGCCGCCTGCCGCCGGCCGTCACTTCTCCGGCAGGCCGAGGCGGGCCAGGACCTCCGGCGGCGCTCCCTTCCACTCCGCGAGAAACCGGTTCCCCACGTACTGCAGGTCGTCGATTCCCATCTTGCTCGACCAGAAGCCGGACGCGGTCAGGTCGCGGAAGGAGTTGAAGAAGGCGGGGCCGTGCTGCACCACGACGCGGAGGTCGCGCGGCTCGCGCATCGTCGCGTCCTCCTCCCGCGGGTCGCGAGTGTAGGCGATCTCGTCGAGCACCGCCGTGCGCTCCGCCTCCGGGCTCTCGGCGAAGGCGTGGCCGAACCGGCGCTGGCACACGTTGTTGATCCAGGCCAGGCCGCCGCGCATGGCGGTCTGCCGGCGCTCGCGCTGCAGGTCCGTGTCCGTGGGGTCGTTCATCAGGTAGTCCATGAACTCCGGCACCCCGGCGTCGGTGGCGCTGCCCGAGCGCTCGTCGGCGGGAATGATCATGTCCACCAGCGCGCGCACGGTCTTCCACTCCTGGGGATTGAAGAACTTCGGCACGTAGGCCTGGCCCCTGGCCGCGGCCTTGACCGCGGTGGTGGCATGCTCGGCCGCCGCCGCCGCTTCGCTCGTGCCCAGGGTGAACCGGACGGCGAACGGCGCGGTGCCGATGAGCCCCAGGGCGGCGCGGCGCCCGATGTGACGGGTCTGGTCGCTCACAGGTTCCCCTTCCTGCGCTCCTCGACGATGTGCTCGCTCGTCCGCATCGAGAGGGCGAGGATCGTCCAGGTCATGTTCTTGTGCGCGTTGGACACGAACGGGCCGCTGTCCGCCACGAACAGGTTCTTGCAGTCGTGGGCCTGGCACCACTCGTTGACGACGGAGGTGCGCGGGCTCGTCCCCATGCGGGTGGTGCCCGCCTCGTGGATGATCTCGCCCCCGAGCTTGAGGCCGTAGTCCTTGTCGCGCCCGGGCAGGGTGCCCACGAGCTTGCCCCCCATGCCCTCGATCACGCGGGCCGCCGTCTCGTTCATGTGGCGGGCCTGGTTGAGCTCGAAGTCCGACCACTTCCAGTGGAAGCGCAGCACGGGGATCCCGTAGCGGTCGACCACGGACGGGTCCACCTCGCAGTAGCAGTCCTTGTTCGGGAGCATCTCCCCGCGGCCGGAGAAGCCGACGAACGAGCCGTAGAGCCGGCGGTAGTCGTCCTTGAGCTTCTTGCCGTAGCCGCCGCCCTGGAACCGGTGGATGCCGCTCATGAACCCGAAGCCGGGCATGTCGCGGCCGCCCCACGGCTCGATGTGATAGCCGCGCGGGAAGTCGAGCTTGCGGTTGTCCAGCCACCACGGCATGTAGACGTGCATGCCCCCGGAGCCGTCGTCGTTGTAGGGGGGCAGGGCCTCGAGGACCGGGATGTGCCCCTGGACGCTGGTGCCGGTGGTGTCGGTCAGGTAGCGGCCGACGGCGCCGCTCGAGTTCGCGAGGCCGCCCGGGTGCCGTGGCGACTTCGAGTTGAGCAGGAGGCGCGCCGTCTCGCAGGCGCTGGCGGCCAGGACCACGATCTTCGCGCGTAGCTGCTGCTCGCGGCCGGTGGCGGTCTCGACGTAGGAGACGGCGGTGGCCCTGCCCTCGTCGTCGGTGAGGACCTCGCGCGCCATGGCCCCGGTGATGACCTTGAGCCGCCCGGTCTCCAGGGCGGGGGGCAGGAGGACGGACGGGCTCGAGAAGTTCGAGCGCGTCTTGCAGCCGCGGCCGCACTGTCCGCAGTAATGGCAGGCCGGCCGCCCGTTGTGGGGCTGGGTGAGGATCGACAGCCGCGACGGGATGCAGGTGATCGCGAGCCGGTCGCAGGCGTTCTTGACCAGCCGCTCGTAGGCGCGGGGCGCGGGCGGGGGCTGGAAGATGCCGTCCGGCTCGTTCTCCAGGCCCTCGTTGCTGCCGAACAGGCCCACGAGCTGATCGAGCTGGTCGTAGTATGGCTTCATCTCGTCGTAGCCGATCGGCCAGTCGTCGCCGAGGCCGTCCCGGCTGCGGCCCTTGAAGTCGTGGGGACCGAAGCGGAGCGAGATGCGGCCCCAGTGATTCGTGCGGCCGCCGAGCATGCGCGCCCGCCACCAGAGGAACCGTTCGCCGTCGGCCACCGTGTAGGGCTCGCCCTCCAGCTCCCAGCCGCCGATGCAGCCGTCGAACTCCCCGAACGGCTTGCGGCGGTGGCCGGCGCCGCGGCGCGGAGACTCGTAGGGCCAGGCCATCATGGCGCCGTCCTTGGCCGCGTCCCACCACGGGCCCGCCTCGAGGAGGGCCACGTCGGCGCCGCCCTCGGCCAGGACCTTCGCCGCCATCCCGCCGCCCGCGCCCGATCCCACGATGCAGACGTCGTATTCCTTCGCCTTGCTCGCGATCTGCAGCATGTCTCGTCCCCTTCGGTCGGAGTGCCTGAAGCGGGCGATACGCTAGTCTTTCGGGAGGGCGTGGTCAATGCGATGGAGGACATCGTGAGGGGCGGCGGCCTGGAGCGGCTCGTTCGCGAGCACCTCTCGATCGAGGATCCCGCGACCACCCTCCTCATGCAGGAGCTGCGCCTCGCGAAGCGGCGCGGCCATCTGACCGCGGCCGAGCTCCAAAAGGTCTGCCGCTGGAAATCCGCGCGCGCGATCCGGCACATCCGCGCCAACACGCCTCATCGGATCCGCACCGCCACCTCGGCCGCCCTGGCCACCCGAAGCGAGCGCCGTCGTGTCGAGGCGCTCGTGGAGCTCCAGGGGGTGTCGCTGCCGATGGCCTCCGCTCTCCTCACGCTGGTCGAGCCGCGGCGGTATGGCGTGATCGACATCCGCGTGTGGCAGCTCCTGAACCGCCACGGCGAGGTCCGCGCCAACCGCGCGGGCGTCGGGCTGAGCGTGAAGAACTGGCTCGAGTTCCTCGCCGTCCTGCGCCGCCTCTCCGCGAAGCTGGATCTCCCCGCCCGCGACGTCGAGCGCGCCCTGTTCGACATCCACAAGGCCCGCCAGGCGGGGACTCTCTACCAGACCCGACGTCCCTGATCGCGGGATTGGAACGTTTGTACCTTGTGGACGGATCCCGGGCGAACCTAGGCTGGGGCCGTGGAGACGGCCGCCGTCTCCCGTTACCGCGTCCTCGACCGTCTGGGCGGGGGCGGAATGGGGGTCGTCTACAAAGCGGAAGACACGCGCCTCGGGCGCGCAGTGGCCCTCAAGTTCCTGCCCGACGCGCTCGCGCGCGATCCGCTCGCCCTGGAGCGGTTCGAGCGCGAAGCGCGCGCCGCCTCCGCGCTCGAGCATCCCAACATCTGCGTCGTGCACGACGTGGGCGAGCACGAGGGCCGCCCGTTCATCGCCCTCGAGCTGCTCGAGGGGACCAGCCTGCGCGACCTGGTCGCCGGGCGGCCGATGGC
Source organism: Vicinamibacteria bacterium (assembly GCA_041481445.1). GTDB lineage: Bacteria > Acidobacteriota > Vicinamibacteria > Fen-336 > Fen-336 > AA29. The sequence continues at coordinate 4,901 of JBGPBV010000192.1, forward strand.
CTTCGAGATCCTGATCGAGACCGCCATCCAGGTCGCGGACGCGCTCGAGGCCGCCCATGCCCGCGGCATCCTCCATCGCGACATCAAGCCCGCGAACATCTTCATCACCCGGCGGGGACAGGCGAAGGTCCTCGATTTCGGGCTGGCCAAGAGCGCCCCTCCCGACCTCGGCCTCTCCTCTCGCCCGACGGCCTCATTCGACGATCCGGGGACGACGCCGGGAAGCATCATGGGGACCGTCGCCTACATGTCGCCGGAGCAGGCGCGGGGCGCCGTGCTCGACGGCCGGACCGACCTCTTCTCGTTCGGCGCGGTGCTCTACGAGATGGCCACGGGCCGGCCGGCGTTCGACGGAACGACGGCGGCCGTGGTCTTCGAGGCGATCCTCAACCGGGAGCCCCTGCCTCCCTCGCAGCTCAATCCGATCCTGCCGGAGGAGCTGGATCGGATCATCCTCAAGGCGCTCGAGAAGGACCGCGACGTCCGCTACCAGACCGCGCGCGACCTCCTGGCCGACCTCAAGCGCCTGCGCCGCGACAGCTCCGGAAAGCGCAACCTGGTCGTGTCGAGCGGCCGCCGGGCCGCGGTCGCGCCGAAGCCGGGCCGGCGCGGCCGGTGGATCGCCGCCGTTCTCGCGTTCCTGGGCGCCGGAGCCGCCGGCCTGAGATGGGTCGCGCCGCGGCCGCCGCCCGAAGTCAGCGGCTACACCCAGGTCACGGCGGACCGCATCCTCAAGGCGCGTCCGGTGACGGACGGCTCGCGCATCTTCTTCACCGAGAGGCTGCGGGCCGATTCCACGGTGGTCATGCAGGTCGCGGCGGCGGGGGGCGAGGTGGCGCGCGTTCCGCTCGGCCTGCCGCGGCCGTTCGTTGCGGATGTGTCTCCCGACCGTTCCGAGCTGCTGGTGATCGGCGAGAAGGAGGCCGGAGGGACCGAGCGCGGGCCCGCTACCCTCTGGATCGTCCCCACCGTCGGCGGCTCGGCGCGGCCGCTGGGCGGGCTGCGGGTCCAGGACGCCGCCTGGTCGCCGGACGGCTCGTGGATCGTCTACACGGTGGGCGCCGACGTCTTCGTCGTACGGGCGGACGGGACGGAGAAGCGCAAGGTCGGGACCGTGGGCGGCCTGGCCGCGCAGCCCGCCTGGTCGCCGGACGGCACGCGCATCCGTCTGACCGCGTTCGATACGCGGACCGACCGTGACGCCCTCTGGGAGATCAGCGTCCGGGGTGGCGACGCCCGCCCCCTGCTTGCGCACTGGCGATCGTCCACGTGCAGCGGGCGCTGGACGCGCGACGGCCGGTACTACGTCTTCCAGGCCCAGGGGGATCGCAACTGGGAGCTCTGGGCACAGCGGGAGTCGTGGCTTCCCGGCGCGTCCTCCCCGCCGGTGCGCCTCACGCGGGGCCCGCTGGAGTTCTCCGACGCCGTTCCCGACCGAGAGGGACGCCGGCTGTTCGCGATCGGACGGCGCCTGCGCGGCGAGCTGGTGCGCTACGACCCCCGCGCGCGCGGCTTCGTGCCATACCTTTCCGGGATGTCCGCCGAGGGCCTCGACTTCTCGCGCGACGGCCGGTGGGTCGCGTACGTGACCTACCCGGAAGGGATCCTGTGGCGCAGCCGCGCCGACGGCACCGAGCCGCTGCAGCTCACGTTCCCGCCCCTTCAGGCCGCGCTTCCCCGGTGGTCGCCGGACGGGACGCGGATCGCCTTCAACGGCAGCCCCCCCGGCCAGCCGTGGAAGATCCAGGTGGTCTCGGCCGCCGGAGGCCTGCCGCAGGCCGTGACCCGCGGCGAGCGCAACGAAGCCGACGCGAGCTGGTCGGCCGACGGCGGCCGCCTCGCCTACGGATACTCGTTCCGTGAGATGGACACGGCGGCTCCGATCACCATCCAGGTCCTCGACCTCGCCCGTGGGCAGGCGGCCACGCTGCCGGGCTCGGACGGCGCCTGCAGCCCGCGCTGGTCTCCGGACGGACGGAGCCTGGCCGCGCTCTCCCGCGACTCCTTGCGCCTGCTCCTCTACGACTTCGCGTCCAAGGAGTGGCGCGTGCTCGCCGAGGGCCGCCGGCTCATCGCCTATCCGGAGTGGAGCCGCGACGGCCGCGCGCTGTACTTCAACGAGGGCCCGGAGCGGATCCGCCTGGACCTCGCCGGCGGCCGGCGGGAGGCCGTCGCCGACTTCGCCGACCTGCGCCAGGCCTCGGGTTACGTCGGCCAGTGGACGGGCCAGGGTCCGGACGACGCCGTGCTCACCCTGCGTGACGTCGGCATCGAGGAGATCTTCGCCCTCGATTGGCGATGATCGCTCGCGGCGGAGAGCGATCCGCCCATTGACTCCGTCCATGCTCCCGCGTAGGTTTGCCGGCCATGCCTCCTCTCTCTCGCCGTGAAGCGCTCGTGCTCGGGACCGCCGCCGCTGCCGGCGCGCTGATCCCGCGCCGGTCCGAAGCGCAGTCCCCCTCGCCCGCCGCCGCCGGGCCCACCGGCCGCGTCGTCAAGAAGGGCCGCCTCAAGCAGTCCGTCTCGCGCTGGTGCTACAAGAACATCCCCGACCGCGAGTTCTACAAGGCGGTGGCGGACATGGGGCTGACCGCCATCGACCTCCTGGCCCCGGAGCAGTGGCCGCAGGTACGCGAGTTCGGCCTCGTCTGCTCGATGGGGTGGAACTTCGGCGGGGGGACGATCCCGGACGGCCTCAACAACCCCGCCAACCACGACGCGATCGTCAAGGGGCTGACCACGACATTGCCGGTGGCGGCCAAGAACGGCGTGCCCAACCTCATCACGTTCTTCGGCAACCGCCACGGCATGTCCGACGCCGACGCCCTCAAGAACTGCGTCGCGGGGCTCAACCGGGTCAAGGGGGCGGCGGAGGACGCCGGGGTGACGATCTGCGTCGAGCTGCTCAACAGCAAGGTCGACCACAAGGACTACCAGGGCGACCGGTCCGCGTTCGGGCTCGAGGTGGTGAAGGCGGTGGGCTCGCCGCGGGTGAAGCTGCTCTTCGACATCTACCACATGCAGATCATGGAGGGCGACATCATCCGCACCATCCGCCAGGACAAGGACTGGATCGCCCACTTCCACACGGGCGGCGTGCCCGGCCGCCACGAGCTGGACGACACCCAGGAGCTGAACTGGCGCACGGTGTGCGCGGCCATCGCGGACACCGGCTACACCGGCTACGTCGCCCACGAGTTCGTGCCCACGCGGGACCCCCTCGCCTCGCTCCGGGAGGCGGTCGCCCTCTGCGACGTGTGAGGTAGGTCCCGAGTCCCCACTGCCGCCACCCTGGGGTAGGCTTGGCGCGCAATGACCCTGGCAGCCGGTAGGCGGCTCGGCGCTTACGAGGTCATCGCACCTCTGGGCGCCGGTGGCATGGGCGAGGTCTACCGCGCCCACGACGCGCGCCTCGATCGCGAGGTCGCGATCAAGGTCCTCCCCGCCCGCCTGTCCGCGGATGCGGTCGCCCTCTCGCGCTTCGAGCGGGAGGCCAAGGCGGTGGCCGCGCTCTCCCACCCCGGCATCCTCTCCATCTTCGACTTCGGCTCCCAGGAAGGCGTCGCCTACGCGGTGATGGAGCTGCTCGAGGGCAAGACCCTTCGCGACCTCCTCGCCGACGGCCCGCTCCCCACCAAGAAGGCCATCGAGTACGCCATCCAGATCGCGGAGGCCCTGGCCGCCGCCCACGACAAGGGGATCATCCACCGCGACCTCAAGCCCACCAACCTGTTCGTGACGCGCGACGACCGCATCAAGATCCTGGACTTCGGCCTGGCCCGGCAGACCGTCGTCGACGCCGACGGCGGCAGCTCCCCCACCGTCTCCCAGCACACGGATCCGGGAACGGTCCTGGGCACCGTCCCCTACATGTCGCCGGAGCAGGTGCGGGCGGAGCCGGCCGGCCCCGCCTCCGACATCTTCTCCTTCGGCATCGTCCTCTACGAGATGCTGGCCGGGCGGCGCGCGTTCGACGCCCCTTCCGCCGCGGAGACGATGAACGCGATCCTCAAGGAGGATCCGCCCGACCTCCTCGCGGAGAACCAGGAGCTGCCGCCCCAGCTCGAGCTGATCGTGCGCCACTGCCTGGAGAAGCGGCCCGACCAGCGCTTCCACTCCGCGCACGACGTCGCCTTCGCCCTGGAGCACCTCTCGCTCGACTCGGGCACGCGGTCGGTGCGGTCGCGTGCGGCCATCCCCGCCGCTCCGTTACGGGACCGGCGCGCGGTGGTGGCGGCGGCCCTGCTCGTGGCGGGGCTCGCGGCCGGCATCGTCGCGGACCGCCTCTGGCGACGTGCGCCCGCGGCCGAGCCGCCCACCTTCCGGCGGCTGACCTTCGACCGCGGCAGCCTGGGCGCCTCCCGCTTCGCTCCGGAGGGCAACACCATCGTCTACAACGCGGCCTGGCGCGGCGGGTCCGACGAGATCTTCACCACCCGGCTCGACGGCCGCGAGTCGCGCCCGTTCGGCCTCTCCGGCGTCCTGTTCTCCGTCTCCTCGCGCAGCGAGCTGGCCGTGAGCTCGAACTACACGGGCCTGGGAGCGGGCGGCACCCTGGCCCGCGTGCCCCTCTCGGGAGGAGCGCCCCGCGAGGTGCTCGAGGGCGTCACCTGGGCCGACTGGGCCCCCGACGGCGCGGACCTGGCCGTGGTCCGCGTCCTGGACGGGTCCACGCGGCGGATCGAGTTCCCGATCGGAAAGACGATCTACGAGACCCGGGACAACGTGACCCACCTGCGCGTGGCCCCGGGCGGAGAGGCGGTGGCCTTCGTCCACCATCTTCCGGACGACAACTACGGCGCGGGCTCGGTCCTCCTCGTCGATCGCAACGGGACCACGCGCGCCCTCTCCGAAGGCTGGTCGGAGCTGTTCGGCCTGGCCTGGCGGCCGGACGGACGGGAGGTGTGGTTCTCGGCGGCCCGGCGCGGCGAGATCAAGGCCCTGCGCGGGGTGACGATGGACGGCCGGGAGCGCCTGGTACTGCGGCTGCCCGGGATGTTCGACGTCGAGGACGTCGCGCGCGACGGGCGGGTCCTGCTCACGCAGCACAACTTCCGGATCGAGATGATGGCGCTCCCGCCCGGGGCCGCCCGCGAGCGCGACCTCACCTGGCTGGGGCTGTCGAGCGTGGCCGACCTCTCCTCGGACGGCCGCCGCGTCCTCTTCACGGAGCTGCCCATCGGGGCCGGCGCCGGGGGCCAGACCTACATGCGGCCGACGGACGGCACGCCGGCCGTGCGCCTCGGCGAAGGCTCCGCCCTCGCCCTCTCCCCCGACGGGAAGTGGGCCCTGTCGCAGCTCACTTCGCCGTCGCGGCTGATGGTCCTCCCCACGGGCGTGGGAGTGGCCAAGGCCCTCGCGAACCCGGGCCTCACGTACCTCGGCTGGGGCACCTGGTTCCCGGACAGCCGGCGCGTGGCCTTCACCGCGCGGTCGAGCGACGGCGAGGCCCGCGCCTACGCCCAGGAGATCGGCGGCCCGCCTCGTCCGATCGGGCCACCGGGCATCGGACGCGTGGTCGTGGCTCCGGATGGGCGCACGCTCGCCGCCGTGGCGAGGGATGGAGCGCCTGTCCTCGTCTCCGCCGAGTCCGCGGAGAGCCGGCCGGCGCCGGGCCTGCAGGGGGGCGACCTGCCCGTCCGCTGGAGTTCGGACGGCCGCGCCCTCTTCTTCATCCGCCACCTGCCCGCGAGCACGGAGGTGCATCGCGCGGACCTGGCCACGCCGCGGCCGAGCCTGCTCGCCACGCTGGCCGCGGAAGACACGGCGGGGGCCTCGGTCCCGGGCACCGGTCCCGGCGAGGGGTTCGGCTTGACCCCCGACGGCAAGGCGCATGCGTACTCGCTCACCCGCACCCTCTCCGACCTCTACCTGGTCGAAGGGCTCAAGTAGGGAGGAAACGTGATCCCACCGCCGCTCGCCTCGTCACGGCCTCGACGCTCGCCGCCGTTGCTCCTCGCTCTCGGCCTGTTCGTGGTGGCCGCCGCACCGCCCGTCCACGCCCAGGGACTCCCGCGCACCTCGAAGCCGGAGGAGGTGGGGCTCTCCTCCGAGCGCCTGCCGCGCCTGACCGAGGCCTTCAAGGGCTACGTCAAGGACGGCAAGCTCTCGGGCGGGGTGATCCTGGTCGCGCGCCGCGGGAAGGTGGCGTACCTCGGCGCGTTCGGCCAGCGCGATCTCGAGGCCCACTCGCCGATGAAGGACGACGCGATCTTCCGGATCGCGTCGCAGACCAAGGCCCTGGTCAGCGTGGGCGCGATGCGGCTGCAGGAGGAGGGCCGCCTCCTC
>JBGPBV010000193.1:0-11064 GCA_041481445.1 Vicinamibacteria bacterium
CGGACTGAAAATCCGCGTGTCGGCGGTTCGATTCCGTCCCAGGCCACCAACCTCCGCCTCATGGGAACCTCGGCAAGGAATGCCCCACGCCTCCTCGCCACGACGCACCCGACTCACCTGGACCGCTATCGAAGTACGATGTCCCGGCAGTTGGAGGCGGCATGTTCGATCCGCTGCCCGAGAACGCCCGGTCCGCCGACATTGTGGATGCGCGCGCGAGGCCCTCTGCCGCCTCTGGCGGTACTTCAGGCTGCTGGCGAGCGTCGCGCTCATCGCGCTTGGTGCGATCGGCCTGGTCCTCGGGGCCACGCTACTGTCCGGCGTCTTCTTCACGAGGCCGCGAGGGGCGGCGGTGCGGACGCTGGCCGGGACGGTCGTCGGCATCCAGACGCAACAGACCCGCACCCGCCCGCCCCAGAACGTGTACGCGCCGATCGTTCGCTTCCAGGCGGACGGCCAGGAGCACGAGTTCACGAGCCGGATGTTCACCAACCACTCCAACTGGAGAGTCGGCCAGGAGGTGGAGGTCCTGTACGACCCGGCCTCGGACCGCATGGCGATCGCGGGCCTCTCAGATTGGCTCCCCGCCCTGGAGTTCACGTTCGTCGGCGTTGGGTTCCTGGTCCTCGGGCGCGTGCTGTGGCGGCGGAAATGGGGGTGAGGAGGTGGGTTGGTCCTGTTTAGGACTCTAAATCTCTCGGTTCAAGGTTCGAGTCCCTGGCGGGTCACCACCTGGATTCCCGTATCGAACTGACCCGCCCGCCTCCGCTTCCTTCCGCCGCCTGAGACGTTTCACGCCTCCCTTGCGCGTCTCTTCTGAAGGGGAGGCGACCCATGAAGCGGCTCCTGGCGGCGGCGATCGTGCTCGCGGGCGGATTCACCACCGCCCCGTCCGCGCACGCCGGATGCATCGATGGCACGACGGTCGCCTGCACCAGGAACGGGTGTCAGGGGGAGAGGACGTGCAACGCGGGTCACATGAGCGGTTGCGCGATCGACCCCGACACCTGTCCCGTGCCCGGCCCCGACGCTCTCGTCGCCGACAACTCGCCGGCGGGCGTCCCGGTCGGCATCTGCGTGGACGGCCGCGACAGCGCCGGCGAGGTCGACGACGCGACCTTCACCAAGAACGGGACCGCACCGAGCACCACGTTCGACGTGGGCGACCTCACGCTGTCGTCCCTGAACGACGAAGTCATCGGCTTCGCCCGAGGCCGCGCCCCCTCGGAGGCCGCCGCGCCATGGACGTCGGGCAGCGACACGGTCCACCTGACCCTCGCCCCGCTGGTACGGGTGCCGATCACGGTCTGGATCGTCACGGCGCCGGGAACGTTCGCCACCCAGGTGGTGCAGGCGCTGAGCACGGTCATCCAGGCCGCTGCCCTCTTCGACCAGGAGCGCGTCGGCCTGGACTGGAACCAGATCGATCTGCGTGACGCCACCACCAACCCCAACCAACCGAACTTCCAGAACACCACGACCACGGGCACGCTCGAGAGCCAGATCGGGCATGTCAACGGACGCATCAACGTCTACTGGGTACCGAACGTGAACGGCGGCTCCGGCAACGGCGTGGGCGAGGTCGCGCACGGCGACTCGGTGGCGGTGGGAGCGGCGTCCGCTCCTGGCCTCCTCGCTCACGAGGTGGGCCACAACCTGGCCCTCGACCATGTCGACGGTGATCCGCGCTTCGGGACGACCAACGTCATGCAGTCCGCGGGCGGATCGCGCCAGTTCATGACCGAGGGCCAGGCCTACCGCGCCCACATCCGGACCATCTCCGCAATCCGCTCCGTCTTCGTCTACGGGCTGCGGCCAGGCATGACGATCATCGACACCTGCGACATCAATTCGACGAACCGGACCTGCCCCAAGGCGGACAAGCGCCTGTTCGCGGACGGCGCTTTTCCCCCGAACTGAGGAGGCGAAATGCGCTCGATGCGTTCAATCGTGCTCGTGACCGTGGTCGCCCTGGCCGCAGGATCGGCGTCGGCCGCCGACCGGCCGGCCTTCTCGGCGCTCCCGCGTGAGCTCCAGGAGCTGCTGCGGGCGTGGCAGCGGCAGGACTGCCGCAACGACGATCGCCGCCTCGTCGAGGGGATGAGACGGGCGGGCCCGGCGCTGGAAGAGGCGCTTTGGGAGACCTACGACGTGGGACCCACGCCGGAGGCGCGGGACGAGCTCGACGCAACGGTGTCCGATCGCTGGCACCTGCGTCGGGACTGGCTCGAGAGCCGCGATGCGAAGGTCGTCGACGCCGAGATCGCCGAACAGCTCCTCGCCCAATCGGAGGAGGATTTTCGTCTCCAGGAGGACGCGAAGCTCCGGCAGCGGTGGCACGACGCCGCCCTCTCCGGGCTCGCCCAGGTCTGCACGGAACGGTCGATCGAACGGCTGCAATCGATCGCGTTCGACGAGCGCGACCCCTCTTCGTCGGTGGCGCGGATCACCCTGGAGACGAGCGGCGGCTGTTCCGGCAACGCGCGTTGACGCGCCGCCGCATCTCCTCGAGCCGCTCGACGACTGATCAGCCCGCGAGCACGTACCGGCGCAGGTAGTCGTTCACGAACTTCCCATCGGGGTCGTGCCGGCGGCAGAGGTCGCGGAAGTCGGCGAAGCGGTCGAACTGGGCGGCGACCTGCTCGCGCGTCCGCGCGTGCATCTTTCCCCAGTGCGGCCGCGGCCAGAAGCGGTCGATGGCGGCCTCGACGATCGGATCAGCGATCTGCGGTACATCGTGAAGCAACTGGATCGCGTATTCGCGATCGAATTCCCTTGGCTCACGCGGCTGCTCATTGCGTCCGTCCAACACTTGTTGTGCGAGTCTACGCATCCAATATCCTGCGGCTCCGCATGAGGAAGATCCGCGTGTCGGCGGTTCGGATCAGGGACGGCCGTGGCAGCCGATGATCTGGGCCTGGCAGTAGTCCGGCCAGGGGGGCGGGATACCGTGCTGGTTCTCGTAACCGATCGACGGGATGCACGTGGACCGCGAGTCGATGACCTGGCCGTGGGAATCGAAGACTTCGCAGGTCACCAGGACGGTGATCGCGGTCGAGGTCGAGCCGAAGTCATAGGGCGCTTCCCAGTTGGCCGTCACCGTCTGCGTCCCGTCGATCGTGTCGCACCGCTTCCCGTAGGGGAACGAACTCTGCCCGCAATTCCCGGAGACGTCGGCGATCCGGATTCGGACGGGGGCGGCCGCATCGGCGGAGCAGTGGATGGAGGCGAAGTCGGCGCCGGTGAGGAGGTTGTCGCAGGCCAGGGTGACGGTCTCGTTGCGCCAGCTGAAATTGATGATGTGAGGCGGGGCAGGCGGAGGAGTCACCGCGGCGGCGGTTCCAGAAGTCCGGAATGGAATCTCGTCCGTCAGCGTCCCGAAGCTCGTAGTGAGTGTCGCCTTCCCCAGCCAATCGCATCCAGGGGCGCCCGTCGGTGCGCTGCAAAGCGGGCCAGCAAGGTCAACGCGACGGATCTCGGTGGAGACACCCTGAGCGACCGACATCCCTACCTGCGGGTCGATCGAAGCGGCATTGTTCGAGCAGGCCGAGCCGGACACTCTCGTGAACGTCAGGTTCAAGGCGTCCACGCGGAGCGGGGCCGTCGTCTGATTGAGCACGCTCGTCACGAAGAACAATCCGCCCGAACAATCGAAAGTGCCCGACTTCTGCGCATTGAGCTTGAGATCGGCCGACGCTTGGCCGGTGGGGCTCGGCGAGGGCAGAATCGCCGTTGGCGTGCTGGACGAGCATGCCATCACCAACATTAGGGAAGCCGCGAGGGAAAGCCGCATGTCGCACCTCGGACCAGTCACCATTGCGCAGAAGAGAGAGTCCGTCGTGGAGGCTCATGCTACCACCGCACCGGTAGCACACCCTTGGGACCGAGAGCGCGGGTGGTGCGGCTGGCTCCGTCAGCCCTTGCTCTTTCTCCCCGTGAGAGTGCCCGCTATTCGTCGGGCTTTGGGTGTTTCTAGGCCCGGTCGTCGCTGACGTGCTCCGCCGAGCGGGAGTTCCCGACGCGCCCACCCGCTGGGCGGACTTCTTCCGAGGTCGAGACGTCGTGGCGATCTTCACCCTGGAGTCATTCTTCGGGGTGGTCTACGAAGAAGTGGTGTTCCGCGCCTATCTCCTCTCGCGGCTGAGCCTAGTCCTGCCCAGGCACTCCGCCGCGCCCGTGCTCGCCGCCGCGGCGCTTTGTGTTGACCGATCGGCGCGGGGGTAGACGCGAAGCCCGCCTTGACCGGCACCGTGCGAGTCCCCAGCGGGACATGGCCCCGCTCCTCGGAAAGCGCCCGATCTCCGCACTCGTTTCCGGTTGAAGCGTCCTCAAGATCGGGTTCGCACTACCTCGGCTGCCGAGCTGGAGGCCCGGCGGGACTCCCGCTCAGGTCCGTCTTGAACCGGATCGAGTCGAAGAACGCTTGCATGCGCGGGTTGGTCGCGTCGGATGGGACCGTGCCGTACTCGATGATGTACAGCCGTGTCTTGCTCTTGTCCCGGTCGATCACCATTCGTTCGCGCAGGGTCACACCCCGACCGGCGACGACGATATCGGTCCCGGGGCGACCCGCCAGTCTTCCTCTCTCCTCGGAGACCAGCCTTCCATCCTTGACGTTCGCGACGGAGCCGTCCCGCGCGTGGTCGAGTATGACCTTCGGATCGACGTCCGTCGGGGGATAGTCCAGATACTGAACCGCGGCCATGAAGGAGGGTCCCGAGCACTTGTACCCGCGAACGGGAGGCATGGAGGGCAACGGCGCGGCCTCCTGGAATCGGCTCGGACGACACGGCAGGATGCCCCGCAGGGCACCGTCATCGGTCTCGAATGCACCGCCTACGGGCTGCTCGGCCACGCCCACCTGGCTCGTCAGCAAGACGGCGAGGAGAAGAAATCCGCGCATGGAAGAGGTCCTCCGTACCTCGAGGCGACCGTCCGCCGCCGGCCGGGACGGTCGCCCTATCTCTCGAGACGCGGAAACGGACATCGAAACGTCTCATGGCAGCTCGCACGTCTCCTCGCGGACACGCAACCTTTTCCCGCCCGCCCCGGTACCTCCCTATGATGCCGCCCGAACCGCTGGATGGAAGACAGACCGGACCACGCGCTGGTGGCTGAGGTGGCACGGGGCGACGCGGCCGCCCTGCGCGCCCTGTATCTCCGCTATGAGAGGCCGACGTTCAACCTGATCTTGAGGCTGGCCGGGACCGGGAGATGGCCCAGGACATGAGGCAGGAGACCTTCACGCGGGTGTGGACGATGGTGCGCACCTTTCGTGGGGATCAGGGATCGTTCAAGGGCTGGCTGTTCACGATCGCCCTGAACGTGACGCGGAGCGAGCTGGCCCACAAACGGCACCGCGTCCGCCACCTGGCGGAAGAGGCGCTCGAGGACCTGGCGTCGGGCACGGATGGTCCGGACGTGCTGCTCCAGCACTCCGAGGTGGGCGGCCGCGTGGCCGCCGCGCTCGCCGAGCTGGCCCCGCACCTTCGGGAGGTCGTGGTCATGAAGGTCTACCATCAGCTCAAGTTCCGCGAGATCGCCGACATCACGAAGACGCCCGAGGGCACGCTCAAGGCGCGCTTCCACCGCGCGGTGGCCAAGCACGAGACGAGCGACATCATGCTCATCGAGAGCTTCCGGTAGCAGGGCGGGACGATGGTGTTCGGCCGCGCCAGCTAGATCCCGTCGGCTCCGGGCCCGCCGTTCGAGTCGGGGATCGTTCTGAGGCTCTGATTCAAATGATCCAGGTGGGCCAAGCCAGCGACCACTACGATGCGCCCAAACCGATTTCACCAGCCGCCAGCGACGTTGGTGGAGCGTGGAGGGCCCATGGCGACGGAAACGACCGCTTCGAACGGTCCGGGCGGCGAACGCCCGCTGGCCGCCCAGCGCACCGCGGAGTGGAGCCGGCGCTTCGCCGCCCTCACCCTGGCCTGGCTCTCGTTTGAAACGTTCAGTGGCCTGGCCATCCAGTTCCTGCCGTTCTCGGTGGCGAACGAGTGGCAGGTGGTCCTCCATACGGCGGTCGGGATCGTCTTCCTCGTCCCCATCCTCATCTATCAGTGCCGCCACACGGCGGCCTACTGGAGCCGCCCCGCCACTCCGCTGAAGTGGATGGGCTATCTCTCGTCCCTGGCCACGCTCGTCGCCCTCGTCTCCGGGCTCGTGCTGACGGTGGAATCAGTGCGCGGCCCCCGCATCTCGTATGCCTGGGATCGCGCCCATCTCCTGAGCACCCTCGCCCTTCTGGCCTTCGCCCTCCCCCACGTCCTCGTGACCCTCGTGCGCGATCGTCAGGCCGCCCTGCGCCAGGGCCTGGGCTCGCTCCTGCTCGCGCAGCGCCGCACGCTCGCCACCGCGGGGTTCCTGTTCCTGGCCCTGGTCGCTCCGCTCGGGGTGCTGCTGCTCGCCTACTCCGGCGAGCGGATGGCCAACGAGTTCCCGGCCGACTACTCCTTCAAGTACGGGCGCCACCGGCCGTTCGCGCCCAGCCTCGCCACCACCGTCGGCGGCGGCGCCCTCGACCCGCGCAGCCTGTCCGGCTCCAAGTCGTGCGGCACCATGGGGTGCCACGAGCAGATCGCGGCCGAATGGAGCGTGAGCGCCCATCGCTGGTCGGCCATGGACGTCGGCTTCCAGCGCATCCAGCAGGAGATGGCGAAGCAGAACGGCCCCGAGTCCACGCGGTACTGCGGAGGCTGCCACGATCCCATCTCGCTCTTCTCGGGCACGAAGAACATCTTCACGCCCGCGCTCACCAACCTCGCCGGCTACAACGAGGGCGTCTCCTGCCTCGTGTGCCACTCGATCCGCAAGACGGACATCGAGGGCAACGCGAAGTTCGTGGTGGCGCAGCCGCAGCGGTATCTCTTCGAGCTGCGGGAGGGGATCGGGGCGCGCTTCATGCGCGACTTCCTGATCCGGGCCTACCCGCGGCGGCACGTGGCCGACTTCTCGAAGCGGCTGTTCAAGACGCCGGAGTACTGCGCGGCCTGCCACAAGCAGTTCATCGACCAGGAAGTCAACAACGTGGGCTGGGTGCAGCTCCAGAACCAGTACGACAACTGGCGCAAGAGCCGCTGGAACCACCCGGGGCAGGCGGACAAGACCATCGAGTGCCGCGAGTGCCACATGCCGCTGCAGGACTCCCACGATCCCGCCGCCGGGGATGCGCTCGACTACAACCGCACGGCGGCGGACGGGAAGCACCGCAGCCATCGGTTCGTGGGGGCGAACCAGGCCATGCCCGCTCTGCTCAAGCTCCCGGGAGCGGACACGCAGGTCCGGCTCGTGGAACGCTGGCTGAGGGGCGAGTACGAGATCCCGGAGATCGCGGACAAATGGGCAAAGGGGCCGGCGGTGGCGCTGGAGCTCATTTGTCCGCCGGAGGCGGTGAGCGGCGAGCCGGTTACCGTGCGCGCGGTGATCACGTCGAACAAGGTCGGGCACGACTTCCCCACCGGCCCTCTCGACATCATCCAGTCCTGGGTCGAGCTGACGGTGACCGCACCGGGCGGGCAGGTGATCTTCGCCTCCGGGCATCGCGACGACCGCCACTTCATCCAGCCCGGCACCTTCATGTTCAAGGCGGAGCCGGTGGACCAGTACGGGAACCTGATCGACCGCCACAACCTGTGGGAGATGGTGGGCGTGCGCTACCGGCGCTCGCTCTTCCCCGGCTTCGCGGACACCGCCGAGTACACCTTCGACTGCGCGGGCGCCGCCGGGCGGGCCGCCCCGCCGAGCCGCGAGGACCGCTTCCGGTTCGAGACCCCGGCGGGTGCCGCCCCCGCGCTCCACGTGACGGCACGGCTGCTCTATCGCAAGGTGGACCAGTACCTGCTGAACTTCATGTTCGGCGAGAAGGCAGGCCTCACGATGCCGGTGACGGAGATGGCCCGGGCCGAGGGCACGATTGCCGTGCGCGCGGCCGCGGCCTCGGGACGACGCGCGGGCCGGACGCACACGCCCACGCTCGCCGCCACCACGTCTTCCGCACCGCGTCCGTGACCGCGCGTCCGCCCACCAACTACCGCCGGAGGGCCTTCCGCTGGCTCGTGGGGGGCGGGACGGCGTTTGGCCTGCTCGCGGTAGCCGTTCTCGCCACGCGGCCGCGGCCCCAGGCGTACGTGCCGGGCGAGGAGCGGGAAACGAGCGCCGAGATCACGCGCACCCTCGATCGCGCGCTGCCGTCGCCGGACGTCCCGCGCGCGGGGGCGCCGGTGGCGGAGCTGGCCCCACCGACGTCCGGGTCCGCGACGGCGCATGGCGGCTCCGCGCCCGCGACGGACTCGGCCCCGCTCCGCGTCGCCTTCCGGGACGCCGCGGAGGCGGCCGGGCTGCGCTTCCGTCACTTCTTCGGCCGGCGCTCCTCGCAACTCCCGGAGGACATGGGCTCGGGACTGGCCTGGGGCGATTACGACGGCGACGGCTTCCCCGATCTGTTCCTCGTCAACGAATCGGGACCGCTGACCCTGACCCCGGACGAGGTGCAGCGCTCGCCCGCGCGCGGGACGCTGTTCCACAACAACGGCGACGGCACCTTCGCCGACGTCACGGACGCGGCCGGCCTGGACGTGCGCGGATGGGGGATGGCGGCGGCGTGGGGCGACTACGACGGCGACGGGCGCCTCGACCTCTTCGTGACGCGCTACGGGACGAACCTGCTCTTCCACAACGACGGCCACGGCCGCTTCGCGGAGGTCACGGACCAGGCGGGCCTGGGAGCGATCGATGGGTTCTGGACCGGAGCCTCCTGGGCCGACTACGACCGCGACGGCGACCTGGACCTGTACGTCTGCGGTTACGTGCGGTACCGCTTCGACCCGGCCGACAAGAGCCGGAGCGCGCTCCAGTTCCAGTCCGTGGTGCCCTTCACCCTCAACCCGTCGAGCTATCCCCCGGAGCGGAACCTCCTCTACCGCAACGATGGCGGCGTGTTCCACGAAGTCGGCCGGGAGGCAGGGGTCGACAACCCGACCGGCCGGTCACTCTCCGCGTCCTGGGCCGACTTCGACGGGGACGGGTGGCCGGACCTCTACGTGGCCAACGACGTCTCCGACAACGCGATGTTCCTGAACCTGCGGAACGGGCGCTTCAAGGACATCAGCCATTCGGCCTGGGTGGCCGATTATCGGGGCGCCATGGGCCTGGGCGTAGGGGATTTCGACAACGACGGCGACCTCGACATCTTCATCACGCACTGGATGGCCCAGGAGAACGCCCTCTACGTGAACGAGAGCTCGCGCATGAAGCTCACCGCCGACGCCCCCTTGCGCTTCGTGGACCAGGCCGACCTCACGGGCCTCGGCCAGATCGCCCTCGACGTCATCGGCTGGGGCACCGGCTTCTTCGATTTCGACAACGACGGGCGCCTCGACCTGTTCGCCACGAACGGCAGCACGTTCCAGGAGGAGTCCGACCCCACGCGCCTCATCCCGATGAGGAACTTCCTGTTCTGGAACGCGGGCGAGCAGGGCTTCTACGAGGTCGGCAAGGTGAGCGGAGCGCCCCTCGCGATCCCGAACGTGGGACGCGGATCGAGCTTCGCGGACTACGACGGCGATGGGGACCTCGACGTGGCGGTGATGGTCCACGGCGGGCCGGTGCGCCTCCTCCGCAACGACGGCGGCAACGCGGGCGCCTGGATTCGGGTCGTCCTGCGCTCTTCCCCCGCGCTCGCGTCCGGTCCGCTGCGATCGACGACCTACGCCACGGGGGCCGTGGTGCGGGCCACCGCTCGCGACGGCACGCAGATACGCGTCGTGGGGGGCCAGTCCTCCTACCTGAGCCAGGAGCCGCCCGGGGAGGTGTTCTTCGGCGTCGGGCGGGCGGAGCGGATCGAGGCGCTGGAGGTCCGTTGGCCCAGCGGGCGCGTGGAGGCGTTCGCGGATCTTCCAACCCGGACAACCCTTCGCCTCGACGAGGGCGGGAGGCCGCGGGTGGAGGCGCGCCGGTGAGGATCGCGGCGGCGGTCGCGCTACTGGTGGCCGCGGGCGCCTCGAGCGCCTGCCGGAGCCGGGCCGACGCGCTCCGCGCCGACGCCACGGGCGAGAAGGCGCACGTCCTGCAGTTCTGGCAAGAATACCAGGCGGCCACCGAGCGCCGGATCGCGGGCGACTTCGAAGCCGCGACGTTGCGCTACCGGCAGGCCCTCGCCCTGGAGCCCCGCCACGAGGACAGCCTCTACTACCTCGGCCAGTGCGAGCGGCAGCGAGGCCGCACGGCGGAGGCCCGCGACGCGTTCGAACGGCTCGTCCTGCTCAACCCCCTCAGCGGACGGGGCCATCTCGCCCTCGGCGCGCTGCTCGCCTCTCCCGATCCCGCGGAGCCCGTCGACCTCGCGCGGGCGGAGGCGCACTTCCGGCGCGCCCACGAGATCAACGGCGAAGAGACGGGACCGATGGTGCGCCTGGCCGAGGTGCTCATCGTCGACGGCCGGATGAGGGAGGCGCGCACCTGGCTCGAGGCCGCGGTGCGCACCAACGCGAAGAGCGTCGAGGCCGCGCTCCTGGCGGCGTCCCTGGCCTGGGAGGCGGGCGACCGCGCGGGGGCGAAGAGGCTCGCCGAGGCCGCGCTGGCCGCCGCGCGCACCGAGACCCCCGTCAAAGGTGTGCTCAGCGAGGGCGATCGCAAGCCGGCGCGGGCGGCGGCGCGGATCGCCGCTCCGCCCCTAGAGAACCCGATGGGCCGCCTGTTGTTCGGCGAGGCGCTGGCGAGTGCTCGCCTGGAGACGTCCGCCGGCGACGGCCGCCGCATCGACCTCGAGGCCCTCGCACGCGCGGTGTCCCGCACGCGGAAGGAGTGCCTCCGGCGCGCCGCGCGGATGGGTCTACTTGTACTCCCGTCAACAAACGTTGCTTGACTCGCCCTTGGTACCGAGTATCGTCACCCTCACCAGGCCCTGCCCGCGTTGCACTGGAGGTTTCATGAACTCGCTGAAGATCACCGCGTTCCTCGTCGTGCTACCGCTCGCCGCCTCGGCACAAGATCCGGTGAAGGTCGATCCGAAGCACTACAAGGTCCTCGCCGACAACGCCGTCGTCCGGGTGCTCAAGGTCA
>JBGPBV010000194.1:0-11009 GCA_041481445.1 Vicinamibacteria bacterium
GGAACGCAATCGCCTCCCGCTCATCTCGCGGTGGAAGATCTTCGACAACCTGCGGCGCAGCCTGGTGCCGCCGGCCACGGTGGCCCTCCTCCTCGCCGCCTGGACGCTCCTGCCGGGGAGCGCGCTCACCTGGACGGCGGCGGTGCTCCTGGGCATGTCCTTCCCCGTCTTTCCGCTGTTCCTGCGCACGATGGCGGGACCGCGGCTCCATCAGCCGACGGGGGTGTTCCTCCGCTCGATGTGGGAGGAGATGAGGACGGCCCTGGCGCAGGTGGCCCTGCAGATCACCTTCCTCGCCTACCAGGCCCACGAGATGGTCGATGCCATCGGGCTCACGCTCGTGCGCCTGACTCTCACCCAGCGCCGGTTGCTGGAATGGGAGACGGCCGCGGCCGCCGCCCGCGCTCATGGCGCCGGTGCCCGTCTGTTCCTGAGGACGATGAGGGCCAGCCCGGCCGTGGCCGCCCTGGGCCTGGTCCTGGTCCTGCTCCAGCGGCCGTCCGCGCTCTCCGCGGCATTGCCCGTGCTGATGCTGTGGGCGGTCGCGCCGCTGGTCGCACACGCGCTGAGCCGGACCGCCCCCGTGCGCCGGCCGGAGCTCGATGCGGAGGACCGCCAGCTGCTCCGCCTGATCGCGCGCAAGACCTGGCGGTATTTCGAGACCTTCGCCACGGAGAAGCACCATGGCCTGCCGCCGGACAACTTCCAGGAGGTCCCGGACCCGCGCGTCGCGCATCGCACGTCGCCGACCAACATCGGCATGGGCCTCCTGGCCACCCTCTCCGCCCACGACCTCGGCTTCATCGACACCGCGGAGCTGGTGGAGAGGACGGAGAAGGCGCTCGCCACCGTCGAGGGGCTGGAGCGCTACGACGGTCACCTCCTGAACTGGTACGACACGCTCACCCTGACTCCGCTCCTCCCGCGCTACGTCTCCACGGTCGACAGCGGAAACCTCGCCGGGGCGTTGATGGCGCTCGCGGAGGGGCTGCTCGGCGTGGCCCGGGAGCCGCCTTCGACGGGTCCGGCCCGCGCCGGGATGGCCGACTTGGCCGCGCTCGTGCGGCGCGAGCTGGCGACCGTGAAAGCGACCCCGCCGCCGCAACGGGACAGCGTGATACGGCTGGTGGAGGAAGCGGCGGCCATCGGAGCCGCCCTGGGCGACGGCCGGGACGCCATCGAGACGGTCACGCGCCTCGCCTCACGGCTTCCCCGTCTCCAGGCCGCCATCGACGATCTGGAGGACACGCATCCCGGTGCGGCCTACTGGGGGCGCCGGCTCGCCGCCGCCCTCGCCGCCGGCTTCCCTCCTCCCTCCGCCCTTCTCTCGGAGCGGCTGAGGCGCCTGGCCCGGCGGGCGGCCGCGCTCGCCGACGGAATGGACTTCCGGTTCCTCTACGACGCGCAGCGCGGCATCTTCTCCATCGGATACCGTCTCGCCGACGCGGAAGGCCCGGGACGTCTGGATGCGTCGTACTACGACCTGCTCGCCTCCGAGTCCCGCCTGGCCAGCTTCCTGGCCATCGCGAAGGGCGACGTTCCCCAGGCCCACTGGTTCCACCTCGGACGCCTGCTCACGAGCGTCGACGGATCGCCCACGCTCCTGTCGTGGAGCGCCACCTTGTTCGAGTACCTGATGCCCCTCCTGGTCATGCGCAGCTATCCGGACACCCTGCTGGACCAGACCTGCCAGATGGCGGTGCGACGCCAGGTGAGATACGCGGCCGAGCGCGGCGTGCCCTGGGGCATCTCGGAGTCGGGGTACAACGTGGTCGACCGCCACGACAACTATCAGTACAAGGCCTTCGGCGTCCCGGGCCTCGGTCTCAAGCGCGGCCTCGGGGACGACCTGGTGGTGGCCCCCTACGCGACCGGCCTGGCCGCCATGGTGGACCCGACCCGCGCGGCGCGGAACTTCCGCCGCCTGGCGAAGGAAGGGCTGGAAGGCACCTTCGGCTACTACGAGGCCATCGACTACACGCGCGTCGAGGAGGGCGAGGAGACCCGGCCCCGGACGGACGCCCGGGGAACGGTGGTGCGCTCCTACCTCGCCCACCATCAGGGCATGACGCTGGTCTCACTGGCCAATGCGCTGCTGGGCGATCCCATGGTCGGGCGCTTCCATGCCGACCCGCGCGTAAAGGCCACCGAGCTGCTGCTGCACGAGCGCGTTCCCCGCCAGTCGCCGATCATGCAGCCGCGCCCGGTCGAGGAGACGCGCACCTCGGCCGCCGCCCCCGTGTCCGTGGCCCGCCGCTTCCGCTCGCCGCACACGCTGTTCCCCCAAGCCCAGTTCCTCTCCAACGGCAACTACACCGCCGTGGTCACCAACGCCGGCGGCGGCGCCAGCTTCTGCCGCGGCCGCGCGGTGACGCGCTACCGCCAGGACCTCACGCGCGATCCCGGCAGCCAGTTCCTCTACCTGCGCGACGTGCGCAGCCGGTCCGTGTGGTCGGCCACCCATCACCCCGTCGGCAAGGAGGCGGAGGAGTACCTCGTCACCTTCCAGCCCGAGAAGGCGACCTTCCGGCGCCTCGACGACGGCATCGGCACCCATCTCGAGATCGCGGTCTCGACGGAAGACGACGTGGAGGTGCGCCGTCTGGGCGTGACCAATCAAGGCGATCGCCCGCGCGAGATCGAAGTCACGAGCTACGCGGAGATCGTGCTCGCGTCCGCCGCCGACGACCTGGCCCATCCGGCCTTCGGGAAGCTGTTCGTCGAGACCGAGTACCTCCCCGAGATCGCCGCCCTCGTGTGCCGGCGGCGGCCACGCGCGCGGGACGAGGTCGCCCCCTGGGCGGTGCACGTCCTCAGCCTGGAAGGACGCCCGCAGGGACCCGTGGAATGGGAGACCGACCGCGCGCGCTTTCTCGGACGCGGACGCGGCCCCGAGGATCCGCAGGCCCTCGACGGCCGCTCCCTCACCGGGAGCACCGGGGCCGTGCTCGATCCCATCGTGAGCCTCCGCCAGCGCATCCGGCTCGCCCCCGGAGGCTTCGTGCGGATGTCGTTCTCCACGGGGATGGCGTCCAGCCGCGAGGCCGCGCTGGCCCTGGCCCAGAAGTACCACGACCCCAGCGCGGCCGCGCGCACGTTCGCCCTCGCCTTCGGGCACGCGCAGAGCGGCCTCGGACACCTGGGCATCACGAGCGAGGAGGCGCTGCTCTTCGAGCGTCTGGCCTCGCGCGTCCTCTACGCCGATACCTCGCTCCGGGCCACGCCGGAAGTCCTGGCCAGCAACGTCCTCGGCCAGGAGGGGCTCTGGCCGTTCTCCATCTCCGGGGACCTCCCCATCCTGCTCGTGCGGGTGGTGGAGCAGGACGACCTGCCCCTGGTGCGCCAGGTCCTCCAGGCCCAGGAGTACTGGCGGCTGAAGGGCTTGAGCGCGGACATCGTGATCCTGAACGAGCATCCGCTGAGCTATCTCGACGAGATGCACGCGGCGCTGGAGGCGCTCCTCGACGAGGGTCCCTGGCGCTCCTGGAAGCACCGGCCGGGCGGCGCGTACCTCCTGCGCGGCGAGCGCATGTCGGAGGCGGAGAGAACGCTGTTGGCCAGCGTGGCGCGGGCCGTCCTCAGCGGCGACCGCGGGGAGCTGGCCAACCAGCTCGACCGCCCCCACCCCGCGCCCGAGGTGCGCGAGCCGGAGGCCCTCGCGCTTCCGGCGCCGAGGGCGGACGCCCCGCCCATCGAGACGTCCCTGGTCGTGGAGCGGCCGCCCCTGACCCTCGCCAATGGGCACGGCGGGTTCGCGGACGGCGGCCGCGACTACGTGATCGTCCTCGAGGGCGACGAGGAGACGCCGCTTCCCTGGGCCAACGTCATCGCGAACCCCCGGCTGGGCACGGTCGTCACCGCCTCCGGCGCCGCCTACACCTGGTCGGAGAACAGCCGTGAGAACCGCCTCACTCCACACGCGAGCGACCCGGTCACCGATCTCACCTCGGAGGCCATCTACGTCCGCGACGACGACTCGGGGCAGGCCTGGTCGCCCACGCCCGGCCCCATGCGTCGCACCCACGCGAGCGGGCGCTGCGTGATACGGCACGGTGCGGGCCTCGCGCGGTTCGCGCGCGTCGTCCACGGCATCGGCCACCGGCTCGACGTCTTCGTGGATCGGCAGGACCCCGTCAAGTTCTCGCTCCTCACCCTGGCCAACGGCACCGGCCGGCCGCGCCGCCTGAGCGTGTTCGCCTACAACGAGTGGGTGCTGGGGCCGCCACGCCCCGGCCAGCACCTGCACGTCGCCACCGAGCACGACGCGGCCACGGGCGCCATCTTCGCCCGCACCACCTACAACCGTGACTTTGCCGGGCGCGTGGCCTTCGCCCACGCCAGCGAGCCGCTCCGTTCGGCCACCGGCGACCGGAAGGCCTTCCTCGGCCGCAACGGCTCACCCGCGGCCCCGCTCGCCCTCACCGCCACCGCGCTTGCCCCGCACTTCGGAGCGGGCCTCGACCCCTGCGCGGTCCTGCACGTGTCCCTCACTCTCGAACCGGGCGAGGAGCGGCGCCTCGTGTTCCTGCTCGGTCAGGGCCAGGACGTCGGCCAGGTGCGCTCACTGCTCGGCCGGCACGGGTCGGTGGCGGCGGCGGAGGCGGCCCGTGAGGCCTCGCGGAAGGCGTGGGACGACGTCCTCGACGTCGTCCAGGTGAAGACGCCCGACGATTCCTTCGACGTGCTGATGAACCGCTGGCTCCTCTACCAGGACCTGAGCTGCCGGGTCTGGGCCCGCTCCGCGTACTACCAGCCGGGAGGAGCGTTCGGCTTCCGCGATCAGCTCCAGGACGTGATGGCCCTGTGCCTGGCCCGGCCCGACCTCACGCGCGAGCACATCCTGCGCGCGGGCGCCCGGCAGTTCGTCGAAGGCGACGTGCAGCACTGGTGGCACGAGCCGGGCGGCCAGGGCACGCGCACGCGGTGCTCGGACGACATGCTCTGGCTTCCCTGGGCCGTCGCGCACTATGTCCGCACCACCGGCGACGCGGGCGTGCTGGAGGAGCCGCTCCCCTTCCTGGAAGCGCCGCCGCTCTCACCCGATGCCCACGAGGCCTACGTCCAGCCCTCCGTCACCACGGAGAAGGCCTCGCTCTTCGAGCACTGCCTGCGCGCCATCGACCGCGGGCTGACCGCGGGCGCCCACGGCCTTCCCCTCATGGGCACCGGAGACTGGAACGACGGGATGAACCGCGTGGGCCACCAGGGCCGCGGGGAGAGCACGTGGCTGGGGTTCTTCCTGCACGGGATCCTCGGCGACTTCGCGGCGCTGTGCGAGACGCGCGGCGACGCCACCCGGGCCGAGCGCTATCGCAGTCAGGCCCGACGCCTGGCCAGCGCGCTGGAGCTGAGCTGGGACGGCGAGTGGTATCGGCGCGGCTACTACGACGACGGCACGCCCCTCGGCTCCGCGCAGAACGAGGAGTGCAGGATCGACTCGATCGCGCAGTCCTGGGCCGTGCTCTCGGGGGCGGTCCCCCTCCGTTTCGGCGACCGGGCCATGGACGCCGTGCGCGCCCACCTCGTGCGCCGGGGGATCCGGGTGGTGCTGCTCCTCTCGCCGCCGTTCGACACCTCGGCGCAGGATCCCGGCTACATCCGCGGCTACCCGCCGGGAGTGCGCGAGAACGGCGGCCAGTACACGCACGCCGCGGTGTGGGCGGTGATGGCGGTGGCGCGCCTGGGCAGCGGGGACGAGGCCATGGAGCTCTTCCACATGCTCAACCCCATCAACCACTCGCGCACCGGAGCCGACGTCGAGCGCTATCGGGCCGAGCCGTACGTCCTGGCCGGGGACGTCTACGCGCATCACGCGCATCCCGGACGCGGCGGCTGGACCTGGTACACGGGCGCCGCCGGCTGGCTGTACCGCACGGGCCTGGAGAGCCTCCTCGGCCTGCGCCGCCAGGGCGCGACGTTCGCCATCGATCCCTGCATTCCGGCGTCATGGCCGGAGTACACGATCGTCTGGCGCTTCCGGGGCGCGCGTTACGAGATCACGGTGACCAACCCCGAGCACCGGTGCCGCGGCGTGGCCGAAGCCGAGCTCGACGGTGCGTCCATCGACGCGGCGGCCATCCCGCTCGTGGACGACGGCCGGACGCACGTGGTGCGGGTCGTGCTGGGCGAGTGGTCGCGTCCCGCCTCGCCGCTGGGCAAAGCGACGGCGACGGCCTGACCGCCCGCCCGAGGCGCTCGACCCGCGGTGGTATCCTCGCGGTGCGAGAGGAGAAGCCGCATGGCAAACGTGATCGCGAAAATCGACATGAAGGGCGAGAAGGTGACCTTGATCCCCGGCACGGAGGGCTTGCCTCGCCTCAGCACGTTCCGGGTGAAAGCCGGGGATACGTTGACCTGGGATCTGCAGGACGCGCAGGGCAACGCCGCGCCGCCTCCACCGGGCTTCGAGGCGGTGATCAGGTTCGTGGATTTTCCCAAAGGGTCGAAGCCACCGCAGGCGTTGCTCAAGGAAGGAAACACCCTCCGGAGCCAGGGACCGAAGATCAGCGGCACCGTGAGCGCGGAGGCGTTCAAGGGCCACTACCGCTACCGCGTCGACCTGGTGAGCCCCTCCAAGACGGTCGAGCTCGTCTGCTTCTGGAGCGTTCCCCCTCAGCCACCCGCGGAAACGGGGATGGGCGGAGGAGAGAACAGCGCGGGTCCCCTGCCCTGAAGCGCGACACGGGGCGAGTGCCCCCTGACGCGTCTACGCCGGCGTGAGCAACTCCTGAAACGCGGGACTGGCGCGCAGTGACTCGAACCCCGGTATGGCGAACCATTTCGCCGAGAGTCCCCTTCGCCGTGCCTCGCGTGCCTGCACGATCGCATGGTTCTGCTCGCCGCAGAGCGCATAGATGATCGCCGCCTGGAACAGGACCTGGGCGTCGCGATCGCCCTCTCCGAGAGCCTCCATCGTGAGGGCCACGGCCGGTACGGGGTCGCCGAGCCGCGCCAGCGCCTGGGCCTTGATCAGGCGCTCGGGGCCGGTGAGCGTGGTCTTCCGCTCGCGTTGAGCGATGCGGGTCAGCAGGTCCCGATAGAGGACGCGGGCCGCCTCCGGATCGCCCGTGCCCTCGCCGGCGATGCCGAGGTTCAGACGGCTGAGGAGGTGGTCCGGCTCCATCGCCAGGGCACGGCGGTACGCGGAGGCGGAGGCCGGATAGTCGCCCGCCAGCAGCCGGCTCCAACCGAGGTTGCTGAGATTCTGCCGCGTCACCTTCTCGGCCAACAGGCCCTCGTAGATGTCGGCCGCGTGGGCCGGATCGCCCATCGTCCACTCGAACTCCGCCATCTTCGCCAGCCCGCGCGGATTTCCGGGCGAGATCTGGAGGAGCTGATCGAGATGCTCGCGCGCGCCCCTGGCGTCCGCGACCTTCATTTCTAGGTCAGCGAGGTACCACAGGTTCTTCCAGGACGGACGCTCGCGCACCAGCCGCATTTGCATCCCGGCGGCCTGGGGCAGCTTTCCTTCCCGGGCCAGGAGCGTCGCCCGCGCACGCCAGACGCGGACGTCAGTGGGGGCCAGCGTCTCCAGGGTGGCGAGCGTCGCCGCGGCCTCGGCCATCCGTCCGCTGTCCATCTCGAGTGCAAAACGCTCGGCCACGACCCTTGGGTCATTCCGATGGACAGCTTCGGCCTCGCGCAGGATCCGTTCGGCACGCGGGCGATCCGCCAGGCCGCGCGCGGTGGCCTCCGCCAGGAGATAGGCGTCGGTCAGGCCGGGCGACGAGCTCGTGATCTCCTCGAGCGCGTCGATCTCCGGACGCCCCAGCACCTCGCCCGTCTCCATGCGCCGGCGCAGCGCGAGGTACCGCTGGTAGTCGGCGCTCTTCACCTCGAGACGCTCGCTCGGCGATCGCGGCCGGTGATCGGGGAACGCCTCGCGTAGGTGGATGGCGACCGCGTCGGCGAGGGCCAGCGAGTCCAGCGGGTCGCTCGGGACATCGAACGAGCCCGTGTCCATCACGACGTGAGCGTCACCGCCGCGCTGGCGACGCAGGGCGACGCGGCACCACTGACCCTCGCAGGCAATGGTCGGGAGGACGACCTCGTCCGCGGCCACGGCGCGCGCGGCGTCCTGGACCGAGAGCGCGCCCGGAGGCAGCTCGTCCGGCCCGATCGGCTCGATGCCCTCGAGGCCGGCGAGGGTGCGGACGATCGCGTCCCTGAGCGCGAAGGCCGCGAAGGCGGACCGCTCGTCACTTGGAGGGGACGCGATCTTCGGCTCCTGCACGAGTACGGCGATCGGTCGCGCGGGCGCCGAGCCGCGTGGAAGGAAACGCATCGCGACGGCGGCGGCCAGCGCCACCAGCACGACCGCCGCGACCAGCGGCCAACGCCTTCGACTTTCCGGCCGCGCGGTCCGGGGCCGGGAGGCGTCCTCATCCGACACCGCGCGCGGCCCGGGGATGGCCACGGCCCGGGGCGGCAGCTCCAGGTCGCGCAGGGCGGGGAGTCGTTCGATCTCGGCCAGCCGCTCGGCCACGCGCGCGGCGGCGGCGGGGCGCCGCTCGCGGTCCTTCTGCAGCAGAAGGGCGACGAGGGCGACGAGGGGCGCGGGAAGATCGGGATTCAGGTCCCCGACCGGCGGCGGCTGCTCGGCGACGATCTTGAGCAGCGTCTGCGTCTGGTTCTCGCCGCGGAACGGAGGTTGGCCGGTGCAGATCTCGTAGAGGAGGACGCCCAGCGAGAACAGGTCGGAGCGCGCATCGAGCTCACGACCTTCCGCCTGCTCCGGCGACATGGCGCGCGTGGTGCCGATCAGGGTCCCCTCGCCCGTCAGCGAGTCCTCGTCGGACGCGTGCCTCACGCGCTTGGCCACGCCGAAGTCGAGGATCTTGGCCTGTCCCGACGGCGTCACCATGACGTTCTGGGTCTTGAGGTCGCGATGGATGAGGCCGGTGGCGTGAGCGGCCGCGAGACCCTCCGCGACCTGGCGCGCGATGCCGATCGCCTGCGGCGCCGGCAGCCGCCCCGAGGCCAGGACCTGGGCCAGCGTCCGTCCCTCGACGTACTCCATCACGATGGCCTCGCCGGAGGCCTCGTCGAGGACGTCGTAGATCTGGACGATCGCGGGGTGGTTCAGCGTGGCGGCGGCGATGGCTTCGCGGCGCAGGCGCTCTCGCGCTTGCCCGGTCCGGGGCGCGTCGAAGCGGATACGCTTGATGGCAACACGCCGCTGGAGGCGGTCGTCGTGGGCGAGGTAGACGTCGCCCATCCCGCCGGAGCCCAGGAAGCCGAGCACGCGATAGACGCCGATCTGTTCTTCCGGCGGACGCGGGCGATTGGCGGGCGGGGAGTCGTTGGTCGTCGCGCTCGACGAGGCCCGTGCGCCGGCGGAGTCATCGAGGCGGGCGAGCGGATCGTCGGGGTTGGCCACCGACCTCTCCTGGAGGGATTCGTCTCCCTTCGAGGCCGCCCGCGCGTGGCGGGTGGCCTCCATTCTAAGGCGAGCTGCCGGCCATTCTGGCCCCGACGGACGCTCGACTCGCCGCGCCCTGACGCGCCCGGGCCGGACGCCTTCCATTGCGGCGTCCTCCCCCGCGTTCCGCAGTGATTCGCAAAGAGGCCTTGACGCGACAAAAGCCGCCATTTCCGGGCAAACTTTTTTCGTCGACTATGTTGACACCTCAAGCTGAGTAGCCTAATTTTTGATAGTAAATGTCGGATCGCTTCCAGGGGAGATGAGATGGCCAACGTAACGCCTCCGACGAACGGTCAGGAGCGCGGCGGCGCCCGTCGCCGCCGCGGTCCGGGCATGCCTCCGACGGAGCCGTTCG
This sequence comes from Vicinamibacteria bacterium, assembly GCA_041481445.1. GTDB lineage: Bacteria > Acidobacteriota > Vicinamibacteria > Fen-336 > Fen-336 > AA29. Next base: position 9,780 of record JBGPBV010000194.1, read on the forward strand.
ATCCGCGCCTGCTGCTCCGCGCCCTCACGGCGTTCCGTCGCGGCGATTTCACCGTGCGCCTGCCCGACGAGTGGACGGGTCTCGGCGGGAAGATCGCGGATGCCTTCAACGACGTCATCGACCTGAACCGGCGGATGGCGCGCGAGCTCGATCGGCTCAGCCGCGTGGTGGGCAAGCAGGGCAAGATCGCCGAGCGCGGCACCCTCGGCGACGCTCCCGGGGAGTGGGGCTCCGCCATGGGGTGCGTGAACGCGCTCATCGCCGACCTTGCCTATCCCCTCAGCGAGACCTCGCGGGTCATAGGGGCGGTGGCCAAGGGAGATCTCTCGCAGGCGATGGCGGTCCAGATGGACGGCCGCGAGCTCGAAGGCGAGTTCCTCCGGACGGCGCGCACCGTGAACACGATGGTCGAGCAGCTCGGCTCGTTCGCCTCCGAGGTCACGCGCGTGGCCCGCGAGGTCGGGACGGAAGGCAAGCTCGGCGGGCAGGCCAAGGTCAAGGCGGTGGCCGGCACCTGGAAGGACCTGACGGATTCCGTCAACTCCATGGCCTCGAACCTCACGGCGCAGGTCCGCAACATCGCCGCCGTGACCACCGCCGTCGCCGGCGGCGACCTCTCGAAGAAGATCACCGTCGACGTCAAGGGCGAGATCCTGGAGCTGAAGGACACCATCAACACGATGGTGGACCAGCTCCGCTCGTTCGCCTCCGAAGTCACGCGCGTCGCGCGCGAGGTGGGCACGGAAGGCGAGCTCGGCGGCCAGGCCGACGTCAAGGGCGTGGCCGGCACCTGGAAGGACCTCACCGACTCCGTCAACTCCATGGCCTCCAACCTCACCGGCCAGGTCCGCAACATCGCGGAAGTCACCACCGCCGTCGCCAACGGGGACCTGTCCAAGAAGATCACCGTCGACGTGCGGGGCGAGATCGCCGAGCTCAAGAACACGGTCAACACGATGGTGGACCAGCTCAACTCCTTCGCCTCCGAGGTCACGCGCGTGGCCCGCGAGGTGGGCACGGAAGGCAAGCTGGGCGGCCAGGCCGACGTCAAGGGCGTGGCCGGCACCTGGAAGGACCTGACGGACAGCGTCAACTCGATGGCCTCCAACCTCACCGGCCAGGTCCGCAACATCGCCGCCGTGACCATCGCCGTCGCGGGCGGCGACCTCAGCAAGAAGATCACCGTGGACGTCCGCGGCGAGATCCTCGAGCTGAAGAACACCGTCAACA
>JBGPBV010000195.1:0-11008 GCA_041481445.1 Vicinamibacteria bacterium
CGGCTACGACGGCCCCCTCGGCGTCTCGTTCGCGCACGGCGTCCCCACCCTGCGCCTGTGGGCCCCCACCGCGCGGTCGGTCAAGCTGCACCGGTTCCCCACCTCGAGCCCGGCCGCGCCCGACACCGTGCTTCCGATGACCGTCGATCCGGCCACGGGGGTCTGGAGCGCGCGCGGCGAGCCGCGATGGGTGGGACGGTTCTACCTCTACGAGGTCGAGGTCTGGACGCGGGCGACCATGCGCGTCGAGCACAACATGGTGACGGACCCGTATTCCGTCAGCCTGGCCCGGAACAGCCGGCGGAGCCAGGTCGTGGACCTCTCGTCGCCGGACCTCAAGCCGGCGGGCTGGGACCGGCTGGTCAAGCCGCGCCTGGCCGCCCCCGAGGACATCACGCTCTACGAGCTGCACGTCCGCGACTTCAGCGCGAGCGACCTGAGCGTGCCCGAGGCCCTGCGCGGCACGTTCCGCGCCTTCACCGTCGACTCCGACGGCACGCGGCACCTGGCCCGGCTGGCCCGCGCCGGGCTCACCCACGTGCACCTGCTCCCCTCGTTCGACATCGCCACCGTGGACGAGGACCGGTCGCAGTGGCTCTCGCCGGGCGACCTCTCCGGCTTCCCCGCCGACTCCGACCAGCAGCAGGCGGCGGTGGCGGCGGTGGCCGACGGCGACGGCTACAACTGGGGCTACGACCCCTGGCACTACACCGTGCCCGAGGGCAGCTACGCCTGCGAGAGCGACGGCTCCGCCCGTACCCTCGAGTTCCGCGAGATGGTCCAGGGCCTGAGCCGGCGGGGCCTGCGCGTGGTCATGGACGTCGTCTACAACCACACGACCGCGTCGGGCCAGAGGGAGAAGTCCGTGCTCGACCGCGTCGTCCCCGGCTACTACCACCGGCTCAACGCCCTTGGCGACGTCGAGACGAGCTCCTGCTGCGACAACACCGCCAGCGAGCACCGGATGATGGAGAAGCTGCTCGTCGACTCCGTGGTGACGTGGGCGCGGCAGTACAAGGTCGACGGGTTCCGCTTCGACCTCATGGGCCACCACATGAAGCGAAACATGCTGCGCCTGCGCGCGGCCCTGGATGCCCTCACTCCGGAGCGGGACGGCGTGGACGGCCGGCAGATCTACGTCTACGGCGAGGGCTGGAACTTCGGCGAGGTGGCGAACAACGCGCGCGGGGTGAACGCCACCCAGGCCAACATGGCCGGCACCGGGATCGGCACCTTCAACGATCGCCTGCGCGACGGGGCGCGCGGAGGCGGGCCGTTCAGCGGCATCCAGGAGCAGGGTTTCCTGACCGGCCTCTGGTACGACCCCAACGCGACCGACCAGGGCTCGCCGGACGCGCAGCGTGACCGCCTGTTGCAGGAGATGGACTGGATCCGCGTGGGCCTCGCCGGAGGCCTGGCCGACTACTCCTTCGTGGACCGCTTCGGCCACACCGTCGCCGGCAAGCAGATCGACTACAACGGCCAGCCCGCCGGCTACACCGCCGACCCCCAGGAGACGATCAACTACGTCGAGGCCCACGACAACGAAACGCTGTTCGACGCCATCCAGCTCAAGGCGCCCGTGGGGACCAGCATGGCCGATCGCGTCCGCATGCAGGACCTGGGCATGAGCGTGCTCGCCTTCGGGCAGGGCATCCCGTTCTTCCACGCCGGCGTGGACCTGCTGCGGTCCAAGTCCCTCGACCGCAACAGCTACAACTCGGGGGACTGGTTCAACCGCCTCGACTTCACCTTCCGCACCGACAACTGGGGGGTCGGCCTGCCCCCCGCGCACGACAACCAGCCGAGCTGGCCGGTGATGCGCCCGCTCCTCGGCAACCCCGCCCTGGCTCCGGCCAGCACGGACATCCGCGACGCCTTCGCGCACTTCCAGGAGGTGCTGGCCATCCGGAAGAGCTCACCCCTGTTCCGGCTGCGCTCGGCGGCGGAGGTGGAGCGGCGGATGAAGTTCCTCAACACGGGTCCGAGCCAGGTGCCGGGGGTGCTGGCCTGGACGGTGGCCGACGACGAGGGCGCTCTCGACCGGCGTCACACGCTGGTGGCGGTGGTCGTCAACGCGACCGACAGCGAGCAGACGACGACGGTCGGCGCGCTGGCCCACCGCCGTCTCGTGCTGCATCCGCTCCAGGCGGACTCGCACGACCGCGTCGTCCGGGAGGCGTCCTTCAAGCGTTCGTCTGGATCGTTCGTGGTCCCGGCGCGCACCGCCGCCGTTTTCGTCGAGGATCGCCCTCCCGCCGACCAGGTCGCGCGGCTGGCCCGGGACGTGCAGGCCCTGATCGACGCCCACGCCCTCTCCGGAGGGCAGGGCCGCGCGCTTCTGGCCAAGCTCGAGACGGCCGAGCGCCATCTCCGCCACGGCGCCGAGGAGGCGGCGCGCGGCGAGCTGCGCGCCTTCGTCCAGCAGGTCGAGGCCTACGATCGCGCTCGCATCCTCGGCGACGACCAGGCGGACGCGCTCGTGGACGAGGCGCGCGCGATCCTGCAGCTCATCGGGGACGAAGATCGGGACCGAGACGACCGGGACGGGGACCGAGACCACGATCACGACCGGGATCGGCGCTGAGGGCTCAGGGTGGCGGCGCCGCCCGCGGGCGCAGCGCGATCCAGTCCACGGCCACCGCCGCGTTGCGGCCGCCGAAGCCGGGACGGGCGGCCCGCGGTGTGGTCGAGTAGACGAGGCCGACGTCGTTGAGGCCGACGCGCAGCCGGCTCGCCGGGATCGCGAAGAGGTACTCGGACCATCCGGGCACGACGTTCACCGCGGCCACCGGCTCCCGGTTGACTTCGAGGGTGACGCGCAGCGGCACGTCGGGCAGCTCCGGCCGCAGCCGGAGCACCGCCACCGAGTCCACCGGATCGCGGATGGGCACGCGCAGCCACGATCCCGGCCCGCGCGACCGGCGCAGGGTGACTCCGTCCTCCGTCTGCGGGTCGTACCAGCCACGGGCGACGAGGAACGGCATCTCCGGAGGCTCCGCCCCGAGGTCCAGGCGCCCGATCGCGCCCCGCCCGCCGCCGGCCCAGGTGCCACCGGCGGCGTCGTAGGCGATCCGCCAGAGCCGGTCGGGCACCCGGCCGTACGACGCCACGACCTTGCGCCTCACTTGATCCGCCTGGGCGGCGGCCAGGCGGCCGTAGGGGATCGCCTGGTCGCGCGGCACCACCACGCCGCTGTTGTAGACGCCCTCGAACGAAAGGGTCCACAGGGCCAGGACGGCGACCGCGACCGCGGCCAGCCGTCGCATCCCGCCCTGGAGGGCGGCCAGGGCCTCGCCCAGACCGAGGGCGAACAGCGGCGTGAGACCGAGCAGGCGGCGCTGGCCGAACGCCTCCGCGCCCCACCAGTCCTGCAGGGACGCGTTGACGACGACCGCGGCCACGAACCCGAGCAGGGCGAGCGCGGCCGGCCGCGGCTCTGGCCGTGCCCACGCGACCCACCCGAGGACGCACACCACGTACAGCGGCGTCCAGTAGAACAGGCCGTGGCGGGCGGAGAAGAGGAGGCCGAGAACGTGCGGCTCCGTTCCTCCCACGAGGTTGACGGCGAGCACGGTCGAGAGGAACCCGGCGCCGTAGAGCCGCAGCCACACCGCGAGCTGCACGAGGCCCAGCGCGAGCGCGGCCGCCCCGAAGCCGGCCAGGCGCCGCCCCCAGCCCGCGCTCCGCCGGAGGACGAGGTCGAGGGCGGGCAGGGCGAGGAGGACGGCGTCCTGGAGCCGCACCAGCATCATCAGGCCGCCGAGCGCGCCCACGATCGCCCACGCGCGCACGGACGCGGCCTCGCCTGCGCGCACGCGCAGCCAGGCGATCACGAACGCGGTGGCCGCGAACACCGAGGCCCCGTGAGCCATCGCGGGGTTGGCGGTCATGTAGAAGTGCAGGGGCGTGGCGAACCAGATGCCGAGCGCCGCCAGCAGGGCCAGCCCGCGGCCGTGCCGCCGGCGCAGCTCGGACTCGATCAGGATCAAGGCCAGCAGGCCGTACGCGTACGTGCCCGCGGTCACCGCCGATCGATAGGGCACCGAGAACCCGTCCGGCGCGACGCCGGCTCCGAGGGCGGCGGCAGCGGCGGTGAGAGCGTGGGCGGCCAGGAAGGGCGGCCCCCACAGGATCGCGAGCCCGATCGGGAGATGGCTCGTGGCCTCCCCGCTCCTCGTCGAGACGACCGCGGCGCCGAGACCGGCGTAGTCGTTCGCGAGGTCGAGGTCGCGGTCGAGGAGCGCGGAGCGGACGACGACGAGGGCCTGCACGCCGTCGCCGCCCACCTCGCCGTAGACGGTCGGCACGAGCAGGATGGCCAGCGCCACCATCAGCGCGCGCGCCCCGTCGAGCCATCGTCCGGGCGCACGGTCGGCGGCCAGGAAGCCGACGATGCCGATGGCGGCGACCTGGGCCACGGTCAGCAGGCCGCGCGGCGCCCCGGCATCCGTCGCGACCTTGAGGGCGAGGACGACGAGGCCGAGGGCGGCGACGGCCGCGGTCGCCGTCCTAGGACTCCATGGTCGCGACGTCGCCGCGGACGGTGAGCGCCGTCCCCGTCGCCTGGCGCACCGCGTCCACGGTCGTGTCCGGGGCGATCTCCCTCAGCACGAGCCCGTCCTTCCCCACCTCGATGACCGCCATGTCGGTCACGATGAGGTCCACGCACTTCTGGCCGGTCAGGGGCAGCGTGCAGTGCTCGAGGATCTTCGGCGTGCCGTCCTTGGCGGTGTGCTCCATGGTCACCACCACGCGCCGGGCTCCGGACACGAGGTCCATCGCCCCGCCCATGCCCTTGACCATCTTGCCGGGGATCATCCAGTTCGCGAGGTTGCCCTCGCGGTCCACCTGCAGGGCGCCCAGGATCGTGAGGTCCACGTGCCCGCCGCGCACCATCGCGAAGGAGTCCGCGCTCGAGAAGTACGACGTGCCCGGCAGCTCCGTCACCGTCTCCTTGCCCGCGTTGATGAGGTCGGGGTCCTCCTGGCCGGGCTCGGGGTACGGGCCCACGCCGAGCATCCCGTTCTCGGAGTGCAGCACGATCGAGATGCCGCTCGGGATGTAGTTCGAGGCCAGGGTCGGCATGCCGATGCCGAGGTTCACGTAGTCGCCGTCCTTCATCTCGCGGGCCGCGCGCCTCACGATGCGCTCGCGCTTGGGGTCCGCCCCCACTCCGCCCGCGCCCCGCAGCGTGCGCTTCTCGATGCGCTTCTCGTAGGCGGGCGCCTGGAACAGCCGCTGCACGAAGATGCCGGGCGTGACGACGGCGTCGGGGTCGAGGGCCCCCGCGGGCACGATCTCCTCCACCTCCGCGATCGTGGTCCGCGCGGCCATGGCCATCATGGGGGCGAAGTTCCGGGTCGTGCGCCGGTACACGAGGTTCCCGAGCGGGTCGCCCTTCCAGGCCTTGATGAACGCGAAGTCCGCGCGCAGCGCCGTCTCCATCAGGTAGGGACGGCCGTCGAACCAGCGTACCTCCTTGTTCTCGGCGATGGGCGTGCCGTAACCGGTGGGAGTGAAGAAGGCGGGCACTCCCGCCCCCCCCGCGCGCATGCGCTCCGCGAACGTCCCCTGCGGGTTGAGCTCGACCTCGATCTCCCCCGCCAGCGCCATCTTCTCGAAGACCTTGTTCTCGCCGACGTAGGTCGAGACCATCTTCCGGACCTGCCGGTTCTGGAGCAGGAAGGTGATGCCGAAGTCGTTGGTGCCGGCGTTGTTGCTGATGACGGTCAGGCCCTTGCTGCCGCGGTCGCGCAGGGCGGAGATGAGGTGCTCCGGGATGCCGCAGAGGCCGAAGCCCGAGACCATCACCGAGGCGCCGTCGGGAACGTCGCGGACGGCCTCCGCCGCGTCACGCACGACCTTGTTCATACCGCGCGATGATAGCAGAGCGCGCGGGAGGGCCCTTGGCGCGCGCGCCCGATCATGGAGTCCGGTAATCGCGCAGGGCGGCGCGGAGCGCGGCCAGGGCGCGGCGCACCTCGGAGGCGTTCTCGCCGAGGATCTCGCGCCAGAGCGGGCGCGGGCTGCGGGCCAGGCGCGTCATGTCGCGGAAGGCGGGCCCCGCCACCTCGAGGCGCCGCGAAGCCACGCGGTCGGAGCGGGCGGCGGCGAGCAACGCCCACGACAGCACCTGCGGGACGTGGCTCAGGAACGCGACCACGCGGTCGTGCTCGGCGGGCGTCATCACGATGGGCCGCGCCCCCGCCGCGCGCACGAGCGCGCGCAGCGCGCGCACCGCCCCTGGCGCCGTCTCCGGGGCGGGGGTGAGGATCCACCACCGGCCGCGGAAAAGGTCGGCGGTCGAGGCGGCGAACCCGGAGGATTCGCGGCCCGCCATCGGATGGCCACCCACGAAGCGCGCCAGCGACCGGCGGCGCGCCTCCGCGCAGATCCCGCGCTTGACGCTGCCGACGTCGGTGAGGACCGCGTCCGGCCGCAGGGCGCGCGCCGCCGCCGCCAGCAGCCGGCGGTTGACGCGCGGCGAGGCGGCCAGCACCACCACGTCCGCCGGCGCCACCGCGTCCGCCAGTCTTGGCGACGCCACGTCGATCGCGCCGGCGGCGGCGGCCGCCCGCAGGACGGCCGGGCGATCGTGGCCGACCACCCGCCATCCCGCCCCGCGCAGCGCCCGCGCCAGCGAGCCTCCGATCAGGCCGAGGCCGATGACCGCGGCCGTGGGCCGTCGCGCGCGTCTCACTCCGGCGACCACAGGATGCGCTCGAGGACCTCCGGCTCCCGGCGCATCAGGAGCCGCTCCGCGCCCGCGATCAGCATCGCGTAGACGGCGGCCGCCCCCGCGAGGGCGAGGGGCAAGGTCAGCACGGACAGGGCGGGCCGGCCCAGCAGCAGGGGCAGCCAGACGAGGAACACGAACGGCCCGGACACGACCAGGGCGGCGGTCAGGAGGAGCGCGGAGAGCACGAGGGCGCCCAGGCCGCGCGTCCCCGCGGCACCCGGGGGGCGGCCGGGCTCGGGCGCGGGCAGCGGGAGCAGGATCGACGCGAAGTTGTCGATCCCGGCCGAGAGCATCAGCCCGATGAGCGCGATCGTCGCCGCGGCGGGGACGATCTCGGGCGGCGCGAAGACGACGGCGGCGGCGATGAGGGTGAGCACGGACGGGGCGCGAAGGCCCATGCTGGCCAGGTTCTTGGCCACGAGGATGCGCCAGCGCTCCACGGGGAAGGCCATGAGGAGGGCCACGCCCCGCCTCTCCAGGCCGAAGGTGTTGGTGCCGAACACGGACAGGCCGACCACCATGGCCAGGGCCAGGACGGAGGTGGCGCGCACGCCCCCCGCGGCCTGGCTCACGAAGAACAGGAACAGGAGCGGGCTCAGCAGGCCCGTGAACAGGCTGGCCTTGAGCGCGGGATCGCGCCAGGCCACGCGGAGGTCCTTCTCGACCAGCGCGCCCAGCGGGCCCGAGAAGCGCATGCGGGCCCGCCGCCCTCCGGCCGCGGAGGCGACGTCGCCGAGGTCCAGCTCGCCGCGATGGATGCGGCGGATGAGGGCGGTCGAGAGGGCGAGGGTCGCCCCCACCGCTCCCAGCGCCGCCGCCGTGTAGAGCACGAACGCGCCCGCGTCGCCCCGCCCGGCATGGACGGCGGCGCGCACCCCCCAGGCGAAGGGCGAGAGCGCGAAGAGGTCGTGGTCGAGAAGGAGCCGCTTGACCGCGCGCAGGGGGCCCGGCCCCGCGGAGAGGAGGGCCAGGGGCGCCAGGCTGAGCAGGAAGCCGAAGCCGATGCCGAGCATGAGCGAGAGGTCCTGGAAGCGGCGGCTGCGGGCGAGGCCCATGAGGACGAGCGACGAGAGCTGCACGGCGGAGAGCATGAACACGAAGCTCAGGCCCACGCCGACGAGCGTCCCCGCCAGGGCCTGCGGCCGGTCGGCCAGCCCGAAGGCGAGGCCCAGCACCACCGGCGTCTTCGCGAGCACGAGCGGCTGCACGAGGTTGGCCACCAGCGACGAGACGACGAGGCTCCAGAAGGGGATCGGGAACTGGAGCAGGCGCGACAGGTCGTGCGTCTCGCTCAGGGCGAGGCCGGTGAGCATGGGCGAGATCATCCAGAAGAGGCCGATGGCGGTGGCGAGGGCGGACAGGAGGGGCAGGAGCAGGTCGGGGTTGCGGGCGGCCATGGACCGCGCGCCCATGAACAAGGCGCCGCTGGCGAAGGCGGCGGAGAGCGCGAGCAGCGGCACCACCATCGCCAGCCCGACCAGGCGCTGGGGGGAGCGGCGCAGCCCGCGCAGGTCCATCCTCCAGCGCAGCAGGACGAGGCCGATCAGCCGATCCACGAGAGGTCCTCCCGCCGCACCTCCGCCGACACCAGCTTGAGGAAGACGTCCTCCAGGCTCGTGTCCTGGGCCACCTCGCGCTGGGCCCGGATCTGGTCCAGCGTGCCCTGGGCCACCAGCCGGCCGTGGTCGATGATCGCGACCTCGTCGCAGAGCCTCTCCACCACGTCCAGGGCGTGAGAGGTGAAGAACAGGGTCACCCCCTTGTCGGCCAGCCGCCGCAGGAGGTCGGTCACCACGCGCCCGGAGACGGGGTCGATGCCGTTGAGCGGCTCGTCCAGGAAGAGGACCTGGGGGTTGTGGATGAGGGCGGCGGCCAGGGCCACCTTCTTCCGCATCCCTTGCGAGTAGTCGACGATGAGCTTGCCGCGCTCGTCGGCCAGGCTCAGGAACTCGAGCAGCTCCTCGGTGCGCCGGCGCGTCTCCTCGCGGCCCAGGCCGTACATACGTCCGACGAAATGGAGGTACTCCTCGCCGGTGAGCCGGTCGTAGAGGGGCAGCTCCTCGGGCAGGACGCCGATCGCGCGCTTGAGGGCGAGCAGGTCCTTCTCGAGCGAGAAGCCCTCGATGGTCACTTCGCCCGCGGTCGGCCGCAGCAGGCCGGTGAGCATCTTGATGGTGGTGCTCTTGCCCGCCCCGTTGGGCCCGAGGAACCCGAAGAACCGGCCCCGCGGCACCTCGAACGACACGTCGTCCACCGCGACCTTCTTGCGGAAGGCCTTGGTGAGGTGGCGCACGACGATCGCGGGGCCGTCGCTCATGCCGTGACAAGTACCCCGAGACCGCGGGCCGGTCAATTCGGTGCTGCGGTTGTCCCCGCCTGGATCAGGTCAGCGCCGCTTCCGCATGGGAGAACGCCGTCTCGCCACTCTCTTGCGAGCCACCGTGACGAGCATGCGAAGCGCGTCGTTGACCGCCGCCGCGTTCGGAAAGGCCGCAGACACGTCCGGATCCAGCACAACTATGTTCGAGCTTGACCGGTAGCGATCGTAGTACTTGCCGCGTACCGCCCCGCTGAAGTCGTACTCGGGTCGCATGTCCTGGTCAGGAACGCTTCTTTTCGCCTGCTTCATACTTTGTCTTCTCGCCGGATGTAGCCCGGCGGGCGCTGATGAGCCGAACATCCTCGCGCTCGTCCGCGTGAACCACGACCAGGAGGACGCCGCTCACCGAATGGCCCATTGTGACGGAACGCGCCTCCTCATGCGAGTGCTCCGGGTCGGGGATGGTCGCCGCAAATGGATCACCGAAGACGGTCGAGGCCTCCTCGAACGTGACCCCGTGCTTGGCGCGATTGGCCTCGGCCTTCTGTGGATCCCAGACGAATCTCACGCGCCGATGCTATCATCCGCTCCCGCCGCGACCTGCGTCATGTCAGCCCGACGCAAGTCCGCCGGCATTCCCCGCGTCGCGCGATGCCCTCTGAGACCCACCTCGACCGCTCGCTGCCGTCCTACGACGCCCACGAGGTCCATTCGATCCTCGTCCGTGGCACGCCCGAGGCCATCCATCGTGCGTTGTTCGAGGTGACCGCAGGCGAGGTCTGGCTCTTCCGGACGCTGATGACGCTGCGGGGCCTTCGGCGGCCCGGAGCGGCCGTCGAGCGCCCCTTGATCGCGGGCGCGCAGGAAGGCGGCTTCGCGATCCTGGCCGACGAGCCCGGCCGCGAGCTCGTCCTCGGCGTGATGGGCCGGTTCTGGGGGCTGCGCGAGCGCGACCGGTCCATCCGCGCGATCCGCTCCCCCGCCGACTTCGCCGCCTTCGACGAGCCGGGCCAGGCGCGGGCGGCCATGAACTTCCTGATCGAGCCGCTCGACGCCGGGCGCTGCCGCGTCACCACGGAGACCCGCATCCAGGGGACGGACACCCGTGGCCGCCGCGCCTTCCGGCTCTACTGGACGATCGTCCACCCGGGCAGCGCCTTGATCCGGCGCATGTGGTTGCGGGCGCTCAAGCGCCGCGCGGAGCGCGCGGCTCCGCATTAGCGTCCGGTCCGCCGACGTCCGGTATCGCGAGCGCAACCACGAGAACGGCTTGCCCCGTGAGGTGCGGCCCACGGCCGTGTCTCTCGATGGTCGCCTCCGAAGGGGGCTCGCTCGACTTAGCCCTTGACCGAGGAGTCCAGATGCCGGTTGCTCTCCGGCGCCGCGGCAGGATGCCCTGTGGCCGCAAGCGCCGCCGCTGCCGCAAGCTTGTGTTTACTCTGCCAAGGCGGCCCGATCGATCGACCCATCGCGTACAGGAAGGCGTTGACGTCCTCGCCGCCGAGCACCGCGGCCGCCTCGCGAAACACGCGCTCGCGGTCGAACCAATGCACGGACCAGCCACGCGCCTCGGCTGCGGTCGCGAGGGCCTCGCGATACATGACGGAGTCGGCGACGGTCTGCGCGCGATTGTCGGCGATCCGTTCCTCGATCGTCGGCGGAAGCTTGGGGCAAGCGCGGATCGCGATGCTAGCAATCGGCACGGGCACCGCCGCGGCCAGCGCCTCGAGGCTCTCGCGCGCGCCGCGCGCGGCGGCCGCTCGCACGCGCTCGACGAGCACCACGGCGTCAGCGAGAGAAAGCGCCCGCGCTCCCGGGGTGTTCAGGTAACGGCCCACCGCCCACGACCCTTCGTGGTGATGCGGGTGCGTCGGCAGACCGCGATCGGTGAGGTCGATGCGCCGGCGATCGAGGAGCTCGCCGCCGGGCGCGACAGTGACGAGCAC
>JBGPBV010000196.1:0-10968 GCA_041481445.1 Vicinamibacteria bacterium
CGGGGCAGCGCGAGGAGGCGGACGCTGCGGACCGCGTGCGTCTCGAGCGCCTCGTTCCTCATCACGAGGACGAGGTCGCGCCCGGCGGGGCGCACCCGGTAGAGGTGGTCGACGTCGCGCTCTTCCAGAGACCGGGCGATGCTCGCCGAGAAGCCCTCCGCCTGGGGCACGTCGGCGTCGCCGTCCACGTAGAACGTCGGGCAGGAGCCGAAGCAGCTCTTGGGGTTCGCGGCGCAGATGGCCGCCAGCGAGCCGAAGACGGTCGTCATCACGGCCAGGGCCTGCACCCCTCCGGGATAGGCGGTGTGGGCGGCGCTGGTCTCCAGGAGAGCGATCGCGTCCATCGGGATGTGCTGGGTGGCCGTCGCCGCCGGCTCCCGAAGCGCCGTGTAGCGCGTGCCGTGGCCCTCGATCGTGCGGGTCTCGTCGACCACACGCCACGAGTCCAGGACGTACAGCTCTCCCGACTTCATGTGGACCTTCAGCGCCAGGGGGTGGCCCTTCTCGGGCGGAACTGGACCCGGAGGATGCAGCGTCGGCTGCACGTACCTCACCCCGCAGGCGGCGAGCAGGGCGCTCACGACGACGATCGCCGTACCACGGAGGGGTCCTCGTGGACTCATCAGGGCTGCTCCTTCGGTGGAGCCTTGGAGCAGGGAGCGTGCCTGAGCGAGGCTCGACCCGGCCCGGTCCGGGAACCCCTTGACGCGCGAACGGTTGCGCCGCGGCCGAGTGCGCCTTGGCGGCGCTCGTTTCCAAGCGCGCCGCGCCAAGTCACTGCGCGCTTGCGCAGGGAGTGGGCGCTCGGCGCGACTCTGGGCGAGTCGTTCCGGAACGAGTCGATCGGTAACAGGCGGCTTGGCCGCGTCGAGGACGGGCTCGCCGAGATCGCCGAGCCACAACCTACGCTGCGCAGGGACGTTCAGGACCTCAAGGCCTCCGTCCAGAGGCTCGAGGCCCGGATCGACGCACTCGAAAGGCGTGAGGATCGATCGTAGCAGGGTGCTCGACCCGGTAACATCCGCCCGGTGAAGCTCGAAGGTCGGTTGGCGGCGGCGATCGACGAGCGCCGGGCGTCCCTCCTCGCGCGCGACCTCTACGGCTTCGAGGCCACGGCGCGGGCCCTGCCCGGCGAGTACGACGACAACTTCCACCTGGTGGCGCCCGACGGGGGCCAGCGCGTCCTCAAGGTCATGCACCCGGCGCGCGAGCGGTCGTTCATCGACCTGCAGTGCGCGGCGCTCGAGCACATCGCGGTGGGGGCGCCGCAGGCCGGTCTGCCCCGCGTCTGCCGCGGCCTCGACGGCTCCACCATCGCGCGTGCGGAAGATGGGGGTGTCGACCGCCTGGTGTGGATGCTCACCTACGTCCCGGGCCGGCCGCTGGCGGAGGCGCGGCCGCACACCGCCGAGCTGCTCGGGAGCGTCGGCCGGTTGCTGGGCGAGATGGACCGGGCCCTCATGGACTTCGCGCATCCGGCGGCGGACCGGCCGGACCTGAAGTGGGACCTCGCCCGCGCGGGCTGGATCCGCGACGTGACGCACCTGATCGCGGATCCGCGACGGCGCTCGCTGGTCGAGCGCGCTCTCGGCTCCTACGAGGCCGAGGTCGTGCCCGCGCTGCCGCGCCTGCGGCGGAGCGTCATCCACGGCGACGCCAACGACTACAACGTCCTCGCCGGCGATCCCCTCCGCCGGCCGCGCCCGGTCAGCGTCATCGACTTCGGGGACATGCACCTCGGGCTGACCGTCGCCGAGGTGGCGATCGCGGCCACGTACGCGCTGCTGGGGAAGCCGGATCCCCTGGCCGCGGCGGCGGACGTCGTGCGCGGCTACCACGCCGCCTGCCCTCTCGACGAGGGCGAGATCGGTCTGCTGCACACGCTGATCGGCGCGCGGCTCGCCGTCAGCGTGACGAACTCGGCATTGATGAAGACGAAGCGGCCCGACGATCCCTACGTCACGATCAGCGAGGCGCCGGCCTGGGAGGCGCTGGAGCGCTGGCTCGGGGTGCATCCGCGCCTGGCGCATTACCGGTTCCGCGACGCCTGCGGCCTCTCCCCCGTTCCGCACGCCTCCCGCGTGAGAGCCTGGCTGGCCACGCAGGACGCCGCCCCGCTGCTTTTGGGTGTCGATCTGAAGACGGCTCCGAGCCTGGTGCTCGACCTGGGCGTCGGCAGCCGGCTCCTCGGCGCGGATCCCGCCGCCGCCGAGACGGGCGCGCTGACGCGGACGATCGTCGACGCCATGGCGCGCGCCGGGGCCCCGGTGGCCGTGGGCCCCTACGACGAGCCGCGCCTGCTGTACTCGTCGGCGCTCTTCGGCGGCGCGACACCCATCGACGAGCGGCGCACCGTCCACCTGGCCGTCGATCTCTTCGTCCCCCCGCGCACGGCCGTCCACGCCCCCCTCGACGGCGTGGTGCACGTCGTGGCGAACAACCGCGCGGCGCTCGACTACGGACCCCTCGTGATCCTCCGCCACGGGACGGGCGACGGCGAGACCTTCTTCACCCTGTACGGCCACTTGAGCACGGACACCCTCGACGGCCTGGCCGTCGGACAGCGCGTCCGGCGCGGCGAGCCGCTGGGCCGGATCGGCACGCCCGACGAGAACGGGGGCTGGCCGCCGCACGTCCACTTCCAGGTGATCCTCGACCTGCTCGACCGGGATGCGGACTTTCCCGGCGTCGCCTACGCGAGCGAGCGCGCCCTGTGGACGGGCCTGTCGCCCGACCCGAACCTGCTCCTCGGCATCCCGGCCGAGCGCTTCCCCGCCCGCGAGGCACCGAGCGAGGCCGCGCTGGCCGCACGGCGCGCGCGCATCGGCCCGAACGTACGGCTCTCGTACCGCCGGCCGGTCAAGGTCGTCCGCGGCTTCATGCAGTACCTGTACGACGAGACCGGCCGCGCCTTCCTCGACGTCTACAACAACGTCCCCCTCGTCGGCCACAGCCACCCGCGTGTCGTGCGCGCGGTGCAGGAGCAGATCGGCCTGCTCAACACGAACACGCGCTACCTGCACGACACGATCGCGGCCTACGCGGAGCGCCTGACCCGCCTCCTGCCCGAGCCCCTGCGCGTCTGTTTCTTCGTCAACTCGGGGAGCGAGGCGGGCGAGCTGGCCCTGCGCCTGGCCCGGACGGCCACCGGGCGCGAGGACGTGATCGTGCTCGAGCACAGCTACCACGGCCACACGTCCACGCTCGTGGACGTGAGCCCCTACAAGTTCGCCGGCCCCGGCGGGCGCGGGCGCAAGCCCTGGGTCCACGTCGCGCCCCTGCCGGACGACTATCGCGGACCTCACCGGCGCTCCGACCCCGAGGCCGGGCGCCGGTACGCGGACGAGGTCGGGGCGATCGTCGACCGGATGCGGGCGGAAGGCCGCGGCCTCGCCGCCTTCCTGGCCGAGTCGATGCCCAGCACGGCCGGCCAGATCGTGTTCCCGCCCGGCTACCTCGCCGAGGCCTACCGGCACGTGCGCGCGGCCGGGGGCCTCTGCCTCGCCGACGAGGTCCAGACGGGCTTCGGCCGGGTGGGCACGCACGTCTGGGCGTTCCAGACGCAGGGGGTGGTGCCGGACGTCCTCGTGCTCGGCAAGCCGATCGGCAACTCCTTCCCGCTGGGGGCCGTGATCACCAGCCGCGAGATCGCGGCCGCCTTCGACAACGGCATGGAGTTCTTCAGCACGTTCGGCGGCAACCCGGTGGCCTGCGCCGCGGGCCTGGCCGTGCTCGACGTGCTCGAATCGGAAGGCCTCCAGGCGCGCGCCCGGCGCGTGGGCGAGCACTTGCTGCGGGCGCTCCGCGACCTGCAGGACCGCCACCCCCTGATCGGCGACGTGCGCGGCTCGGGCCTGTTCCTCGGCGTCGAGCTCGTCCGCGACCGCGCGACGCTCGCGCCGGCGACCGAGGAGGCCGCCTACGTCGTCGAGCGCCTCCGCGAGCGCGGCGTGCTCACCGGCACCGACGGCCCGTTCCACAACGTGCTCAAGCTGCGCCCGCCGCTGGTCTTCTCCGAGGGCGACGCCCGCCTTTTCGTGCAGCGGCTCGACGAGGTGCTGGCGGAGGACGCCGCTTCCCGCCAGCGCGTCACGGAGTCCTGATGCGCGTGCTCCTGTCGACGACCGGGTCGCGGGGCGATGTCCAGCCGCTCGTGGCGCTGGCGCTCCAGTTGAGGGCTTTCGGTCAGGAGGTCCGATCCGGAGCTTCGGGGATTGACCCCCCGCTCGAGCGAGGCCTATATTGGAGGTTCAGTCAATCTTCTGGAGGGACTGCCATGTCGAAACGCTTTGTGGCCCTTTCCCTGATGGCCCTCTCCGCACTGGCGACCGTAGGCCTCGCGGGAGATCACTCCAAGCTCCATCGGCCGACACTCACGCCGCAAGTCAGCGGCACGACGCAGGGGCTGATCGCGGTGAGTCCGGTGGACTCGCGCGTGGTCTGGGCGAGCGGCCGCGGTGGCACGTTCGTCGTCACGACCGACGGCGGGCAAACGTGGAGAGCCGGGGTCGTGCCCGGAGCCGAGGCGCTGCAATTCCGCGACGTCGAGGGCGTGAGCGACAAGGTGGCGTATCTGTTGTCGATCGGGACCGGCACCGATTCGCGGGTCTACAAGACGACCAATGGCGGTGCGACGTGGACGATGCAGTTCCAGAACCAGGATCCGAACGCCTTCTACGACTGCTTCGCGTTCTGGACGTCCAGGCGTGGCCTCGCGCAGAGCGATTCGGTAGGCGGCCAGTTTCCGGTGATCCGCACGACCGATGGCAAGACCTGGCAGGGCATCGGCGACAACCTGCCGCCACCGCTGGACGGCGAATTCTCGTTCGCTTCGAGCGGCACGTGCGTCGCCACGCAAGGCAAGAGGAAGGCCTGGATCGTCACCGGGGGGGCGTCTCCGTCGAGGGTCCTGGCCACGAAGGATGGGGGCGAGACGTGGAACGTCCACGATTCACCGCTGCGTGGCTCGCCGAGCGCGGGCATCTTCACGGTGGCGTTCCGAGATGGGTCGCACGGGATGATCGGCGGCGGAGATCTCGACCCGACGGCCCCCCCCTTCGATCAGACCGCGACCTCGAGGAACGGCGGCAGGACCTGGACGATCACGAGTCAGCAGCCGGGCGTGGGGACGGTGTTCGGCTTGAGCTATGCAGGGGAAGAAGGCCGGGGGCGCGAACAGGAGGGCGAGCACCACGATGGTGAGCACCACGATGGGGAGGATTCGAACCAGACGGCGGTGGTCACCGGTCCAGGAGGCTCGGCTTGGACCCCTGATGAAGGGGACACCTGGTTCACCTTACCCGGCGTGACCGGTTACTGGGGTGTCGCGTTCGGCAGCCCGAACACGGGTTGGCTCGTCGGCACCGGCGGACGCATTCTGAGGATCCGCTTCTAGAGCAGGACCCTCGGCTCATTCCAGCTCGCTTCCCGCTGGGGGAGTCGAGCGTGCTCGACGAGGATCCTCTAGGCCTTCGGCGAGCTCCCGAACAACTTGTTGACCAGCGACTCCCACCCGAAGCCGGCCAGGGCGGCGTCGCGGGGCGTGTGGAACTGGAGGTTCAGCACGAACACGAGCACGGCGGCCACCACCACCGCCGCCACCAGCACGATCAAGTACCGGTTGCCACCGTATTGCACCCACGCCGCGGCCACTCGGGCGCCGAGCGTCGGTGACTGGCCCGCCGCCTCCAGCCGGCCCTTGTTCTGGAGCGCCTTCACCGCCACCGGCAGCACGAGGCTGATCAGGATGCCCACGACCATCCAGCCGACCGCCGATCCGAACGACAGCAGCGCTTCCGATGCGTTCATCGTCGCTCCTTCCTCACCGCGGCCGCCGGCTCATTGGCAGCGATCGCCGCTCGCCCGCTTCCCCCTCGTCATTTCGGGAGGTACCGCTCGAGTCCCTTGTCGCGGAAGTCGCGCAGCAGGCCTCGCATCGGGATCCCCTCGTTGACGCGGAACTTGCCCTTCCAGATCTTCTTGAGGCTCTGACCCGCGGAATCGGCGGGATAGGGCGCGCCGCTGTGGTGGAGCGCCACCACCTCCCAGTTCTGGTTGAACACCGGCGATCCCGAGGAGCCGCCCATGGTGTCGGCCACGTACTGCACGCGCGTGTCGCTCATGTCCACCACGACGTAGTTCTGGGTCATCACCACCTTCATGGGCTGGACGTCGGGGTGCTGGATGATGTTGACCCGGTCCTGGGCCTTGACGAACCGCGGGGCCAGGGCCAGGTATCCGCGGTGCTTCCCGGCGCGGAGCAGGTCGAGCATGGAGGCGTCGCCGCCGGACACGGTCACCTCCCCGAGGGGCGCGGACTCGAGCCGGGCCAGCGCGTAGTCGAAGGCCTCGGGCGGGCTGGCGTGGTAGAAGTCGTGCCGAAAGCGGAAGAGCCGCCCGGGGGTGGCCACCGACGCTCCCTGCACGCGGTAGTCGAACCGCGCCGTCGCCTCCTCCAGCCACTTCTCGGACTTGAGGACGTGCTGGTTCGTCAGCAGCAGGTCGGGGCCGACCAGGAAGCCCGTTCCCTGCGCGGTCCCTTCCGGGACCTCGATGCGGCAGACGGCGGCGGCGCTATAGAGGGCGCCCACGAGCAGGTCGATGTCGAGGAAGTTGTCCTCCGAGTTCAGGACCTGCTCCAGGGCGGATTCGTCGCCCACGGCGGGGTCGAAGCCGGGCTCCGCGGGCGCGGCCACGCTCGGCGCGGGGGCATGCGCCAGCTTCGGCGCCGTGGCCTCGGGCGCCTCCGTGATGCCGTAGTCGGCGCGGAGCCGGTCCAGGTACGCGGGATCGCCCACGAGCTGGTGGACCACGACCAGGCGCGCGAGAAAGGAGGCCTGGTCCCGAGGGAGGTCGCCGAGCGTGAGCACGTAGGCCACGAGCGCGCCCAGGGCATGGTGGGTGGGCCGCTCGGGCAGGGCGCCGAAGGGCTCGAGCTTGCTCACGAGGTCGCCGGCCACCGTCGAGGGAGGGCCGGAGAGGTCGATCACGGGCACGAAGCGCCGCAGCCCCGCCTGCTCGATCAGGACGCGCCGCGCGCGCGATCCTTCCGTGAAGTCGTAGAGCTGGGCCAGGGTGGCGACCAGGCGCTGGCGCTCGTCGGTGGTCAGCACGTCAGCCGCGCTCCCCCGCCGGCCTCACAGCCCGGACCGGTCGATCAGCGCCTGCAGGACCTGGCCGCGGTCCGGGGGCAGGTTCGGCATCCTCATGAGGGCGTCGAGCAGCTTCCCGAGAGGCGCGCGGTCGGCGGCGGGCTTGGGCTGCCGGCCCAGGAAGAACACCAGCGTGAGCGCCACCGTCTCCGGCACGCCCTGAAGGTCGACGCTGCCGGTGAACTGCGGGATGCCCGCCCTCATGAGGAGGGCCCCACGGCCGCGCGTGTCGCCGAAGTCGGCGAACTGGACGATCACTTCGATGATCCCCCGAAGCTCCGGGAAGGTGAGGTCGGCCGGGCCCCGGGCCTCCAGTTCGCCCAGGTCGAAGCGTGTGCGCATGAACTCGACCTGGTCGGCCAACGGCATCTCGGGCAGGCCGCGCACGTGGTCCCAGGGGACGAACTCTCCCTTGAGCTTCGCGTGCATCGACCACATGTTCGACAGGATGTTCTGGTTCGCCCAGTTCGCGACGTTGACGTCTTCCCCGAACACGTAGACGGTCTGGCTCTCGTTGAAGATGAACTGGAGCAGGGCGAGCGCATCGAGCGTCTCGCGGCTGGGATTGCTCAGCATCGCCTTGGGCAGATGCAGGAGCGTGCGGGAGACCGCGTGGTCGTGGAGCTGGGTGACCCGGTGCGCGCGGCGGCTGAACTTGCCGATGAGGGTCGTCTCGCCGAAGGCCAGGCCCAGGCTCTCCGCCGGGGGCGTGAGCGGCCGGCGGATGGCCTCCTTGAGGGTCAGGTCCATGGTGTCGGCGGCGGGGGCGGCGGCGGGAGGCAGGGCGGCCCCGACCGCCGGGGGCGACGGCGGCGGACCCTCGATGGACGCCGCCCCCAGCCGCGACCCCGCGGCCAGCGACAGCTTGTTGGCTGCCTGCGTCATCGCCCTGGCGAGCCCCCCGCCGAGCGCGATCAGTGCCGGGTCGAGTGGCATGGCCTCTTCAAGCCTCGGCGACGCGCCCGGCCGGGGGCTCCGGCGAGGGCGGACCCGAGGTGGTGAGCCGCTCCGTGAACGCCCGTGCCGAGTCGGACAGCGTGGCCGGACGCAGCAGTCCTTCCTCGATCACGGACGCCTCGGGACCCTCGACGACGCGGATCGAGTACCGGTCGGTGAACTCGCGCAGGCGCTCCTCGGGAGCACCGTCCAGGACGACCAGCACGGGCTTGATGTCCCGCGAGGCCTCTTGCGTCTGCTGCAGCGCCAGCGTCTTCGTCCACAGGCTCACTCCCGCGTTCCAGGAGACGGGCTGGCCGGAGGGTGTGGAGACCACGTCGATGGCCAGGGACTCCGACCCGTCCCGCTTCCGGGCGTAGAGAGCCAGGTCGGCGAGCACGGGGTCGATGTCCTCCCGGCCGGACCGTGGCGCGGGAAGGACGTCGTAGCCGGAGGAGCGCAGGAGCCCTTCGATGGCGGAAGTGGCCGCCACTTCCCGGGGTTGCCGCGTCGTTGCGCTCAGCGTGTAGAGCTGGGCGCCGGCCAGCAGCGCGACGATCAACAGGAGCGCCCCCATCCCGGAGGAGACGCGCCAGTGGGCGACGAGGGCAACGGCCAGGAGGAGTCCCGGCGCCGTCGCCGCGATGGCGAACCAGTGCCAGGACTTGGCCCTGCGTACGCCCTCGAACACCGAGCTGACGCCGGCCCGGTCCGGGTAGAGCTGCTCGAGCAGGTTCCGGAGCGTCACCGCGATGCCGCTGATCTGGATCGGCAGCAGCAGCAGCCAGTCGGCGAGCTCGGCGGCGCGAGCGAACGAGTCGGGGCGGGCGGGCCAGCCGGTCATCCGGTGCAGCCACCAGCCGATGCTCACGATCAGCAGGTGGCACCCGGCCCAGAAGAGGCCGAAGGCCGCGGGCACGAAGGTGGCCGCGGCCGCCCCCAGGACGAAGCCGCCGGCCAGCGGTCGGCGCGTGGTGATGCGCTGCGCCTTGACCTTGCCGACGATAAGGACGACGAGAGGAATGATGATCGCCGACGCACGCAGCGCGCCCGGCGGCCGGCCAGCCATGAACCAGGCCGGCAGCATCCCCAGGACATATCCGAGCAGGAGGTCGGCGATCAGCGCCGGCCGGTTGATCGTGACCGCTTCGCGGGCGGGCGGCGAACTGGTCCCCGCGGGAAGGGGAAGCAGGAGTTCAGACATGGGATCGATGCCCCAATGGATCCTGCACGTTCCAGGGCTATTTGAGCGCGGGCACTATACCAGATCTGGACACGGGTATCCATGTTTTGGTGAGCCCGCTCTCGCAAGGCCGTCCCGCAACGCCGGCGATGGTCAGGGCGCTGGTCTCACATCACCTCCTCACACGCGGCGGAAAGAACTCGGGGAATTCGCGACGGAAGAGTTCCTTTCTCTGACGGGGATTCGAAAGGTCCGGATGCCAGCGCGGATGACGCGCCAAGCTGCCCACATGGGAATCCCACCCGCCGCGGGTGCCGTAGAAGACGGTCGGGCAATCCGGGAGCGGGCAGCGAAACTGCGGCCGCGAGAACGTCGCCTGCTGTGTCACCCTCGGAACGCGCGCGACGGCGAGTGATGGCGCGAACGTCCGCTCGGGAAGGCTGAGGTCGAGGCTGGCGGCGCCGAGCATCCCACCCTCGAAAGGGTCCGTCTCTCCCGCCAGCGGCGTTCCTTCACAAACACAACGAAGGAGGGCGGCTGCGCTCACCAGGGCGTCGAAAGCATCTTCACTCTGGTGAGCCGAGTCGAGGTCACGCACTTCGACGGCGCACTGCCGGATCCACGGTTGCTCGACCAGTGAGTCGAGAGCCGCTGCCCGCGCCGCTGCTTGTGTCTTCGCGATCGTCAACCGGTGTCGTTGATCGGGGGGAGCTAGGCCCAGGGCGACGCCGTACAAGGCTCGCGGATAGATCTCACCCACGACGATTCCGCTGGTCGCGAGAGTGGCGAGATCGCCATCGAACGGCCAGATACCCAGAGCCACGGCCGACTCAGTGCCGAAGGCCATCAGTTCTCGCCAAACTTCGCGCGCACTCGAGCCCACGGTCCCGGGTAGCCCGGACACGATGAAGACAGGCTTCGCTCCCGTCCGCCGGTCGATCGAACGATACGGATCGACAGACGAGGCGCGAAGGGCGTCGAACCAGCGATTGCGTTCCCCCTTCCCTCTGCCCACCGCGAAAAACGGCTGTCCGGGCGACCATGTCGGGGGGGACGCGCACGTGCTGAAGAACGCCAAGCCGCGGCACGCCTCACGCAGCCATCCCAGGAACGTCTGTATCGACGAGCCGGCGATTTGGATCGACGCGGCGGCGAGGGAGCGCGGGATCCCCAACGGCACGTCAATGCCGACCAAGACACTGCGGTAGCCGCGAGAGGCCTGGGCAGCCGCCGCCAGCTTCGCGAAGTCCCAACGCGCTGGACCAAGCCTCTGGATCGTCCGCTCGAGGACCTTGGCGACGTAGACTTCTCGACGGGAGACGTCCTTCGACCAGTCGGCGCAAAGAATCGCGTCCCACGTCATTCGCGAGTCCTGGGGACACCAAAGGCGCGAGCCTGCTGGAAACCGCCGCGCGATGTAGGAGAACCATGCGCCTTCCTCAATGCGCGTCCCTGCGGCGTGCCGTGCGATAAGCCGCCGCCGCCGCTCGCAGCTCTTCCGCGACGGCCCGCCGCAGCGACGCCGGCGCCATGACCTCGGCCTCCGCCCCGAACTGCAGCACCCATCGCCGTAGCTCGCTCGTCTCCGCGACGCGCAGGCGCAGGATGAGACCGCCGCCCAGCTCCTCCTGGATCCGCGCCGAGCGGTGCCACTTCCGCTCGCGCATCCAGCGCGCCTGGCGCGGGCCGAAGCGGATC
>JBGPBV010000197.1:0-10871 GCA_041481445.1 Vicinamibacteria bacterium
GCCCAAATCCCGAGCCGCTACAATGGGCGCTTGCCCTGGTCCGCCGGACGCTCCCGACTCGTCGAAGCCGCTTGCGCGGTGGCCGTGGTCCTGCTCGACCAGCTCACGAAGGCGCTGGTGCGCGCGTACCTCCCGCTCTATCACGCCTCCGAGATCATCCCCGGTCTCGTGAGCCTCGTCCACGGACGCAACCGCGGCATGGCCTTCGGCGTCTTCTCCGGAGGCGGGCTGCCCCGGCAGGCGATGCTGCTCGCGGTGGTGAGCGGGGCGGTCCTGCTGGTGGTGATCGCGCACTGGCACCGCCTCTCCGAGGGTCCGGCGCTGCCGCGGATCGCGCTCGCCCTCGTCGCGGGGGGCGCCGTCGGCAACCTCATCGACCGCGTGCGGCTCGGCTACGTCACCGATTTCGTCCACGTCTACTGGGGGAGGCACGTCTGGCCGGACTTCAACGTCGCCGACTCCGCGATCAGCGTCGGCATCGCCCTCCTCCTGGTGGACGCCCTGCGCCCGCGCCGGAAGTGACGAAGAGCGCGTGGCGCGCGGGGGCGGCTAGAGGGAGCGGCCGCGGAGGGCGAGGAGGTCGTCGACCTGGACGGGCTCGCGGGTGACGAAGCCCTCTCCGTAGGCCACGCCGATCCGCTGCCCGTGGCGGCGCGCGGTCAGCTCGACGGACTGCTGGAACCTCTCGAACGGCAGGGCCACCGTCTCGCCGGGCGCGGGCTCGAACTGGCTGGCGAAGGCGCGGATGGCCTGCATCTTCGTGGCGAAGGTGGCGGTGATGTCGACCACGAAGCTGGGAGCGACCTCCACCGACTCCGTCATGCTCGTGGCGTAGACGAGCTTGCGGGGACGGAAGGCCTCCCCCAGGGACGGCCGGTAGTTCCGCAGCCCGGCCATGAAGCAGGCCGCGTACACGAGCCGGCTGGCGATCGCGTGATCGGGATGGCGCTGCTCCCAGTGCTGCGTGATCACGACCGCCGGCCGCAAGCGCCGGAGCGCGCCCACCACGGCGTCCCGGTGATCGACGCGGTCCTCGAGCGCGGAATCGGGCAGCCCGAGCGACTCGCGGTGGACGACGCCCAGGATCCGCGCCCCTTCCTCCGCCTCCCGCGCGCGCCGCTCGGGCGTGCCGCGGCTGCCCGACTCGCCGCGCGTGAGGTCGAGGAAGGCGATGCGGCGGCCGGCCGCGGCCTCGCGCGCGATCGTGCCCCCCATGACCAGCTCCGCGTCGTCCGGATGGGCGCAGATGCCGACGATGTCGAACGCGTCCATGTGGGCGCCCAGGCTCAGGAAGCGCCGAGCACGCGCTCGTAGTAGCGCTCGTACTCGCCCACGACCCGCTCCGCCCCGAACAGGGCGGCCGCGCGGCCGCGTGCGGCCGCGCTGAGGGCGTGCCAGTGCTGGTCGTCCTTCAGGATCTCGATCGTGCGCGCGGCCATGCCCTCGATGTCACCGACGGGCAGCAGGAACCCGGTCTCGGCGTGCTTCACCACCTCGGGCAGGCCGCCGGCGTCCGAGCCCACCACGGGCACGCCGCAGGCCATGGCCTCGAGCGCGCTCAGGCCGAACGACTCCAGCTCGGACGGGAGGAGGAACACGTCCGCGATCGAGGTCAGCTCCTCGATCCGGTCCTGCCGCCCCAGGAAGCGGACGTTGTCGGAGAGGCCGAGCCGCCGGGCCAGGGCCTGGGCGGAGGCGCGCTCGGGGCCCTCCCCGACCATGAGCAGGACGGCGGGCACCTCGCGGATCACGCGCTCCAGGATCCGCACCACGTCCAGCGGGCGCTTCACCGGCCGGAAGTTCGACACGTGGAGCAGGATCTTCTGGCCAAGGGCGGCGAAGGCCGACCGGTCGCGATAGCCCCGGGTCCGGCAGAACGAGGAGAGGTCCACGAAGTTCGGGATGACCTGGATCGGCTTCGTGATCTCGAACGTGTCGAGGGTCATCTTCTTGAGGAACTCGGAGACGGCGGTGACGCCGTCCGAGCGCTCGATGCCGAAGCGGGTGATCTCGAAGAACGTGCGGTCCTGTCCCACGAGGGTGATGTCCGTCCCGTGCAGGGTGGTCACCAGCTTGGGGGCCCGCGCGCCCAGCATCTGCTGCGCGAGCAGGCCGGTGATCGCGTGCGGGATCGCGTAGTGCACGTGGAAGAGGTCGAGACGCTGGTCGCGCGCCACCTCCGCCATCTTGGCGGCCAGGGCCAGGTCGTGCGGCGGATACTCGAACAGGCTGTAGGTGGTGAGGTCGATCTCGTGGTAGCGGACGTTGTCCTGGTACTCGTCCAGGCGGAAGGGGAGCCGGTAGGAGACGAAATGCACGGAGTGGCCGCGGCGTGCGAGCTGCTTGCCGAGCTCGGCCGCCACCGCGCCCGAGCCGCCCACCGTCGGATAGCAGGTGATGCCGACGTTCACAGGTGGATCACCTGGTGGCCGTGCGCGAACGGGTCGAGCCGCTGGGCGACGTCGTCCACCACGGCCAGGCCGTGGCGGGCCAGGAGGTTGACGAGGCCCAGCCCGCGCTCCTGGAAGGAGCCGCCGGGCATGAGCGCGTCGCGCGTGCGGCGGAGGCGGTCCGCGCGCGTCTGGTCGCGCTTCTTCAGGGCCCGCATGGCCTTCTCCTGGAGGCCCTCCACCTGGTGCAGGGCGCGCCCCCGCGCCGCGTCCGCCGCCGCCTTGAGCGTGGGGTCCAGCGCGGCCAGCGTGTCCTGGACCGACGTCATCTCCTTCTCCAGCGCCTGTCGCACGCGCCCGAAGGCGGCGTCCACCTCCGGGTAGTCCTGGCGCGCCCAGCGCGAGAGGACGCCCTGCGGGTCCGCCTGCAGGTCCGCCAGCGACAGCTCGTCCGCCTCCAGGGCCCGTGCCTGCGCCGGCTCCACGATCGTGATGCTGGGCCGCGGCACCAGGGCCGGCCTCGGGATCCGGAAGTGAGCGTACGACGGACCGATCTGCGCGTGGTAGGCGATCTCCGCGGGCCCCCCGACGTAGGCGGCGGTGGGGAGGAGGTGGTCCTGGGTCAGCGGGCGGAGCAGGACACCCGCGCTGAAGGCGGCGGGATCGCTCTCCAGCAGCCGCGCCGCGTCCGCGACGGGCATCCGCCGGCCCAGGCTCCGGATCTCGACCGTCCCGTCGTCCGCGCCCATCGCCCGGCGCTCGCCCTCCATGTAGACGAACAGGTTCAGGAACCCCGCCCGCACCGGCACCTGTTGATGGTAGCCGGCGGCGAGCAGCCGCCGCCCCGCCTCCGCGGCCAGGCGCGAAGTGGGCGAGCGCTCGACGAGCTCGCGCGAGAAGACGGGAGCGCAGGCGGCCTTGAGCGCGGGATCCGAAGGGTCGAGGAGGACGAGGTCGGGCAGGAGCGAGGAGAGGAGACAGGTGAAGGCCTCGGAGAGCGTGGCCCCGGGGCGATAACAGGAGGAGACGTGGGCGACCACGTCGTCGCGGTGGAGGCCCGGAGGCAGGCGCCCGCGCAGCTCCTCGATCCGCTCCGTGATCGTGTCGTCGAGGACGATCTTCGACGCGGGCTGGCCGATCGGCTCGCGGTGCGGCGAGTAGCGCACGTCGTGGATCTGGCCGGCCTCGTCGAGCACGGTCGTGGAGCGGATCTCGGCGAAGTCGTGGTCGTCGGCGGCCACCCAGAAGACGGGGACCACGGGCGCGCCGCGCCGCTGCTCGAGCGCGCGCGCGACCACGACCGCGGCCAGCGCCTTGTACAGGACGTAGAGGGGGCCGCCGAAGAGGACGGCCTGCTGGCCGGTGACCACCGCGGAGGCGCGCGGGTCCCGAAGGCGCGCGGCCTGGGCCGCGGCCGCCCTTGCTCCGCGGGACTCCTGCTGGCGGACCAGGGCGTCGGCCACCCGATCCCGCGGGCGCTCGCCCCGGAGCGCCTCGTCGGCGGCCTTGGAGAGCGCCTCCAGGTCCCATCGAGGGGGGCCGTAGAAGGGCTCCACCCCCGGCGCGCCGGTCAGGTAGTCGCGGAAGAGGAGGCTCGGTGGCTGCTGGAAGGCCCCGTAATCGATGACGATCGGGGGCCGCGATGCCATCGCCCGGCCATTGTAGTGCATCAATCCGGACTTACGCCGGCGGGCGGGACTTGTTCCATGAGGAAGGGCGCAAGCCATTCATGCGAAGAGACTTGAAAGCCAATCGCGTTGACACCTTTTCACCAGGATGCTAGAGTCCCAAGTCTCGCGATCTGTTCGCGCGCGGGTCTGACCCTGACGAGCATCAGGCGGGAACATGGACGAAACGCCACACGCGGGCGAGCAGATGCCGGGCACGATCGGCCGCTACCAGGTGCAGGAGAGCATCGGGTACGGGGCCATGGGGGCGGTCTACAAAGCCTTCGATCCCCTCATAAAGCGCACGCTCGCGATCAAGACCATCCGCCTCGACATCCCCAAGCAGAGCCCTCAATACAAGTCCTTCATCGAGCGGTTCTACCACGAGGCGCGCATCTCGGGCACGCTCTCGCACCCCAACATCGTGACCCTCTTCGACATCGGAGAGGAGAGCGGCCTGCCCTACCTGGCCATGGAGTTCGTGGAGGGGGAGACCATCGCCTCGATCCTCGAGCGCGGCTTGCGCTTCAAGCCCGAGAAGGTCATCGGCCTCGTCAGCCAGGTCGCCTCCGCGGTCGACTACGCCCACACCAAGGGCGTCATCCACCGCGACATCAAGCCCTCGAACCTCATCCTCTACGAGAACGACCGCGTGAAGGTGACGGACTTCGGGATCGCCAAGCTCGTGGACGCGGAGATGACGCAGTCGGGAACGCTGCTGGGCACGCCCTCGTACATGTCCCCCGAGCAGGCCATGGGGGACAAGCTGGACGGGCGGAGCGACATCTTCTCGCTCGGCGTCTGCGCCTTCGAGATGCTCTGCGGCGACCAGCCGTTCCCGGGCAACAACGTCACCTCGATCCTCTACAAGCTCGTCCACGTCGACCCGATCGAGCCGGCCAACCTCGAGATGAACGGCCTCGTCCCGGAGAAGTGGCACGAGGTGTTCGGGCGCGTGCTGGCCAAGAAGCCGGACGACCGGTACCAGACCGCGACGGAGTTCGTGCAGGACCTCGAGTACTGCCTGGGCGCGTGGTTCGGGGCCATGGATCCGGTGGGGGCCACCGCGGCCGGCGCCACTCCGCCGGAGCCCGAGCGGACGGGCGACGAGGTCACGGCCTCCCTTCCCGCGGTGAGGGATGCGCCCGCGCCGCCCCCGGTGCCCGCCGCCCCTACGTCCAGGACGATCCCGCCGGGTGCGCGGCCGGTGGTCGGCGCCCGCGGCGCCACTCCGCCCGCGGTTCCTCCGGGGGCGCGCAAGACGAACCCTCCGGTCGTCGTGGGGCCGCCACGCCGGACGGGAGCGCCCGCGAGCGCGGCTCCGTCCTCCGCGTCGTCGGTCACCACTCGCGTGCCCGCGGCCCCCGCCGCGCGCGGTGCCGAGGCGGAGTCGGACGGACCGACCGTCGTGATGAAGGCGCCCGCTCCGGCCGCTCGGCGTCCGGCCGCCGCGGCGCCGCCGCTGCCGGAGGAGGCGGAGGCGGCCACCGTCCTCATGAAGGGGACACCCGCGGTGCCCCCCGCCGGCGCGCGGGCGGCACGGCCGGCCGCGCCCGCGCCCAGGTCCGAGGAGCCGGCCACCGTGCTCATGCGCGGGCCGAGCGCGCGGCCGGGCACGGGGGGGACGATCGCACCGCCTCCGGTCCCGGCGCCCCCGGTCGAAGAGTCGCCCCTCACCGCTCCCGCTCCCGTCATGCCGGGGCCGCGCCGCTCGATGATGCCGCTCGTGCTCGGCCTCGTCGGCCTCGTCCTGTTCCTGGGCGTGCTGACGACGGCCGCCATCCTCATCGTGAAGCGTCGCCCGGTCACCCCCAGCCCTTCACCGGTGGTCGCCGCCAGCACCGACACGAAGCCGGTCCCCTCGCCCTCGACGGTGCCGGCGGTGACCAGCGGCACCGTGCACGTCGAGAGCACGCCGCCGGGGGCCACCGTCACCGTGGACGGCGAGAAGATCGGCAAGACCCCCCTCGATGCGCCCGACCTCGCGCTGGGGACGCACGAGGTGAAGCTGGAGCTGGACGGCTACGCCCCCACCACCGATTCCGTGATGCTCACCGCGCAGGTGCCGCTCACCGAGGTGAAGCAGACCCTCTCGCGCACGGTGCCCGCTACCGGCTTCGCCGACGTGACGTCCGCTCCCGACGCCGCCATGGTGAAGATCGACGGCACCGCGGTGGGTATGACGCCTCTCCGCGGCCACAAGCTCAACGTCGGACGGCACCGCGTGGAGATCGCGGCCGAGGGGTACGACCCGTTCACGGGCAACGTCACCGTCCGGGAGGGGCAGACCGCGCGGCTGGAGGCGACCCTGCAGGCGCGGCCGACGCCCACCCCGGTTAAGGCCTCGCCCACTCCGCACCCGCCGCCGGACGACCAGGTCTACGACGAGAACGACGGCGCGATCCAGCCCAAGCCGATCAAGGTCTCCGGCAAGTCCGCGGAGTACCCCAGGGACGCGCCCGCGCTCAAGCGCGGCCAGCGCGCCTCCGTCACCGTCTCCTTCGTGGTCCTCGACAGCGGGGAAGTGACCGACGTGCAGGTCGTGGAGTCCGCGGGCACCAACGTGGACGATGCGGTCATCAGCGCCTACAAGACCTGGAAATTCACGCCCGGCATGAAGCAGGGGGCGAAAGTGAGGGTGAGGGTCACGAGGCGCCAGACCTTCCTCGGCGGTTAGGCCGGCCGGATCGATGGCCAAGCTGATCATCAACCCGACCTCGTCCTCGCGCCGGGAAATTGCCCTGGCCCGGACGATCGTCTCGATCGGCCGGGATCCGTCCAACGACGTCGTCCTCCCCGACGCGATGGTGTCCCGGCGCCACGCCGTGATCGAGTACCGCGGCAGCCAGTACTTCCTGCGCGACTGCAACTCCTCGAACGGGTCCCTCGTCAACGGCGACCGCGTGAGCGAGCGCAACCTCCGCGACGGCGACCTGGTGGCCATCGGCACCGCGCGGCTGCTCTTCCGGGAGGAGATGGAGGAGGCGGGGGCCAAGGTCGTACCGCATCCGTCGGCGCCGCGCCAGGTCTGCCCGAGCTGCCAGTCCGACTACCGCAAGGGCGACATGTTCTGCCGGCAGTGCGGCGCCTCGCTGGCCCCCAGCGCGCCCGCGCGGGTGGTGTGCACGTCGTGCGGCACCGCCGTCCTCATGCCCGCGCGGTACTGCAACGCCTGCGGGCATCCGCTGAAGGACGACGCGGCCTCCGGTGAGGGGGAGACGAGCGACGCCACGAAGCCGCGTCCCCTCTCCGAGCCGCCCGCCCCCGACGAGGGGGCGTCCGGCTCGTCCTCGGCGGACGCGCCGGCGGCGGGATCGGTGGCGCCCGCGGCGCCGCCCGCCGCCGCCGCCCCGGGCGCGCCGGATTCGGAGTCGGGGGCCCAGTCCGCGGCCGCGCCGGCCCTGGGCGCTCCGCCGCCGGCGGGTGCGGCCGCGAGCCCGGCCGAAGTGCCCCCGCCGCCGCGCCTGGCCCGGCCGCTCGCGGACAACGGACCCAGCCGGTCGTCTCCGGTCGAGGAGATGGCGCGCCCGGGCGCGCCGGCGCTGCGCGCCGCGCCCGCCGCCGCCCCCCTGGTCGGCCCTCGCCCCGCCCCCCAGCCCTTGCGGGGCCGGCCCGAGCGCGCCGAGCCCGCCCGCCGCCCGCAACCGCCGCCTCCGCGTCCGGCGGTATCCGCGCCTCCCGCGTCTGCCCCCGCGGGATTCGGAGTGCGCGCGGTCGCCGGGCTGGTGGACGGGCTCCTCGTGAGCGTGGGACAGGTCGTCCTCGCCGGGCCCGTCGCGTACTACTGGTGGGACCACTGGTGGGCGCATCCGCCGGCCACCGCCGCCGACGTCGCGTTCTGGCCCATCCTGGTCTCGCTGATCCTGGTGCCGGTGGTGCTCGCGCTGGGCGCGGTCTACTACGTTTATTATTGGGGAGTGCAGGGGGCGACACCGGGGAAGCGCCTCCTGGGGCTGGTCGTCCAGGCGGAAGACGGCAGCGTGCCGATCGGCCTCAGCCGCGCCGCCATCCGCGTGCTGGGCTACCTGCTCTCGGGTTTCCTCCTCGGCATCGGGTTCCTCATGATCGCCCTGAGCGGCGCTGGACTCCACGATCGCCTGGCCGGGACCCGCGTCGTGCGGCGGGAGAGGAGCTGAGCCTGGAACCCGCGGGGATCGAGCCCACCATGGCCGCCGGCGAGCCCAGCATCACGCTCTCCCCCCCCGCCGAGGAGAGCACCCGTCCCCAGGTCTGGCGGGCGGTCTGGGAGCTCGTCCACGACCTGTCGGTGGCCGTGCTCTTCTGCTTCTTCCTGATCACGTTCGTGGCCCAGGCCTTCCGCGTGCAGGGCACGAGCATGCTGCCCCTGCTCGAGGACAGCGAGCGGATCATCGTCAACAAGTTCATCTATCGCTTCCAGCCCATCGACCACGGAGACGTGGTCGTCTTCTGGTACCCGAAGGACCCGTCCGTCTCCTTCATCAAGCGCGTGGTGGGCGTGCCCGGCGACACCGTCGAGCTGCGCCGCGGCGTCCTCTTCGTCAACGGCCGGCGCCTGACCGAGGACTACGTGCGCGCGCAGTTCAACGACGGCGAGAGCTACGAGCCCGTCCAGGTCCCGAAGGGCTACTACTACGTGCTCGGCGACCACCGCAACAGCAGCAACGACAGCCGGAACTGGGGCGAGGTGCCGGAGAAGTACATCTACGGCAAGGCCGTCTTCCGGTTCTGGCCGCTGAGCAAGATCGGAGTGATTCGTTAGCCTTCCCGCCGCCCTCGCCCGTCGGCTCTCCTCGCTCCTCGGGGAGCGCTTCTCCACCGCCGCCGCCGTCCGCGACCACCACAGCCGCGACGAGTCCCACCACCCGCCGGAGGCCCCGGACGCGGTGGCCTTCCCCCTCTCGACGGACGAGGTGCGCGCGGTCGTGGAGGCCTGCGCGCAGCACCGGGCGCCCGTGATCTCGTTCGGGGCCGGCACCTCGCTCGAAGGGCACGTCCTGGCCCACCGGGGGGGCGTCTGCCTCGACCTCACGCGCATGAACCGGGTCCTGCGCGTGGCCCCGGAGGACATGGACGCCACCGTGGAGGCCGGGATCACGCGCAAGCAGCTCAACCAGGCCCTGCGCGACACCGGCCTCTGCTTCTTCATCGATCCCGGGGCCGACGCCACCATCGGCGGCATGGCCGCCACCCGCGCCTCCGGCACCACCGCCGTGCGCTACGGGACCATGAAGGACAACGTCCTGGGCCTCACCGTGGTCCTGGCCGACGGCCGCGTCATCCGCACCGGCGGGCGCGCCCGCAAGTCCTCCGCCGGCTACGACCTCACCCGCCTCTTCGTGGGCTCGGAGGGCACCCTGGGCGTGATCACGGAGGTCACCCTGCGGTTGCACCTGGTGCCGGAGGCGGCCTCCGCCGCCGTCTGCGCCTTCGCCACCATGAAGGGGGCGGTCGACACCGCCATCGCGGTCATCCAGGCCGGCATTCCCGTGGCCCGGGTGGAGCTGCTCGACGGGGAAATGGTTGACGCCGTCAACCATTTCTCCGGGCTCCACCATCCGGTCGCGCCCACCCTCTTCTTCGAGTTCCACGGCCCCTCGGAGGCGAGCGTGGTCGAGCAGGCCGGCCTGGCGGAGGCGGCGGCGGCCGAGAACGGGGGCAAGGGCTTCCAGTGGGCCACGCGCCCGGAGGAGCGCGCGCGCCTCTGGAAGGCGCGCCACGACGCCTACTACGCCGCGCTGGCCCTCCGGCCGGGCGCCAAGGGGTGGACCACGGACGTCTGCGTGCCCATCTCGTGCCTGACCGAAGCCGTCCTCGCCGCCAAGCAGGACCTGGCGGGCTCGCCCCTGCGCGGCGCCCTCGTCGGGCACGTGGGCGACGGCAACTTCCACATGGTCTACCTGGTCGATCCCGCCCGCCCGGAGGAGATCGAGGAGGCGCGGCGGCTGGCCGACCTCATGGTCGTGCGCGCCCTCGAGGTCGGCGGCACCTGCACGGGCGAGCACGGCATCGGGATGGGCAAGATGGAGTACCTCGTGCGCGAGCACGGGGAGGCGGTCGAGGTCATGCGCGAGCTCAAGGGCGCCCTCGATCCGCTGAACCTGATGAACCCGGGGAAGATGCTTCGGGGCTAGGTCGGGCTAGTACCCGGCCGCGCGCAGGGCGGCCACGATCCGGTCCTCCGCCTTGGCGATGTGCTCGACCATCAGCGTGCGCGCGCGGTCGGGATCGTGCCGGCTCACCGCGCCCGCGATCTCGAGATGCTCCTCGGTGGAGGCCTGGCCGTCGATGCCGACGTCCAGCCCGAGGTAGAGCGGCCGCTGGTGGCGGTCGAGGGCGGACATCAGGATCGCCTCCAGCTGGCGGTTCTGCGTGGTCTGGACGACGGCGAGATGGAACGCGCTGTTCTTCCGGAGGTACCCGAGGTAGCTCTCGCGATCGCCGGGCGTGTAGCGCGTTTCCGCCGTGCTCGTCATCCTCTGGACGTCCTCCGGCCCCGCCATCTCGGCCGCCCGCGCGGCGGTGCCGCCCTCCACGATCCGCCTCAGCTCGCACAGGTCCTGGTAGCCCTTCACCGTCACCGGCGCCACGGCGTAGCCGCGGTAGGGCGAGAGCACGATGAGGCCCTCGAGGGCCAGGCGGTTGAAGGCCTCGCGCAAGGGGGTCCGGGAGACCTGCATCTCCTTGCAGAGATCCTTCTCCACGATGCGCTCCCCCGGCCGCATCGAGCAGGTGAGGATCCGGTGCTTCAAGGTGGCGTAGATCCGATCGGGCAGGGCCGCCGGGGGCGACACCGCGGGATCCAATTCGATGACGGAAGGAGTGCGTTCGGTCA
>JBGPBV010000198.1:0-10837 GCA_041481445.1 Vicinamibacteria bacterium
CGGCTCCAGGTGAAGATGAACTCGTTGGTGGCGGTGGGGGAGAGGACGGCGGTCAGGTTGAAGACCGCGGAGCTCCCCTTGGAGTTGCCGTTGATCGGGGAGGGCAGCTCGATGTTCCCGGGTCCCCACCACAGCCCCCGCGCGTTCTGGTTGATCTCCGAGTCGCGGGCCAGGCGGACGTAGGTGCGGACGCTGTCGCTGATGTTGTAGTCGAGGCGCACCACGCCCTGATTGCGGTTGGCGTCGACCAGCGGGTTGAAGATGTAGTTGTAGCGGTTGTTCGGGTCGTTGTAGTTCGGCATCGGGTAGAGGCCCATCAACGCCTTGCCGGTGGGGTCGATGTACGGCGCCAGGTTGTTGCCCGGGGCCGGGGTGCCCGCCCCCGGGAACCCCTTCGGGATGTTGACGGTGGTCCCCATGTTCAGGTGCTGTCCGGAGGAATAGTCGTTGAAGTTCCCCTGCCGCATGCCCACGGTGGGCACCACGCCGAAGCGGGGGTCGGGGGCGGTGGTCTGCCGCTGCCACTCCCAGCCCACGAAGAAGAAGGCCTTGTCGCGGTCCTTGTTGAAACCGGTGCCGGGGACGAGGATGGGACCGGAGAGCGTGAAGCCGGGGTACTGGTACTTTTCCGGCGGCCGGTCCAGGCCGGCGTAGTTCCGCGAGCGGTCGTTGGCGGCGAGGCTGTGATCGCGCAGGTAGTCGTAGACGGACCCGTGGAAGTTCGCGCTGCCGCTCTTCGTCACGGCCTGGATGTTCACGGCCGAGCTGCCGAACTCGGCCGAGTAGTTGCCCATCTGGACCTTGACCTCGGCCACGAACTCGTTGTTCGGCACGTTCATCATGCCGGAGTTGTTGCCGATGTCGCGCAGGTTCGCGCCGTCGATCGTCACCGCCAGGTTCTGGGGACGCGCTCCGTTGATGGCCCAGGGCGTGTTCACGTTGCCGAAGCCCTCGGAGATGCTCGACTTCTCGAAGTTGGACTGCTCGGGGGTCACCACGCCCGGCAGCGTGCGCAGCAGCTCGAGGGGGTTGCGGCCCAGGATCGAGATGTTCTCGATCTGCTCGCTCGTGATCACGCCCTCGCGCGCGCCCGTCTGGTTCGAGATCAGCTCGCGGGAGGCGGTGACCACGACGTTCTCGGATTGGGTGCCGACCTCCATGGTCACGTCCACGCCGGCGGTGTCGTTGGCGCTGACGCGGATGCCCTTGGCCTCGTAGCTCTTGAAGCCGCTGAGCTCGGCCTTCAGCGTGTAGCTGCCGGGCTCGACGGCGGCGAAGAAGAAGGCCCCCTTCGCGTCGCTCTGGGCCGTGCGGCCGAACTTGGTGGCCTCGTTGGTGAGGCTGACGCTGGCGCCCGGCACGAGCGCGCCCGTCTTGTCCTTGACGCTGCCGCGGAGGCTGCCCGCGTTCTGGGCCAGGGCCGCGGTGGCCGGCAGCAACAGGAGCAACGCGAGGCCGACTCGAACGAGTGAGATCCTCGGCATGTCTTTCACCCTCGTCAGGCGCTGCCGCCCGGCGTCAATACGGAAAATCCCTCGAGACCCTTCGGTAGACTTCCGATGATTGGAAATGTTCGCCCCACGGCTGTCAAGAAGAATTCGTCCGCCGCGCATAAGAATTATGAAAACGATTTCAGTCACTTACGCGCGAAAGCGTTTTCTGTAAGCGCCGGTCAGGAGGGGACTAGAATCCGCGCCATGGGCCTCGTGCGACCACGACTCGCCGCCGTCGCGGTGTTCACGCTCGGCTCCGCCTGCGGCAGCGAGGCGGCCGGCCCTGCCCGCGCCGCCCGCAGCGACGCGGTGAAGGTCGACCAGGTCGGCTACCTGCCGTCGCGTCCCAAGCTGGCCGTGGTCACCGACGCGCACGCGACCGGCGCGTTCACCGTGCACCGGGCCGGGGACGGGCGCGAGGTGCTGGGCGGCACGCTCTCGCCGTCTCGAGCCGACCCCGACACCGGCGACAGCGTGCGGATCGCGGACCTTTCCGCCCTCACCGAGACGGGCTCGTACTACGTCGACGTGGCGGGAGTCGGCACCAGCGACGAGTTCTCCGTCGCGCCCGACGTCTATGCCGCGGCGTTCGTGCTGGCCGCGCGGGCGTTCTACGGCCAGCGCTGCGGCACTGCCGTGGACCTGGGTCCTTCGTTCCCGGGCTATCGCCACGCCGCCTGCCACGTCGCCGGGACCCGGAATCCCGACGCCGCGATGCACGTCTCGTCGGGCGGCGCCGGGGTGGTCGACGGGAGCGGGGGCTGGCACGATGCCGGCGACTACGGCAAGTACGTCGTCAACTCCGGCATCACGACGGGCGAGCTCCTCTGGGCCTACGAGATGTTCCCGCAGCGCCTGGCCGCGGTGAGCCTGGCCATCCCGGAGTCGGGCAACGCCACCCCCGACCTCCTCGACGAGGCGCGCTGGAACCTCGTCTGGATGCTCAAGATGCAGGACGCCGACGGCGGCGTCTGGCACAAGCTCACCTCCGAGCGATTCGGCGGCTTCGTGATGCCCGAGGTGGACGACGGCGGGCCGCGCTACGTCATCGGGACCGGAGGCAGCCCGTACAAGAGCTCGTGCGCCACCGCGGACTTCGCCGCGGTCATGGCCATCGCCGCCCGCGTGTTCCGCCCCTTCGATCCGGCCTTTGCCGCCACCGCGCTGGGCGCGGCCGAGCGCGCCTGGAAATGGCTCGAGCGATATCCGAGCGTGACCTTCGGCAACTGTTGCGGCGTGGTGACGGGCGAGTACGGCGACCGCGATTGCTCGGACGAGCGGCTGTGGGCGGCAGCCGAGCTCTTCCGCGCCACCGGGACCGCGGAGTACCAGGCCTACTTCGTGGGCGCCTACGCGCACGCGCTGGGCTCCATCGACTCGCCCCCCTCCTGGCAGAACGTCGGGAGCCTGGCCCTGATCACGTACGCGCTCTCGCCGCTGCCGGCCACGGACGAGGCAGCGCGGGCGCGCATCCGCGGCGCCCTCCTGGAGGCCGCGCGCGCGGTGGTCGCGCGCACGAGCGCGAGCCCCTATCACCTGAGCCTGCGCGACACCGACTACGTCTGGGGCTCGAACGGCGTGGTCGCCAACTACGGCGTCCTGCTGGCGGCGGCGTCCGCGCTGCAGCCCGACCCCGCCTTCCTGGACGCGGCGGCGGAGGACCTGCACTACCTGCTCGGGCGGAACACGTTCGCCCTGTCGTGGGTGACCCGCCTCGGGGCCCGGCCCTTCCGCAACCCGCACCATCGGCCGAGCGGAGGCGACACGAACGGCGAGCCCTGGCCGGGACTCCTCTCGGGCGGGCCCAACCGCTACGGCGGCGATCCCGTCATCGACGCCCTGCCCGCCACGCCGCCCGCGCGCCGCTACCGCGACGACCAGGGCTCGTACGCCTCGAACGAGATCGCGATCAACTGGAACGCGCCGCTGGTCCTGCTGCTGGCCAGCCTGCTGCCCGATCCGGCGCGCTGAGGGCGCGAAGGCGCTAACGCGCCGGCGCCGCCGCGCGCCGCACCGTCCAGCGCACCTTTCCCGCCAGGGGATCCGGGGAGAGGGCGAACGCGTCGCCCTTGCGGGCCAGGGTCAGCGGCCGGAGCACGTTGTCGGCGGGCAGCGCCACCAGGGCGCGCGCCTCCCGCGCGCCGTCCGCGAAGACGACCAGCTCGAGCGCCGACCAGTCCATCTTCGACGTGGACTGGGCCAGCGCGATGTGCGGGATGGCCGCCCCGTCGCGCACGAGCATGACCACGGGCAGCGCGCCCGCCGCGATCTGCTGCCATCCGCCCGCGTAGACGCGCGCGGTCTGGTAGTCGATCCACTTGCCGGGAGGCAGGTACACCGCGCGGCCGGTCATGCCCGTCTCGAACAGCGGCGCCACCAGGATGTCCGAGCCGAACAGGTACTCGTCCTCCACCAGCCAGGAGCCCGGATCGTCCGGGTACTCGACGAAGAGGGCGCGCGTCATGGGCAGGCCGCGCGCGCTCGAATCCGCGGCTTGCGCGTAGATGTACGGCATCAGCCGGTAGCGCATCTCCGCCGTGCGCCGGTAGTCGGCGAGGAAGCCGGGGCTGAACTCCCAGGGCTCCTTGGGCGGGGTGCCGTGGCTGCGGCTGTGCGAGATCAGCATGCCCATGGGGACCCAGCGGTGGTAGACGTCCTCCGCCTTGTCGCCCAGGAAGCCGCCGATGTCGTGGCTCCAGAACGTGAAGCCGGAGAGGCCCAGGGAGAGGCCGCCGCGCAGGGTGGCGGCCATGCCGATGTCCATCTTGCCGGCGTCGCCGCCCCAATGCACCGGGTAGCGCTGGCTGCCCGCCCAGGCGCTGCGGGCCCAGATGATGCTCTCGTCCTTGACCCTCTTCGTGACCTCGGCGACCGCGCGGTTGTAGCGCAGCGGGTAGAGGTTGTGCTCGTAGAAGCCGCTCTTCCCGGAGGCGTAGATCCCCGCGAGGGGCGCCGCCTCCCCGAAGTCCACCTTGATCGCGCCCACCCCGAGCTTCAGCAGGTTGCCGATCTTCTCCTGGTACCAGCGGATGGTCTCGGGGTTCGACATGTCGAGCACGGCGTCGTCGTAGGGCAGAGAGCCCTTGCTGTCGTGGACGAACAGCCCCTTCTCGAGGATCTCGGGGAACAGGCGGTTCTTGGGCACGAAGTACGGGAGCTGCCAGAGCGAGATGTGGAAGCCGTCGCGCAGGAGGTCCGCGATCATCTTCGCGGGGTCCTTGAAGCGCGTCTTCGAGAACTCGTAGTCGCAGCGCCAGTCCGTCTCGAACCAGCCGGTGTCGAGGTGGATCACGTCGCTCGGGATCCGGTTGTCCCGCAGCCTGGCCGCCACCGCCCGCGTCTCCTCCTCCGAGAAGTAGGAGATGCGGCTCATCCAGAGGCCGAAGGACCACAGGGGCGGCATGGGCGCGCGCCCGGTGAGCGCGGTGTACTCGGCCAGCACGTCCTTGGGCGCGCCCAGGAACACGAACGCGTCGAGCTCGTCGTCGCCGAGCAGGAGCGCGTTGCTGCCCTGGTAGCTGGCTCCCATGTCGAAGGTGGCGGGCGCGGTCGTGTGCACGAAGATCCCGTAGCCGCGGCTGCTCATGAAGAACGGGACGGGCTTGTACATGCGCTCGTTCTCGACGCCGTTGGCGTCGTTGGACCACAGGACCACGCGCTGGCCGCGCTTGTCGAGGCGCGTGAAGGACTCGCCGGTGCCGTAGAGCTTCTCGCCCGGGGAGAGGGAGAAGACGGCGGCCACGCTGCGCGAGAAGTCCGAGGAGCGGCGGATGAACGAGAAGGGCAAGGCGGGCACCAGCGTGTTCGAGTAGTCCCGGGTGTGCTGGGTATGGGTCAGGAGGCGGCCGGCGGCGTCGCGGAACTCGACGTGCCACGGCTTCTCGCTGACGGTGACGGAGCCGTACGCGCTCGCGTAGCGGTGGCCGCCCTCGACCGCCTCGTACTTCCAGGACCCGTCGTGGGGGACGGGGCCCGCCAGCATCAGCGACTCGCCGTCGCCGCGGACCGGCGGCCCCGTATGCATGCGCAGGCGGACGGTGCGCGGGGACACGAACTCG
Source organism: Vicinamibacteria bacterium (assembly GCA_041481445.1). Lineage (GTDB taxonomy): Bacteria > Acidobacteriota > Vicinamibacteria > Fen-336 > Fen-336 > AA29. The sequence continues at coordinate 5,552 of JBGPBV010000198.1, forward strand.
ATCGCGAACGGCAGCTCGGGATCGGTCGGGTACTCGCCGGACGGGAAGACCGCTCCCTCGAAAGGCCGCAGCCCCTGCTCCATGTTGTCGAAAGCGAGCCGGGGCACGACCTGGTGGCGTTTCCACTGGACCTGTCCGCGGGCGGTGGCGGGGTCGAACTTCGTGAGCGCATCCGCGAGGTAGTAGGCGTTCGTGTAGTCGCGGAAGTCGCGGCTCACGTCCACGAGGTCGCTCAAGAGCGCGGGCGGCTGGTTGCCGGCCCCCTGCGCGTGGAGCGCTCCCGCCCCGAGGGTCAGGAGCACGGGTCCGGCCATCGCCACCGCCCTTGCCAGCTTCATCCGCCTCGCCTCCGTGTGCGTGCTTGCGGGCGGGAACGAGATCACACTCGGCGGTGAGCCGTCAAACGCGCGCGGCCGGGGCTAGCGGCCGCGCCGCCCCCGGTTCTCCCAGACCTCCACGAACCCGGGCCGGCCCGAGAGCGAGCTCGCGGTGACGATGTCGACGGCGCCATCGCCATTCACGTCCCCGAGGTCGAGGCTGAGGTGACGCCCGCCCAGCTCGAGGGTGTGCCGCACGAAGTGGCCGGGAGCCGTCTGCTCCAGCCAGACGAGCGAAGGCAGCATGCGCGCGGGCGCCGGCTCCGAAGACGTGCTCGCGAGCTGCACGAGCGAGCAGGCCACGATGTCCATGTCGCCGTCCCCGTCGAGGTCGGCGGCCTGGGCCCGCAGGGCGCCGAAGAAGGGCGCGATCTCGTGGGGCACGAACGGGAAGCTTCCGCGGTTCTCCAGCCAGCGGACGGCGTGGTAGGGCTTGAGCTGGAAGTCGTCGAGCATGTCGCCGTTGGTGACGAGGACGTCGAGGTCGCCGTCGCCGTCCAGGTCCACGAGCTGGATGCCGGACGAGCCCCAGGCCGGATGCGGGGCGCGGTCGATCGTCTCCTCGTGGAAGCTCCCCTTGCCGTCGCCCAGGAAGGCGGCCACCGTCTCGTGCTGCTGGGAGATGAGGGCCACGAAATCCAGGCGCCCGTCGCCGTCGAGGTCGACGACGGGCACGTGGATCGTGCCCGTCCGCGTGTCCACGACCTGCGGCACGAACTTCGGCTGCCTCCAGTCCGTGGTCCGGTTCTCGAGGAGGAGGATGTCGCCCGTCTTGCGCCAGCCGAAGGCGGCCACCACGAGGTCGAGGTCCCCGTCCCCGTCGAAGTCGCCGGCCTCCACGTCCGCCACCCGCGGCAAGCCCTGGGCGAGGGTGACGGCCTGGTAGGTGCCGTCGGCCCGGCCGCGCATCCAGACGACGCCCCCGAGCGTGCTGTCGCCGGGCACCGCGTTGCCGAGGTCGGCCACCAGGAGGTCGGTGATCCCGTCCTTGTCGAGGTCCACCGCGGAGACGTGGCAGGGGTGGGCGAGACGGCCGAGCACGCGGAGGACGGACGGCGCCCCTTGGCCGCCGCCGGCCAGGATCAGCCCCGAGATCATGTCCGCGGCCACGATCTCGGGAGGCTTCCCGGCGGCGAGCCCCAGCAGCCGCACGTTCGCGACGGCGGCCGGACGGTCGGCGTCCGGGTAGTCCAGCACGTGGCGCGCGAACCGGTCTGGGTCCGCACCGGGGGCGGGCCAGGGCGAGGGCGACGGCAGCTCGCGCGGCGCGTTTCGCTCGTAGTAGTCCGTGATCTGCTCGGCGTCGAAGTCGGGAGCGGGAGAGGGCGCCGGCGGGTCGCCGCCCTCGAGGATGAGCGACGTCATGTCGCGGACGACGCCCTTCCAGGCCGACTTGGGTAGGATGTCGGCCGGAGGGAGGGCGTGGCAGGTGGCGCAGGTGCGTCGGACCATCGCCTCTCGGGCCGCTTCGCTCGCCGGAGCGGCGGGAGGCGGCGCCGCGCCCCGGTACCAGGCGGGGTTCGCGAAGGCCCCGAGAGCCGCCATCGCCGCGAGCAGGACGCCGCCGGATCTCCCGTTCAACGCTCGCCTCCGGCGCCATGGTGTCACGAGAAAGGATCGCTGATGCGCGTCGCCTCCGCCGCTTCCGTCTCCGTGCTCGTGGCCGGGCTGCTCGTCCCGATCGCGGCCGCCCCACAGGAGCCTGTGCCCCCTGCCGACGCCCGGCGTCCGATCGAGGAGCGCGTGGCCGACCTCCTCAAGCGCATGACGCTGGAAGAGAAGGTCGACCAGATCGCGGGAGGACGCTCGCTCGAGCGCGGCGTCATCGATCCCACCGGCCAGTTCACGGCCGCCAACTTCGAGCGCGCCCTCCAGGAGATGAACCGGCCGGCCGTGCGGCGCCTTCCGCGGGACTGGGCCGTCCTGCGCAACGCGCTCCAGCGCTACCGGCTCCAGAAGACGCGCCTGGGCATCCCGACCCTCTTCTTCGGCGAAGCCCTCCACGGATACATGGCCCACTACGCCACGAGCTTCCCGCAGGCCATCGCGCTCGCCAGCACCTGGGATCCCGACCTCGTGAAGCAGGTGTTCACGGCGGCGGGGGACGAGATGGCGTCGGCGGGCGCGAACCAGGCCTTCACGCCCGTGCTGGACCTCGCGCGCGATCCGCGCTGGGGACGCACGGAGGAGACCTACGGCGAGGATCCCTACCTCGTCTCCCGCATGGGCGTGGCCGCCATCCAGGGACTGCAGGGCCCGGGTCCCTTCGACCGCCATCACGTGATGGCGACCATGAAGCACTTCGCCGCCCACGGCGAGCCGGAGAGCGGCACCAACACCGCCCCCGCCAACTACTCGGAGCGGACGCTCCGCGAGACGTTCCTCGTGCCCTTCCGCGCCGCCGTCCAGGAGGCGGGCGTGGCCAGCGTCATGGCCTCCTACAACGAGATCGACGGCCTGCCCGCGCACGTGAATCCCTGGCTCCTGGACGAGGTCCTGCGCCAGGAGTGGGGCTTCCGCGGGCACGTGGTCTCGGACGGAAGCGGCCTGCAGATGCTCGTGGCCACGCACCAGGTGGCGGCGGACAACGCGGAGGCGGCGCGCAAGGCGCTGGCCGCGGGGGTGGACTTCGATCTCTCCGACGGCTCCGTCTACCGCACGCTCGTCGAGGAGGTGAAGGCGGGGCGCGTCCCGCCCGCCCAGGTCGACCGCGCCGTCTCGAGCATCCTGGCCGCGAAGCTCCGGCTCGGCCTGTTCGAGGACCCCCTGGTCGACCCCGCGTACACGGAGAGGATCACGAACTCTCCCGAGCACCGGAGGCTGGCCCTGAAGGCGGCCCAGGAGGCGATCGTCCTCCTCAAGAACGACGACGAGCTCCTCCCGCTCGACCTCGCGAAGCTCAAGACGATCGCGGTCATCGGCCCCAACGCCACCGACGTCCACCTCGGGGGTTACAGCCGCGATCCCGGCCGCGGCGTGAGCCCGCTCGACGGCATCCGCGCACGTGTCGGCGCGGCGGCGCGAGTGCTCCACGCCCAGGGGTGCCGCATCACGACCGGCAAGCAGGGATGGGACGGCTGGTACGAGGACAACAGCCAGCCGGCCGATCCGCACGCGCAGGAGACGAGCCTGCGCCAGGCGGAGGAGGCCGCGCGCAAGTCCGACGTCGCCCTGGTCTTCGTGGGCGAGACGGAGGCCACCAACCGCGAGGCCTGGTCGGAGTCGCACCTGGGCGATCGCGACTCCCTCGACCTGCTCGGCGCGCAGGACGAGCTGATCCGCCGCGTGGTGGAGACGGGCACGCCCACCGTCGTCTTCCTGATCGGCGGCCGTCCCCTCTCCATCAACTACGCGGCCGAGCACGTGCCCGCGATCCTGGAGGGCTGGTACCTCGGCCAGGAGGGGGGGACGGCCATCGCGCAGGTGCTGTTCGGCGACGTCGTGCCCGGCGGCAAGCTGCCCATCACGTTCCCGCGCTCGGTCGGCCAGATCCCCGCGTACTACAACGCCAAGCCCTCGCGGAACCGGACCTACGTCTTCACCAGCCGCGAGCCGCTCTTCGCCTTCGGGCACGGCCTGAGCTACACGACCTTCACGATGGACAACCTGCGGGTGGAGCCGGCGGAGATAGGGCCCGGGCAGACGGCGACGGTACGCGTGGACGTCGCGAACACCGGCCGCCGCGAGGGGGACGAGGTGGCCCAGCTCTACGTCCACCAGCGCGTGGCGACCTACACGCGGCCGGTCAAGGAGCTGCGCGGCTTCCGGCGCGTCCATCTCCGCCCGGGCGAGAAGACGACGGTGGAGCTCGCGCTCAAGCCGGAGGCGCTCGCCCTGGTCGGCGCGGACATGAAGCCGGTGGTGGAGCCGGGGGCCTTCGAGGTGATGGTCGGGCCCAGCTCGCGTCAGACCGCGAGCGTGGTCCTCACCGTGCGGGAGAAGTAGGCGGAGACGCCGGCCGGACGACCTTCTGGTTCTCCCAGACCTCGAGCCAGTGGTCGGACGTGCCCTGGAGACGGAAGACCCCGGTCACGATGTCGACGTCGCCGTCGCCGTCCACGTCGCCGACGTCAAGCGTGGGATGGACGGGCGAGCCCGTCTCGATCGTGTGGCGCACGAACTTGCCCCGCGAGACCTGCTCGAGCCAGACGAGCGACGGCAGGCCCTCCGCCGCCTTGCCGCTGACCACGCCCGTGAACGCGGAGGCCACGATGTCGAGGTCGCCGTCGCCGTCGAGGTCCACCGCTACCGCGCGGTGGGCGCCGGCCAGGGTGGCGAGCGGATGCGGCTCGAAGCGCAGGTGGCCCTTGTTCTCCAGCCACTGGATGCCGTGGTAGGGCTTGAGGATGTCGTCGTCGAACATGTCGCCGTTCGTGACGAGGACGTCGAGGTCGCCGTCCTTGTCGAGGTCCACGAGCTGCATCCCCGAGGAGCCCCAGTTCGGGTGCGGGGCGGCATACAGCGTGCGCGGGGGACCGAACCCGCCGTTGCCGTCCCCGAGATAGGCCACCACCGCCTCGTGCTCCTGGGCGATCAGGGCCACGAGGTCCATCTTGCCGTCGCCGTCGATGTCGGCGGGCACCACGTGGATGGCGCCCGCGCGGCCGTCCAGCTTCACGCGGTCGAAGACGGGCTGGCTCCAGTCCGTCGTGCGGTTGCGCAGGAGGTCGACCTCGCCCTTGACGTGCCAGCCGAACGCGGCGATCGCCAGGTCGAGCTTGCCGTCGCCGTCCACGTCGACCGCCTCGGCATCGGCCGTGCGCGGGAAGCCGCCGAGGGTGAGCGGCGCGTAACCGCCGCCGGCCAGCGCGAGCAGGACGAAGACGGCGCCCTTCTCGTGGTCGCCCGGAAAGAACTCGCCGAGGTCCGCGACGATCAGGTCCTTCCGCCCGTCGCCGTCGAGGTCGGC